>JANQHT010000060.1 GCA_028282545.1 Spirochaetales bacterium
CAACGAGAATCGGTCGAACACGTACGCTCTCGTGGTATACTCCGGCGGTGATGTACGTACAGCAAACGGCAGGCCCCGAAGGTTTGTCCGACGACGACCTTCGCGACGCTCTTTGCACGGCCCTGGAGGCGCTCCCTCGGGCGGAGCGCGTCCTGGCGATACCGCCCGATTTCACGCGCTTCCACTCTCGCGCCGGTGTTCTCACCGAGGCGGCGTGGCGGTACTACGGCACCCGCCTCGCAGACATTCTGCCGGCGATCGGGACGCACGCCCCCATGTCGGATGACGAGCTGTCCGCGATGTTCGGCGCCACGCCGCGAGACCTTTTCCGCGTCCACAACTGGCGAGACGATGTGGTCACGCTGGGCGATGTACCCGCGGATTTCGTGGCGGAGGCGACCGCCGGCCGGATCAGTGTTCCCTGGCCGGCTCAGGTCAACCGCATGCTTGTTGAAGGCGGCTACGATCGGATTCTCTCAATCGGCCAGGTAGTACCGCACGAAGTGATCGGTATGGCCAACTACAACAAGAACATCTTCGTCGGTACCGGCGGTTCCGACGGCATCAACAAGAGCCACTTCATCAGTGCGGTCTGCGGTATTGAGAACATCCTGGGCCGCGCGGACAACCCGGTCCGTTCGATTCTGAACTACGCTTCCGAACACTTCGCGCGGGACCTCCCGATCACCTACGTTCATACCGTAATCGGTATTGATGAATCGGGCCGGCCGCTCCCCCGGGGCATTTTCGTCGGCGACGACATCGAGTGCTTCCACCGCGCCGCCGAGCTCGCGCAGGAACTCAACGTCTTCGTTCTGGATCGACAACCGCGCAAGGTCATCGCGTACATGGATCCCGGGGAGTTCAAGAGCACCTGGCTCGCCAACAAGGCGGTCTATCGGACGAGAATGGCCATCGCCGATGGTGGTGAACTCGTCGTAATTGCGCCGGGGTTAAAGGAGTTTGGCGAAGACCGCGACATCGACGCGTTGATTCGTAGGTACGGGTACTGCGGGACCGAGCGGGTCATGGAGATCGTTCAAGAGGACGAACGCATGCGAAGGATGCTCGGAGCGGCGGCGCACCTCGTACACGGTTCGTCGGAGGGGCGCTTTGAGATCACCTACGCGCCGGGGCACCTCTCGAAAGCGGAGATCGAATCGGCCAACTACGAGTTCCTCGAACTGCACACTGCCCGGGAGCGGTATCGTCCCGAATCGATGGCGCCCGGCTGGAACACGCTCCCAACCGGGGAAGAGGTGTACTACGTACCCAACCCGGCCCTGGGATTGTGGGCCCACGGCTCCCGGTTTGCGCGGTAGCCACCGTCCGCGCCGGGATGGTGTATACTTGTCTCCATGAACGCCCTGATCGCATTCGTTTCGTACCATGGAAACAGCAAACACGTTGCAGAGACGCTTGCCCGGGAAGTGACTTCGCGCGGGCACCAGGTCCAGATCGTTCCCGTACTACAAGACCAAAGCAGGAACGATGACTGGGACGTGTTATTTGTCTGCGCACCGGTCCGCGGGGGCGCCGTTGTCGGACCGGCCCGCCGTTTTGCAGCGCGTGTCGCCAGAAGTGGAGCTACCTTTGCGCTGGCGATCACCCACGGCGCGCCCCTGAATCACTTCTTCAGTCCGGTACGTTCCACCCGGAAACTCCGGCGTCGCTTGGAAAACCGTGGAATGCGCGCTTTGTCCGACTCGCTTTTTTTCCGCGTCACGGAAACAACGGGTCCTCTTGAAGAGGGATTCGAGCAAAAGCTCGCCGATCTCGCGGATCGCCTGGCGTAACCTTCTCGGTTGTTTGCAAGGCCATATTGTCATACAATAATACGATGTCGTCGTCGCGGATTTCGCAAACCACCGTCGTGGCTCAGGTAATGGCGCGCCTCAAGGAACTGATCGCATCCGGCAAGTACCGACCCGGCGATCGGCTTCCGTCCGAACAGGAACTGGCGACGGAGTTCGGCGTCGGACGGTCGTCGATCCGTGAAGCCATCAAAGCCTTCCAGCACCTGGGGGTGCTCACTTCCAGGGCGGCGAAAGGTACATTTGTGTGTGAACGCTCCTCCATTTCCACGGAGGCCACCACGTGGGCGCTCCTCCTGGGCGAGGACGACATGATGGATATCCTCGAACTGCGACAGTCCATGGAAGCGTTCTCGTTCCACCGCCTCAAATCCGCCCTCGACGAGGGATCGGCCGACGCCCGGGCCACCTTCGAAGAGCTCACGCAGATCATCGATGAGATGGAAACAAACGCCTCCCGGGGACGAACGCGACAGGTCATCGAAGCGGACTATCGCTTCCACCAGGCGATTATCCGGTTCGGCGGAAACCGGCTCTTCCTCGGGATCTGGGAAACGCTTCGAAACTTCCTGCACGAGGAGATCCGCCGTACCTACTCGGCACTGTCATCGCTGGAAGACTCGGCTGCGGATCACCGGGAGATTCTCGATTCCCTCGCCAAAGACGAGATTCACGCGGCGGAGACGCGGCACAAGCGCCACTTCGACCGGATTCGCCGCCTCCTGTCGGAGGCGTAGCGGAAGCCAAAAAAATGCGATTTTTCATTGCCCACGTTCGCGGGGTATGGTAGAGTATTGTCAGACAATCTGAATTAAATTTTGGAGGAGAATCATGAACACACACACCACATATAAGAGCCCCCTGCACGAGATGGGTGCGACGACAAAAACAGACTACTGGAACGATTCGTGCGCAATCTCGGAACTCACCTACGGCATCGAACACGGCGCCGTGGGGGCCACCACCAATCCAACGATCGTACTCAACGTACTCAACCTCGAGATGGATCTTTGGCGGGATCGTATCAAAGAGATCATCGCCGAGAACCCCACCGGAACCGAGGACGATGTGGCGTGGCAACTGATCGAAGAGATGGCGCGGAAGGGCGCGGATCTCCTGCTGCCCACCTTCACGGAAAACAAGGGACTCAAGGGTCGCCTGTCGATCCAGACCAACCCCAAGTTCTTCCGGAACACGGAGAAACTCGTCGAACAGACGCTCCACTTCCAGACGCTGGCGGAGAACATCCAGGTGAAGATCCCGGCGACCAAGGCGGGGATTTATGCGATGGAAGAGGTAACGTACCAGGGTGTGAGCATCAACGCCACCGTCTCCTTCACCACGCCCCAAGCGCTGGCTGTGGCGGAAGCGGTGGAACGGGGCCTCAAACGCCGTGAAGCGGAGGGCAAGGACACCACTACGATGGCGCCGGTCTGTACCATCATGGTGGGACGCGTTGACGACTGGATCAAGGTCATTGCCAACAAGGAAAACATCATCACCAACCCGGACTACCTGGAGTGGGCCGGCGTGGCGGTCTTCAAGAACGCGTACAAGATTTTCCAGGAACGCGGGTATCGCACACGCCTGCTGGCGGCGGCGTACCGCAACCACTACCACTGGTCCGAGTTTATCGGTGGAGACGTGGTTGTCACGATTCCCTGCAAGTGGGCGAAGCGCTTCAACGGCTCCGACGTGACGGTGGAAGACCGCATCGACACGCCCGTTGATCCGGCGATCGTCGCGGAGTTAAAGAAGAAGTTCAAGGATTTTGGGATGGCCCATGACGCGGACGGCATGACGATCGACGAGTTCGACACGTACGGCGCGACGGTCCGCACACTACGCGGTTTCGTCGGCAGCTACGCCGATCTTCTGTCGGTAGTGCGGGACTTCATGATTCCGAACCCGGACAAATAGGCGCAGAGCCGGCGAATCAACACAAGGGCCGCCGCCGGGCGGCTCTTTTTGTCGCCCACGTATGGGACACGGAAAACCGTGTTACTATGACCGGTCTGCCGCACAACGAACGTACCGCGAGACGCCCGGGAGAGCGCATCATGAATATCGATGGATTCGATGTCCGACCTTTGACTCCAGATCGCTGGGATGATTTCGAGACCGTTTTGGGCGCAAGTGGAATCGGCGGCTGCTGGTGCACCTACTGGATCCACACGTCCAGCACGGCCTGGGGCGAAGGTTGCGCCGGAGGAAAGGCGGCGAAAAACAAAGCCCTCTTCAAGAGCGTTGTACAAAACGGTACGCCTCCCGGACTGATAGCCTACGATTCCGGTGAGCCGATCGGCTGGTGTCGTGTCACCGCGCGATCTAGGCTCCCGGGACTGGCAAATTCACGACATTTCAAAACGCAACTGGACATTGCCGACGTGTGGTCGTTGTCGTGTTTTGTTATCCGTACGAAGCATCGAGGACGCGGTCTCACGGTCGTTTTGACAAAAGCGGCAGCGGAGTTCGCCCGTGCAAACGGAGCGGCCCTGTTGGAGGTCTATCCTACCGACACCGAGGAACGCAAATCTCCGTCGGTCATCTACACCGGAATTGCCTCGACGTTTACGCGTCTGGGGTTTGTAGAAGTGCAGCGCCGCGCCCCCCATAAACCGATGATGCGCCTATCCTTGAAATAGCGCGACCGTTCGCCGGCACCACGTGGTAGGTCACGTCGATCCCGACTGCCTTTCCGAAGCTATCGCGTACTCCCGCGGATGATCAGTTCAGTCGGCACCTCCACGCCTCTGCCCCCTTGTTCACCCTCGATGAGACGAGACGCGCAGTCAACGAGCGCGTACGCCAGCCCCCGGAAATCCTGCCGGATGGTCGTGAGCGGTGGCGTGAGGTATCTGGAGACGGGGATATCATCGAAACCGACGACGGAAATGTCATCGGGAATTCGCAGTCCGCACTCGTGGATGGCGTTGTAAGCGCCCAGGGCTTTCTCGTCGCCGGAAATGAAAAACACGTCCGGCAAATCGCCCGATTGGATGGCAGCTGAGACGATGTTTTTCACCGTTTCCGGGCTGTTGACGCCCCAGTCCACCTCCAACAACGCGGTGTCGATCCCTTTCTCCTGATGGGCCCGACGGGCACCTTCGTATCGGTCGAGGTTTGTTCCGAACTTGTCGCCGAGAATGAGCCGGCTTCTGCGAAGTCCCCGCGAAAAAAGGTAGGCATAGGCGTTTGTCATCGCCTCTTCGTTCTTGTTGCTGACGTACGGTACATCGCCGGCGCTGTGCCCGAATACCACAACCGGGATTCCAAACTCTTTGGCAAGCTCGATCCGAGCGTCGTTGTGCCGTTCGTAGAAGACGATTACCGCGTCAACCAGACTGCCTTCGATCATCGCGCTCTTTTTTTCGTCAAACTCATCGAAGTACGTTTCCACCAGCACGCGGAAACCCACCTCCTGCGCAGCGTCGATAACCTCCTTCAACAGCCGTTCCAGCCAGATCGTGTTCGCGAAAGTCCGTGTTCGTCGGATCGAGATGAGGAGCGTCGTCACTGTCTTCCGCCCGAGGTTTCTTGCAAATACGCTCGGTCGATACTTGTGTTTCCTCATCGTCGTGCGGACCAGGTCGCGCGTTTCAGCGCGCACGTTTGGTTCGTCGTTTATCACACGTGAGACGGTTTTAATCGAAACGCCGCAGATTTCAGCTAGCTCGGTGATGGTCATTCGGCTTTTTCCCTAGAGAGTCCTGACAATTTCACGAAAAACTAACGCTATTCTATGTTGACAACGCTGTCATGTTCAACCAATTATCATTATGACAACGTTGTCATCGATAAAAACGCAAAGAAAGGGAGACAAAAAATGAAAAACACACTTCTCATTGTCGGCGTGTTCCTCGCGGTCGCGTCCGCACTTTTCGCCGGTGGCGCCTCCGAAGCCGAGGCAGCACCCGAGATAGCAAAAAATATCATGGAAATGTCCTGGGACGAGATCGTCGCCCAGGCCAAAGAAGAGGGTGAAGTCTACTGGTACAACTGGTTCCTCCAGGATGCCCTTCGGCCGCTCATGGCTGGTTTCGAGGCCGAGTACGACATCAAGGTCACCATCCCCGACGGAACCGGCGACGGCAACCGGCAGAAACTGCTGGCTGAGCGTAACCGCGAGGTCGGGGACATCGATGTGCTGTCCAACGGAGGCGATATCCCCAACACCATGGACTTCACACAGTTGTTTTACGGCCCCATCACCGACATCCTGCCGGAAGGTTCCAAGCTCCGCACCGCCATCAACGGTGGTGATTCTCAGGGCTACGGTGTGGCCTACTGGGGCAACCAGACCGGCATCGCCTACGATCCCCTGCGGATCGACGAAGCCGATCTTCCCCAGACCGTTGAAGAGTTCAGCGCTTTCATGGCCGCCAATCCCGGCGATTTCGGTTTCAACTACGAGAACGGCGGCTCCGGCCCGTCGTTCATCCAGAACGTGGCCCGGCACGTCGCCTCCGATGTCGATTTTTCGGACCCCGGCGACGACGCCGACAAGATGGCGAGACTCGCACCGGTCTGGGACTGGTTCAACTCCCGGGAAGACCAGTTCGGTGTGACCGGTGGGAACGCCGACAGCCTGACCCGGCTCAACGACGGAGAGTTTGTCCTGGTTCCCGCCTGGGAAGACCACCTGGCCGGTCTCCAGAACAAAAACGAGATCGACCGGAGGATCAGGTTTTACATCCCCGAGTTCGGCATGAACGGCGGGGGCAACATCGTCAGCGTTCCCTTGAACGCTCCCCACCCGGCCGCGGCCATCCTCTTGGTGGACTGGCTCACCTCCGCCGAGACCCAGACCCTCTTCAACGTGGAAATGGGAACCGCTCCCCAGCACCCGGACGCCGACGCCTCCAAGGCCTTGGTGCCCATGGAGCAGCGGGTGCACCAGACGGACTGGGCACCGAACCCCTTCGGTCGGACCCTCATGGCCGAGTTCATCGCCAACGTGATCCAGGACTAGCTATTCAACACTCTCGGCGGTGCCCCCTGGGGCCGCCGCCGTGTCTGTTCGGTGCAGGAGGAACACCCATGAGTACCTTGTCCGTGGAAGCGGTTTCCGTCCGGTTTGGCGATTTCTACGCAATCCGGGACGTGTCAATCGACGTACACCAGGGGGAGTTCGTCACATTGCTCGGGCCTTCCGGGTGTGGAAAGACCACCCTCCTCAAGGCGATATCCGGGTTCCACGTCCCGGACACAGGAACGATCCACATCGACGGCGTTGACGTTACTACCGTTCCGCCGGAGCGCAGGAACACCACCATGTGCTTCCAATCGTACGCCCTGTTTCCCCATCTGAACGTTGCCGAAAACATCGTTTTCGGACTCCGCCAGCAACGAATGGACGGAAACACCCGGAACGAGATCCTGGATCAGGTGGTCCGCCAGGTAGATTTGGGTACCCAGTTGAAGAAGACCCCCAACCAGCTCTCCGGGGGGCAGCAGCAGCGGGTTGCCCTGGCTCGTGCCCTGGCTATGCGCTCCGGCATCATCCTCTTCGACGAACCACTATCCAACCTGGACGCCAAACTCAGGGAGCAGGTACGGTTCGAGATGTTGGAGTTGCAGAAGGAACACGGCTTCACCGCCATCTACGTTACCCACGATCAGTCGGAAGCGCTGGCGATGAGTGACCGGATCTTCGTCATGGATCAGGGGAATGTAATCCAAAGGGGAACTCCCTGGGAGATCTACCAGGACCCCGTCAACAGCTTCGTGGCCGAGTTCATCGGCACGGCGAACACGTTTGACGCCCGGGTCCTGGATTCCACCGCCGCCGGGCGATACCGGATCACTACCGCCATGGGTGAACTCACCGTGGCATCCCCCACGCCCCCGAAAGCGGAAAGAATCAAGGTCTGCTGGCGGCCCGAGGCGGCACGGCTCACCGAAGCAAGCGGCGAGGACAATACCTTCTCCGCCACCGTAGGTCTCGCGGTGTTCCAGGGCAACCTCACAGACATCCTCATTCACGAGAACGAGCACGGAAACGATCTCCACCACCGGTCCTATCGACTGCAGATCTTTCAGCACACAAACCTCTCCCGGGGGGACGAGATCACATTCCGAATCGCTCCCGAGGAGATCCGCTTCCTGGAGGCCGTCCAATGAAGGATTCAGTGAAGCGCTCCATTACCGTTGTCGCCCTGCTCCTACCGGGCCTGGGGCTGATCGTGGGCTTTGTGGGGATCGTCGTCGTAATGGCGGTGGTCCAATCCCTGGGGTTTTTGAACTTCCTCGGGGAGAGCGGGTTTTCCCTGCATTTCTGGCAGAGACAACTGTCAAATTCCACGTTCTGGAAAGCGTTCTTTTATTCGACGCGCATGGCGGTCATCGGAGCGTTCTGCTCAGTGACGATCGCCTACCCTATCGCTCTGTGGCTGAGGAAACCCTTTCCCGGGTCTCACTTCATCGCGTCGATGATCAAGATTCCCCTCCTCATTCCCGGTCTGGTCGCCGCCTTCCTCTACGTGAACCTCATCTCCCATTCGGGCTTTATTAACCATGGACTCATGGCGATGGGCATTATCGAGGAACCGCTCAAGATGCGGAACGACCCCTGGGGCATCGGTGTCATCATCCTCCAGACCTGGAAGAACATGCCCTTCGCCCTCCTGCTCCTGGCCGGGGCGGTTCGAGCCATCCGGGACGACGTGCTGGACGCCGCCCAGGATTTGGGCGCAAACATCTGGGTTCGGTTCCGCAGAGTCGTCGCACCTCTCACGCTGACCTCTCTGCAGGCGGCCCTGGCGATCATTTTCATCGGTGCGGCAGGGGACTTCTCCTTCCAGGTTATCGCGGGACCAATCAGGCTCAATTCCATGGCCCAGTATATGATGCGGCAGCAGCGGGAACTGGGAAGTTGGAACGACGCCGCAGTGGTGGGGGTCTCCCTCATGGTCCTTGCTCTCATCGGGTCCGCGGTGGTGGCGATGATCTCGCGAATGATCGTAAAGGCAGGAGAGAAATGAAGATAAACCGCCGTCGGTTCAACACAGGTGTTCTTGTGGCCATGCTGGTGGTGATGTTGGTCTGGATGATTTTGCCTCTGGCGCTCGCCCTGCTCTGGGCCATGGTCGATCCCGACTACACCTGGAGCTACCCTGACGTCTTTCCCCAGAAGCTCTCCTTCCGGCGCTGGCCCATGCTCTGGGAGACGACGACTCTGAAGCAGTCGATGATCAACAGCTACAGCCTGGGTGCGGCGGTGACCGTCATGACACTCCTCCTCGCCATGCCTACTGCCTACGCCTTCGGGAGAATTGAGTTCAAGGGCAAGAACGTGGCGAGGCTCCTGACCCTACTCCCGATGGTGCTGCCGGGTTTCGTGGTCGCCATCTTTTTCTCGTCGCTCCTCATCAGTATCGGTGTCTATTCCCGATTCCTGGGAATCATGATCGGCCACTGCATCGTGCTCCTTCCCTTCGCCATCCGCATCCTCTCCGTCTCCTTTTCCCAGGTGCGACAGGACCTCATTGACGCCGCCAAGGATCTGGGCGCGGGTTGGTTCGGAGTCGTGCGCCACGCGTACCTGCCGACAATCAAATCGGGAATCTTTGCCACCCTGATCGTAGTACTGATCCGAAGCGTGGAGGAATTCTCTCTGGCTTTTATCATCGGCTCACCCGATTTCACCACTGTCCCTACGATTCTGTTCCAGTATCTGGGTTACGCATACATTCGGACGAACGCCGCGGTTATCTCACTGATCCTGGCGGGACCGAGCATCATTCTCATGGTCCTCCTGGAACGCCGGCTGGAACTGGCGAACCCGGCCGCGGAAGTGGGAAAAGGATAGACGGATGCCCGTTAACAAACTGGGGGAAATATGAAAGGCAGTCTAAGAAACAGACGGGACGAACTGGTTCGATACGTACGTGACGAAAAGCGGGTCCTGATAGCAGCACACCGCGGCGCGGCGGCGGGAAACATCGTGGGGAACACGACAAACGCCTTTATCGCCGCGCTTCGCCAGGGAACGGATATCTTAGAGATCGACGTGTCCATGACCACCGACAACCGTTTGGTCACGTTCCACGACGGGGGCGAACGCGCGGCGTTCGGCCTCGAACAGAACATCCAGACGCTTTCCTCGTCGGAGGTGGCTGATCTTCGGTTTTACAACTGCATCGGCGCGCCGACGGATCAAAAGGTTGAACCACTGGAAGAGGTACTCGCCGCGCTGAAGGGCGATTCTCCGCTCAACGGCGAGGCGCTCATCAATCTGGATCGGGGGTGGGAACACTGGCAGGAAATCATCGAACTGGTGGAACGGCTCGATATGGCCGAACAGATCATTCTCAAAAGCCCTGCCGATCGTCGTCTCCTCGCTAATCTCGCGGAAACCGGGTCCGATCAACTCTACATTCCGATCGTAAGGACACCTGAAGAAATTGAGTTGGCGCTTTCGTTCGATTTGAATGTGCTGGGTATCGAGATCGTTTTTGCGTCTGCATCCGACAAAGTGGCGCAACCGGCGATCCTCGACTCCGTCCGCGACTCCGGCCTCCTGCTCTGGGGCAACGCAATCAAACTGAACCATATCGATCGCCTCGCCGACCGGTACGACGACGACACGTCGATTCTGATTCATCCCGATCAGGGTTGGGGCAGACTGGTCGACATGGGATTCGATATCATCCAGACGGATTGGCTTATGTTGCTGCGCCATTATCTGATGTCACGGGGAATTCACGTGAGAGATCTCCTGATCCAGGAAGCTTCGATCCAGGGTCCCACCGGTCGCCGGACGTTACGTGCATAGAATCCCACCTCCTTGCGAATGGCCGCCTTTAGGAAACCCTGATATGAAGAACCTATTGTCACACCGATGATGCGCTGTAGAACGCGGCATCGCTGATACCGCTATCGGGAACGTTGTCGGATTGAAACGGACTCTCTCCCCGCTTTTCCGAGAACCGGACGGCCGTTATAATCGGGACCGTGAAAAAGCGGGCGCTGCCATGAAACTCATAGTTTTCGTTCTCAATCGTGAAGAGCTTCTAGAGCGAGTTTTGGAGGCGTATGTCGAGGCAGGCGTCAACGGCGCTACGATTCTCGACTCCGAAGGAATGGGGCATTTCCTCACCTATGAAGTGCCGTTGTTTGCGGACTTCAAAGAATTCATGAAGGGAAATAAGCCGTATAACAAAACGATCTTGTCGGTTGTGGAAGATGACGATTGCATCCACCGTCTCCGTAGTATTCTTGACGAGGTATGCGGTGGACTATCATCTCCAGGGACCGGAATACTGTTTACCGTACCGGTCGATTTTGCCGTCGGCTTTGTCGGATAGATCAAACCACTGGATCGCAATGGAGGCTCTCATGAGTGATCTCATCTCCGCTATTCTCGATGTTGATGCGGTGTCTCTCGACATACAAGCGAAGAAGAAGCCTGAAATCATTCGTGAGCTTGTAAACGTGTTGGGGAAAACCGGAACGGTAACCGATGTCGATCGGGTAGCCTCCGAAGTGATCGCCAGGGAAGAGTTGGCGACGACCGGCATAGGGAACGGCATTGCGATTCCTCACTGCCTCTCGGATTCGGTGACGGGTACCGCTTTGGCCTTCGGACGGAAAGTGCCCGGTGCGAAGTTTGACGCCGTGGACAAGCAGCCGGTTCAACTCTTTTTTCTGATGGTGGGGCTTCCGGGAACCCACAATGAGCACCTTCGCCTTTTGAGCAAGCTCTCCCGCTACCTCTACGATCCGGATACCAAAGCCGGCCTTCTTGCGGCCAGGACCCCCCAGGAGGTGGTGGATATCTTTTCCGGCCGGGAGGGAGTGTAATGGCGTCCAGCACTCATTGGAACGTCGTCCGTTTCTTCGTTACCACTCTCTACCTCTGGATGGGTTGGATTCTCTTCACGTGGTCTCTTTCCTTGGGCAACCTCCTTTTGGGATTGGTCCAAAGCGGCCTGGTGGCGCTGTTCACCTGGCCGGTGTTTGTTGAAGAGAATGAAGCCGCCCGCCGATCACACGTTCCCCGGGTTCATTTTCTCATCGTTTACCTGTTGTTCCTGATCGTTCAGATGTACGGCGCGAGTTTTCGGGTCTTGTGGCAAATCCTGCGGGGCCGGATCAATCCCGGGGTGGTGCATTTTCGGACCCGCCTCAGAACCGATATCGCCAGAACGGCCTTGGCCAATTCAATTACCCTGACTCCCGGAACGATTACCCTGTTTCTCGATGACGATCATCTCATCGTCCATTGGCTCGACTCCCGAACGACCCATTCGAGGTACGCGCGCAAATTGATCGCCGAATCGTTTGAAAGAGTGCTCAAACGGATTTGGGCATAGCGGGATGAGTCATGGACCAGCTACTGCAATACGCCTTGTGGTTCTTCCTAGGATCGATTCTGGTTAGTATGGTTCGGGTTCTGGTCGGCCCAACCACCGCGGACCGGATGATCGGTCTCAACATGGTGTCGGCCCAGATCCTTGCGATTCTGGTGCTCCTGGCCGTCAGGGAGGAGCGAAGCAGCTTCCTCGATGTGGCACTGGTGTACGACATCTTCGGTTTTATTGGAATCTTGGCCATGGTTCGGTATTTCGGGAGGAAGCGGGGATGAACTGGGGAACGGTTATCTTTATCGGTTTGGGGGTGATCTTCGGCATCATGGGCAATTTGGGTGTGCTGATCTTTCCCGACGTCTACACCCGACTCCACGCATCATCCACGGCGAGCACCTCATCGGTTTTCTCGATTTTCGTCGCCTGTATGTTTGCCGCCGGGTGGAGCCCGATGACCGGAAAAATCCTGGTGATCGCCTTCTTTTTCTTTATTACCAACCCCATCTCCTCCCATCTCATTGCACGTTACGCCTGGGAGAAAGACGTGGTGCCCTGGCGGCGGAGTTACGCCGAACGACAGAGACTGTCCCATACGTCCGATGAATGAGTCACTCCTGGTCGTCTTGTCCGTGCTGGCCGCTCTCTCCCTGGCCGCCCGGGACCTTCTTACCTCGGTGATTTTGGTGAGTGTGTTTAGTCTGGTAAGTTGTTTGTTCTTCTTCGTATTGGGTGCTCCGGATGTGGCCCTGACCGAGGCCGCCGTGGGAACCGGGGTGGGGAGCATCGTATTCATCTGGATCGTCCACAAAATCCGGAGAAGGGAACGCAGTGATGCGGATAGTTGAAATTGTGGCCATGGTCACCGTTGCCCTTTTTCTTGCGTTGATTCTGGGCGGTTCTCATCCGACGGAAACGCCCCTGCGGGGTCATGTGGTGGAAAACGGCGTCGCCGAGACCGGGGCGGTCAACTTGGTTACCGCCATTTACCTCGGCTATCGCGCCTTTGACACCTTGGGAGAGACCGTCGTGTTGATGCTGGCCGTCTCCGGGGTGATCTTCTTTGTGGAGCAGCGCCGGTAATGGCTAAGACCGATATACTCGACGTCGTTGCCCGGAAACTCGCTCCTTTTATGCTTCTCTTCGGGCTCTATTTGGTAAGCTACGGCGATACCTCTCCCGGCGGGGGATTCCAGGGCGGGGTTGTGATTGCCTCCGGGGTGATCCTCCTTGCCATGGCCCGGGGCGTCTCCGCCGCGGAGCGGCTTTTCCCTATGCACCGTTTATCCGCGGCTGAAACCGCGGCCTACGGCGTTTTTCTGGCAGCGGGAGTCGTCGGTTTGGTACTGGGCGTCGGCTTTCTCGGCGATTTCACCAGACCCGGTTGGACAAACAGCCCGCTGCCGGCCGCCCGGTTCATCTTTCTTCTCAATCTTGCCATCGGTATCAAGGTAGCATGCGGAGTGAGTCTGATCTGCATGTACCTGTTTCGGGAGGACTGAGAATGACCTGGTATCTGATCGGCGCGATCTTTCTTCTCGGCTTGTGGGGGGTAATAGGGCTGAAGAACCTGGTGAAACAGGTGATCGCCTTGAGTATCGCCAACAGCGCGATCATCATGCTTTTTGTTTATTACGCCTCTCTGTCGGGCGAAGATGCCCCAATCATGGATACCGCCGGAATTCCCGTAGATCCGATTCCCCATGCGCTGATGCTCACGGCCATAGTTGTAGGTATCTGCATTGTCGCCCTCGCCCTGGCTTTGGTCTACGTCCTCTATCAGCGATACGGAACCTTGAACATGGACGAACTGGAAGACCGGATTTGGAAAGCGGATGACTGAACCCGTACTCCTGATACTTTTTCCTTTGGCAGGTTCTCTTTTCTCACTCCTGGGAAAGCTTGTACCGGCCAAGAGAGTATGTACCGCACTCGCCCTTTCCATCTTTGCGGCCATGGCAGTGGTCCTCTTCCTCCAGCTTCCCCTGGTATTGAACGGGGAGAACCTCACGTACGCCCTAGGAGGATTTGTTCGAGAACCTGGAATCTCTCTGATCCTTGACGGGCCGGCGTGGCTCGCCTCGGCGCTCATCGTACTCATTTCTCTCATGGTGGCAATCTACTCGTTGGACCGGCCGGAGTTCGACCTCCGCTACTTTTTTTTCCTGCTGATGCTGGTGGCCGGTATGGAAGCGGTGGTCCTCACCGGCGACATCTTCACCATGTTCGTCAGTCTCGAAATTATCGCCATTGCGGCGTACGTTCTTATTGCCTGGGAGAAGAGCGATGAAGGTCTGCTCGCCAGCCTGAAATATCTCTTTCTCAGCTCGGTCGGAATTCTCTTTTTCCTTCTTGGGGTGTTCATTGTCTATCGCGACCTCGGCACCCTCTCATTTGCGGTTATCGCCGAACGGATAGCCGAGTTGAAAACCGATCCTGTCGTTCTAGGCGCTCTTTCCGGGGAAAACCGGTTCCCTGAAAAGATCGGTTCGATTCTCCAGGGGTACCCCGGACGCTCCATCAACTTCGCCCTTGCGGCTCTATGTGTGGGAATAGGCGTTCGAACGGCGTTCATCCCGTTCCACACCTGGCTTCCCGAAGCTCACGCCTGGGCGCCCCACCCGGTCTCGGCCCTCCTCTCCGGAGTACTGATCAAAACATCGTTCTTCGCCCTCTTTCGGATACTCGCCGTTTTCCACGCCTTTCATATGCATTCGATGCTGATGTGGCTCGGTTCAATAACCGCTCTTGTCGCCGTAGGATGGGCTCTGGCCCAAAGTGACTCCAAACGTCTTCTGGCGTATCACTCCATTTCCCAGATGGGGTATATACTCGCCGCCGCCGGAGCGGCTTCCGTCTTCTCCGTTCCCGCCGCCTACACCCACGCAATCAATCACGCTCTATTCAAAGGTCTTCTCTTTCTCGCCATCGGCCATGCCATCCATATGGTCGGTGAACGAAACCTCTTTCGAATAGGCCCCTTGGGACGCCGTTCTCCTCTGATCGCCCTCGCCCTGTTATTCGGAGCTCTTTCCATTTCCGGAATACCGCCGTTCAACGGCTTTGTCAGCAAACAGCTTATCTCCCATGCCTTGGACGGATCACCCGCCTACATCCTCTTGTGGCTCACCGCGGTGGGCACCACTGCGTCGTTTATCAAACTGTCGAGGATTGCACTGCCCGGGCCGAAGGACATCTCCGGTTTTCGACGACACGATTCCAACCACCGCCACTCCGCGGCAACCGTCATCCCTCTCGTGATTCTGAGCGTTCTGGTTCTTCTCTCCGGGGTATACGGGGCGGGCTATACCCGGTTTGTATGGCGTCTCGTGGGTGACCCCTCCGTCACGGCAGTGGAATTTCCGGCTCTTTTCAAAGTGGATAAGTTTACCGACAGTCTCATCATCCTTCTTCTCGGCATCGCCCTCTATTTCCTTGTGATGAGCCCCGTCGGAAAACGAGTTGCGAAACGGGTGAGTGGAGTCGCTCCCAAACTGGGAACCGTGCTTACCTTTTTCGTTTTCGGCCTCGCCCTTTTTTCTATTGCCGCGTGGCGGTAATGAACCGCCTTGAAGTTGTGTCAGAGGCTCTAACACAATGTGGTTGGCGTCTAACCGGGTAATACCGGCCCCCGGCCCTACGTGTTCTCCTGGTACTTGATCACGTCTTCCACCGACGCGTCGGGCCAGATCGGCGCGGCACCGTCCATGACCCACTCGTGCTCTTTCCGGAAGTTGCGGCTATCCGGTCCGAAGCGGTCACCGGGCAGGTGGGGAATCGCCCAGATGTAGTACATGGCGTACCCCGGAGCGGCGAGCTGGCTGTGCGTTACCCCCGGGGGAATCGCGTAGGTATCTTCATGTTGAACCTTGAAGACGTCGTCCTCGCACTCCGCGTGCCCCCACCCCTGGCGCGGAAAGAAGCGGTAGTGGTAGATCTCGGGATGGGCGTGGTCGTGGGGCGGGTAGCTGGACCACTTGCCGGGGTGGTTGATCACCTCCCCCAGGACCATGGCGCTATCAGGCGCCGTGGCGGCGTCGAATATGGTTGAGACGGTCCTTGTGCTCGTGTCTTGTAACGTGCCCTCGCCGAATCGGTCGCGCCGATAGTCGCCCGGTTTCCAGAACTTCGGGGCGAACTCCGTCTCGTTTGTGACCGCCTGGATCGCGAGTTCCGTTTCGACTTCCGCCGCGCTGATCGTGACGGATACGCCCAACGGGACGTGGAGCGCCGCCGGCTCCTCGTCTAGGAGGCTGTGCCGCTCCCACGCCTGTTCGCCCGACCCGGCGTCACCGCTCCAGGTAAACGTCACGGCGCCGTTCATCAGCAGGAAGGCGCGTTCTTTCCCCGCCTTGCTCTCGTACGTCTCTCCCGCGTCGAGACGCAGGATGCCGAAGTCCATCAGCATCGTGGAGAGCGTGCCGCCCTCCTCGCTGATCGCGGTGTACCCTTTTCCAAATCCCCCGGCGGGGCGCTTCACTATCATCGCATTCTCCTCGTGGACAGGTCGCCGCCGCGATTCCCGCGCGACACCCCAATTGTCTGATAGTAGGATGAAAGGTCGGTGGTGTCAACAAATCCGAAGATCGCGGCGCTGGACGACGTGGTGGTAGCGACAGACGTGTGTGATCTATCGATACCGTGGAGATCGGGTCCTCACTACGAGGCGAAGACGTGAATTAACTCCCTCCTCACACATATGTAATCCGGCATTCATACATGCGGAAGATGCTGTTAATTAAAAGAGTGGATTGAGGAGTAGACGATGCGCGCAAAGGTATCGGTTCTCGTGATCGATTTGTTTCTGGTAATAACGGCGGCGTGGACGACGGGAGTGCGGGAAGGAGAGCCGATCACCCCCTTTGACCCCGGCCGGCCGGCGACTCTGTCTCTTTTGACCGAGCCGTATTTGCAGTTGCCGACCGAGAGCACGGTCACCGTGGCGTGGTTCACCGACTTCGTTGGTACCGAACACGCCGTTGTTTACGGCGAATACCTGGAAAACACGGTTCGAGCAGTCACGACGAGGATGAGCCGTTCATTTGAAGATCACCAATCGGATCTCTTCGACGCCGCCGGTGAGCGCCTGTACGATTCGTTTACCGAACGCGGTGTCTGGCGCCACGAAGCGATCGTGACCGGTCTCGAACCGGGAGAGAGAGTCTCCTACTACGTGACGAGCACCGACGGAAGTGAGGTCGGCCGTAGCCACGTGTACACGCTGCAGGCGAACCCACGGCCCGGTACGCCGCTCACGATCGTCCTTACGAGCGATCAGCAAAACCGCGCCATGAGTCCCGGAACGTTCCAGAAGCTCGTCGAAACGGTCGGCATCCCCGACGCGGTTCTCTTTGCGGGTGACTTTGTTGACAACCCCCATCGTGCGAGTGAGTGGTTCGATCGCCGAAACGAGGAGCGCCCGGCGTTCTTCCCCAGCTTGCAGGGGACGTTCCGGACGCTGTTTCCCGATCACCCCTACACGGGCGGCGCCGTTCTTCAGTACGCGCCCGTTTTCGGCACGATCGGGAATCACGAGACGCCGGGACGCTTTGCGAAGCACGCCGAAGATCAGGCGGGAATCGGTCCGGTGGACGGCGATCCGCAACCGCGCTGGTACGCGGAGTATCGATACGAGCGCGAAGTGGCTGCCGAAAACATCATACCTCCGGCCGATCCAGAACGGGCGGTTCTTTTTCGGGAGCAGTACATCCGGGACCGGTCGTACGAACACACCGCGTACTTCGAGATGTGGAACCACCCGGAAGACGCACCGCAGGGAGAAAGCTACTGGGCGAACCGATTCGGCGATGTCTTCATCATCTCCATGCACGTCAACAGAGTGTGGCGCCATTGGAACCCGAATCGACGCGGCAAGTTCTCCGAGGCGCCCGAGCATCTCAACGATCCGGATGAATGGGGCTTCGGCGATATGTTTTTCGAGTACTACGGCGTCGGTACGGAGCAGTACGAATGGCTCGTCGATGTCCTTGAAAGCGAGGAGTTTCGGGAGGCGCGCTACAGGATCGTCATGGGGCACCAAACGATGTTCGGCCTCGGCGACAACGCTCTGCCGGTCATGACCGATCCCGTCGCGACGATCACATACCTGGATGAAAGCGGCGATGAGCAGACGATCGAGCGCGTGTGGCCGGCCGACGCGGGCACCTTTCAGCGCGATATCGTACCACTCGTGGAGCGCGAGGCGATCGTGGATATCTACTACGAATATCCGGTCGCGAACGATATCTGGCTCAACGATATCGAGCCGCTGCTCCTCGATCACGGCGTTCATCTCGTGCATACCGGTCACAGTCACCTGTGGAACCGGACCCGCATCGGTGATCTGCACTACATCGAAACGTCCAACTACGGCAACAGCTTCGGCGTCGGGTATCGGGACGACCATGTGGAGACCCGACGCGCTCCGTGGGCGCGCTTCCCGGGAGACGAAGGGGGCAAACCCGGACCTGTACGGGAGAACTACCCTCGCTTCGGCGACGCCCACGACCGCCGACCGCTCTACCCGACCGTTCTCAACCCGGAGTTACACTTCGGAGAATCCGAAGTGGAGGTTCCCTACGTAAGCAGCAACGAGATCGGCGTATTTACCGTTCTCGATACGGAAGCCGGCACCGTTCGCAGCTACGCCTACGACTGGAACGATCCCGAGGGAGAGGTTATGCTCTTTGATGAGTTCTCCCTGCTGAGCAAGGGCGATGGGTAACGTACGAGATCGTCCGGCACCCTATCGCGTATCCCGGCCCCACTCTTCCAGTATGAGGCCGCACCACTGTTGATCTCGCCGGCTCCAGGCGGTGGAAATCTATTCGTATGCGCTCCGATTCCGCCAAATACGACGCCTCCTGCGCCTCATCGGGGAACTCGAGAGGAACGACAAACGGTATCGGCATCGCACGGACAATAGGTGTATGCCACAGTTGGTAGACCGACGGGCGCTGTATCTCACTACTCAAGGTGCTCTTCACCAACCACTGCATCTACGATTGCGCCTACTGCGTGAACCGGCGGAGTAACGATATCCGGCGCACCTCGTTCACCGTAGACGAGCTGGTTGAGCTGACGAAGCGGTTTTACACGCGCAACTACATTGAGGGACTCTTTCTCAGCTCCGGCATCGCGGGAGATCCGGACTTCACGATGCGCAAACTGATCGCTGTGGCACGTCGTCTTCGCCGTGACGAGGGATTTGGAGGCTATATTCATCTCAAGGCGATCGTCGGCACGATGGATTGCCTGGCCGACAAGCTCCAAGAGACGCGGGAGGATCGGAAACACCGTTTTCAACACGTCCCCTGTTTTGCCCCCGCGGGTCAATCGACACAGCTCATCGTCGGGGCGAGTCCCGAGAGCGATCGTACGATCGTCACGCTCTCCTCCTACTTCTACCGCAGACTCGGTATGCGCCGCGTGTACTATTCGGCGTTTATGCCGGTCGGTGACGACCAACGCCTATCCGCGATCGGTTCGCCGCCGTTGCGGCGGGAGCACCGTCTCTACCAGGCGGATTGGCTATCAGGCTCTATCGCTTCGATGTGGGCGAACTTTTTCCTGACAACGGCACTTTCCTCCCAAGAAGTACCGGCGCTACCTCCCGGAGATCGATTCCGATTAGATGATGGCCGCGCCTGGCGCGCAACGAGTCTAGGGTGTCACGAAGCTTGTGTACGTGACAACGAATAACAGACGGTAATACTGAGAGATACGATACGCGTGTTGCCTCACCCAAAAATCTTACCGTAGGGCGAGAGTTGACATTTCCTCTAAGCTCCGCAATTATTAGGCTACACAATAGCGAAAGGGAGTCGCTTGTCCGGTAAGGTCGCCTTATGAACGACGAAGCCGGAACCGTTGAAACCCACAGTCAGACGTACTCGGCCCTTTATTTCGACAAAGGCGAGTTATGTTCGAGTGGATTTCAACACATTCCCGTACGTCCGTACTTTCATCTGATTTGTTGATCCATTCGGCAACACTTGCCTTCTCTCAGACTCCAGGAGGCATTAATGTTGATCGACGGCGATCAAAAACACTCTTTGCACTCACTCTTTCATCTTATCCGTTTGCGTGGTACACACCCCGGATCCGGTAACAGCGAAAAAGTTGAACAGATACTGGCATACCTTGAAGTCATTCACGCTCAGGTACGAAAGACATCATCCAAAAGGAAACTGGTATTCATCGACTGTGCGGCAGGGAACTCCTATTTGAGCTTCCTTACGTATCATTTCTACAATAATCTTCAGAATCGAGGTGTCACGATCCATTGCATCGACAACAACGAGCGACTTGTCGAAAAATCTAAGGGTATTGCTCGTACGCTCGGATTCGATGGAATGCACTTTCATGCGGGAGACATTCTCGAACTCCCCGACCTGCCGCGAGTAGACGTAGCGTATTCGCTCCACGCTTGCGATTCCGCTACGGACAAAGCGTTGTTTGTAGGATTGAAGGTGCAAGCGAGGTGTATTCTTTCCGTCTCGTGTTGCCAACACAGCGTTCGGAAGTCGTTCAAAAACAACGCTGTCAAAGGGGTAACTCGGTATAAAGCGTTTAAGGATCGATTAGTGTATATGGTCGCGGATACGATGAGAGCGCACCTGATCGCAACGTTCGGGTACAAGGTAGACGTATTCGAGTTTACATCCGCTCGTTGCACGGACAAGAACACCATGATTCGTGCGCGCAGATCTTGTACCCACGGGTCCAGGCAATTAATAGACGAGTACGAAAATCTGCGTCTCGGGTTCAACGTTGAACCCGAGTTGGCTCGATTGGTCCGGCATCGATCGAAGGGGCGAACGCCAAGGAACCTATGAAAGCGGTCAATGGAAATGTGACGGGGTAACAAGACGGACACGCCGACACCTCGCGATGCTCGGCCGGCGGGCAACTTCACTCAGCGTTCCCGTGCGTTCACTCCGCGGGTACGGAAAACCTCCCGGCAGAGGCGACTTTCCACTGGTGCGCACTGCGTTGCTCGTCCCACATCGTCCGGTACACCCCCGATGCGTCCTGGAGAAGATCGGAATGCGTGCCGCGCTCCACGATCACACCCTCTTTCAACACTACTATCTGGTCGGCGTGCGTGATCGTACTGAGCCGATGCGCAATCACCACCAGTGTCCGACCGCGAATCAGTTCGTCGATCGCTTGCTGAATGAAGAGTTCATTCTCGGGGTCGAGCGAAGCGGTGGCTTCATCGAGCAGGACGATAGGAGCGTCCTTAAGGATCGCCCGGGCGATCGAGATTCGTTGCTTCTCTCCGCCCGATAGCGTCGCGCCTCCTTCGCCGACCATCGTCGCGTACCTATCGGGGAGTTCCTCGATGAAGTCGTGACAGCGTGCGCGTTGCGCGGCGGCAACGATCTCTTCCATGGACGCATCGGTTTTTCCGACCCGAATATTGTTCTCGATGGTGTCGTTGAAGAGGTACACGTCCTGAAAGACCATGCTGATCATGGACATCAGCTCCTCCGCGGCAATCGCACCGACGGGTACCCCCCCAATCGTCACTTCACCGTCGTCGACATCCCAAAATCGCGCAATCAGGCGCGTGATCGTCGACTTGCCGGAGCCCGAATGCCCGACCAGGGCGGTCATCGAGTTCTGCGGCGAACGAAACGAGACGTCGGTCAGGACATCCTTGTCGTGATAGCGGAACCGCACGCTGCTAAATTCGATGTCGTGGGCACGAATTGCATGGGACGTCGAACCGACCGGCAACGGACGAGTCTGCAGAATCGCCCGGACGCGGCCCGCCGAGATCGAGAAATAGCTCAGCTCGACAAAGGTGATGAGTACCTTGCTGAGCGGGTCGTACATGCGCGTTGCCACGATCAGAAAAACGAGGAACTCGGATACACCAAGCGTACCGTTGATTACAAACGAGATTCCGAAGAGCATGATCAAGGCGATGCCGACGTTTAGAATCCAAACGCCGGTGATCACAAAGGGACCACCCGTCGCTTCAACGCGGATACTCATCCTCTTCAAGTGTTCGAACGACCGCTTCAGGCGCTGGAACTTGGAGCCGTGCAGGTTGTGCGCTTTGATGTTCTTTATGCCGTCGAGATACTCGAGCATGCGGGCCGAAGCGTCGTTCTTGGCAGCGATGTGTCGGTTTCCGGTGAACATGACCACCCGGCGTGTGACGATCGCGGCCAGGAGCGCCAACGGTATGGGAGCTACGGTTATAAGCGCCATTCGCCAGTTGAACGGGAGCAAAAACGCAAGGAAGAGGAGCGGAGTGACAACCGCACCGATTGCGTCCATCAGGAGGTGGCTAACCATCATCTCGATGTTCGAGTAGTCCTGCAGCATGAGCGCGGTGATATCACCGGGATCGCGGCCACGGAAAAAGCCCATCGAAAGACGCCGAAGATGATCGCCCAGTGCAAGCCGCCCCTCCGCCGCCACCGAATAGGCCGCCGAGTGCTCCGTCCGATAGGTCCAGCGTCCCGTGAAAAAGAGCAGTGCAAGCGACGCGCCCAACCACGCGACGTACCACCAGAGCCGCACAAGATCCGGGTTCCGCCCCGCGTCGGTGATGGGGCGTATCAGTTCCAGAATCACAAAGAGGATGACGAAGTACGGTTGCCCCTGCAGGACCGATTGGATGAACTGAGCGAGAATCGGTTTCGCGAGCGTGCGCAGTCGACCGTTCGTTATCGTTTCAAAAAACGCTTTCATCGGACCACCCCTTCGTCCATGTCCAGATTCCAGTTGCGCGCCTTCGTGTGGACGTCCCACATACGTCGGTAGAGCCCGTCAGTCGCTAGGAGATCGCGGTGGGTCCCCGCCTCGACGATGCGGCCGCGATCAATCACCAGTATCTGATCTACGTCTGTGATCGTGTACAGACGATGCGCAATGATGATAACGGTCTTGCCGTCGAGCACGGTCTGGAGCGCCCGTTGGATGCGTGCTTCGTTTTCGGGATCGGCGTATGCGGTCGCCTCGTCCAGCACGACGATCGGCGCGTCTTTCAGAATTGCCCGCGCCAGCGAGACGCGTTGCTGTTCGCCACCGGAAAGGTAGGTACCGCCTTCACCGATCTTGGTTGCGTATCCTTCGGGTAGTGAATCGATGAAATCGTGGATTTGCGCCACCTTAGCCGCGGCAACGACATCGTCGAACGTCGCATCACCGTTCCCCATTCGGATGTTCTCTTCGATCGTGTCAAAGAAGAGAAAGACGTCCTGAAAGACGGTAGACACCAACCGGTTCAACCGTTCGCTGCCGATGTGTCGGACATCCGCACCACCAACCATGATCTGACCCGACCCGACGTCCCAGAGGCGGCCGACGAGGTTCGCTATCGTCGTTTTGCCGCCTCCGGATGGCCCCACCAACGCCGTCACGCTCCCCGCGGGAACGGTGAACGATACGCCGTCAAGCACCGTCTGCTCGCCGTACGCGAACGAAACATTGCGAAACTCGATGTTCGTGGCGTGCGGTTCCTCGCCGTCCTCGGGTTCGGGCAGTTCGGGAGCGGTGAGAACCTCGTCGATCTTGGTGAGTCCCGTAGTGATCTGAACGATGTGCGCTACGAGCGTCATGAGTTTGTACAAGGGCGTCGCGATCCCCATACCGATATAAAGAAAGAGAAAAACCGTCGTCACCAGATCGACGTATCCGACGCCGCCGGCGTTGCGCATCAGGAAGAGTGCGATTGGCAATACGAACAGAGGGCCGGCGCTCAAAAGCGTCAGGAACCCTGTGAAGCTCGTCGCCGATACCTTGACCCAGTGAAGCGTCAGGTCGCGATATGCGTAGACGTCGGCGGCAAAGCGCTTGAACGCCCGAACCGTCTGATTGAACACTTTGACCACCGGCATCCCGCGAACGTATTCGACGATCGTGCCGTTCATGGCGGCCAGGCGTTTCTGCCACTCCTCGTATAGCTCGAGGCCTCTGGGGCTGAACATGGAATACTGCGCCAAAAAGGCGAGCGGAAGCGGGATGATGACACCGACGGCTAAGCGCCAATCGAAAAAGAACAATGCGCCGACGGACACGATCGGAAGCACGACGCACTGTACGATGTCGAGGATGTGGTGGGCCACGAATAGTTCGATCCGTTCCACATCGTCGTGGAGCACTTTCTTGATGCTGCCGTTGGTCCGCTCGGTGAAGTAGCCCATCGGCATGCGCCCCAACTTGGCCGCGAGCCCGGACCGTATCTCGAACAGGATTGAAAACGCAGCGATGTGGGAAAGCATATTGCCGGTGTACGTCAGAACGCCGAAGACGGCGATTCCACCCAACGTAATCCAGCCCAACCGCCAGACGTATGCGATGTCGATCTGCGCCACATTTCCGAGGTTCAAGAGAAGCTCACGGACGAGCAGATAGACGGTTGCAAACGGCGTCACCTGGGCAACCACCGCGATTGCCGCGAGAATGCTCGCAAACACCAGGTAGGCGGACTTTGTGCCTGCGATCTCGAGCAGGCGCGGAATTCCGGTTTTGCCGTTTTGTACGAGCTGAGTTTCGTAGAGCGAAACCTCTGACATCGATAGTTCCTCTTTCGTCTGGTGCGTTGGCGCGCGGCCGGGGCTCGGCGCCACGCGCGCGTGAGAACGCGCGGCCGGTATATGGAACGCCGGATCTCTCCGGAAGTTTGTTTAGCCTAACTTTATAGAACCAGCGGATCGGCTGTCAACGTCGGTAGCAATAGGGCAGCAGTTTTTATATACACAGCGGGCGACAAGGCTTAAGGGTCCGGCAAACCCACCGCGACTGCCTCGAGTCGCTGCTGCACGGCCGCGCGGTCCCCGGTATCCGTGATATCCGCTATGATCCCAACCGGCGCCGGCGAGAAGACGACGATCCGGTCGGCAATCGTCGCCGCGACCTCGAGATCGTGTGTCGCACACAGCACTGTCTGCGAACGGTCTCGAAACTCCGCCGCCACGACGACGGCGAGACGCCGTTTCAGGTCGGTGTCGATGGACACAAAGGGTTCATCAAGGAGGAGCGTGTCCGCGGGCGATGCAAGTGCGCGTGCGAGCGCTGCGCGCCGCGCCATGCCGCCGCTGAGTTCCGCCGGAAGAAGATCTGCCGCATCCGAGAGTTCAACGCGATCGAGTAGATCCCGTGCTTTGGTGTCGCGCTTGTCGGCCGGCTCGCGGTGATCCATCACGTACGAGACGTTGGCTGCCACGTTCTTCCACGGCAACAGGCGTGGTTCCTGAAAGAGAAACGCTACCGGTCGCCGGGCGAACGTTCGTGTTTCGCCGGAATCCGGTTGGCTCAGCCCCGCCGCGATCCTGAGCAGCGTCGTCTTGCCGCACCCCGAAGGTCCGAGAATGACCGTACACCCGCCCGGTTCAACCACCAAGGAAAAGTCGTCGAAAACGACCTTTGGTCCGAATCGCTTTGTGAGACGTGCAAACGTCATCACATCACTCAGGCGGCGCGTGCCGAAATGTATCGCGCGCTCCCCCGGCCGGAGAGTCGCGTAAGGACAAGATCCAACGTCCCGGCAATGACGATCACGACAAGACACCACGCGAAGACACCGGGTGTGTTCAGTCGTGCCCGCTCGATCTGAAACATCGTACCGATCCCTTCGTTCGGCTGGCTCAATACTTCGGCAGCGATCATGACCTTGACGGTCAGCCCCAACGCCGCCGCCACACCCGCCCGAAGGTGGGGAACCATCGAGGGCACATAAAACTCTCTCACGCGTCGAAACAAACCGATTCCGAAGACGGTGTTCATCTCCGATAGGAGGGGGTCAATCGCACGAATCGCCGTCACGACCGACGCGTACATGATGGGGAACGAGACGAGCGCGGCGACGAGGAGCGGAGCCCCTTCCGAGTCGAGCCAGATGAGGGAGAGCAGTATGATCCCCATCGTCGGCACCGACCGCGTGATAGTGATCGGCGCGTGGAACGTGTCCTCCACGGCGGGCCACAAGCCGGCCGCGATACCGATCGCGAGCGACGCCAGGAGCGATATCGCAAACGAGGCGAGAACACGTACGACTGTCGCGCCCACCACGCTCCCGAATGTAGGCGAAAGTACGATGTACGACAGTTCGACGAGGGTCTCTCGTGGAGACGGCAGAATGATACTCCTCCCGACAACCACCGAGGCGATGTGCCAGGCGCTGAGCCCCAACAGCGGCGACACGACTCGCCGGATGCGTCGGCGGCGAACCGCCTCGCGGGAGGCGGCCCCGCCGTCCGGCACGTCGTTCAACGAAGCCGCGTTACTTGACGTAGTAGAAGTCGTCACCGGGCAGGGAACCCGCGGCTACGTTCGGGGAATCGGCGCCAAGCACGCGCAGGTACTCTTCGACCGCGGGCCGAGCCGTAAGCGAATCGACAAACTCGAGGTTGGTACGCGGCATCGCTTTTTCGATGAGCGGCGCCGATAACTGCGGCATCATGGCCGCGCTATACTCGGCCGCGGCGGCCGGATCACCGACCGCCAGCGAAACCGACTCGGCGAATACGTCGAGAAACTCCGCCACGTAGGCGTTATGACCTTCCGCGAACGAGGTCGAAATCACGAGTGAAGCCTGCGGAATCGGGCGCCCCGACTCGGACACGCGCGCCCACTCCTCCTGCAGATCAAACGCAATCGTCGCACTCTGGGCGCGGCTCATCACCATAGTGAGCATCGGCTCGGGCATGATGGAAACCTTCGTGGCGCCGGTGATAAAATTGGGTGCAAGTTCCGTGGAGGCGTTGACGTACCGGAGCGAGAAGTCGCGATCGGGTTCCAGACCGTTTTCCTGCGCCAAGTACCGGAAAACGATGTCGGGAGTCAGCCCGCGCCCAAGCATACCGATTTCCCGCCCTCGTAGTTGGTCCCAACTCTCGATCGGTTCCGCCGACACAACGTAGAGAATCCCCCAGACGACAACGCCGGCGAGTTGGACGGGAACCTCCTGGTTATAGAGGCGCGCACCGAGATTGGTCGGCACGATCGCGATGTCCGCTTCGCCGGAAACGAGGCGCGCACCCATCACATCGGGAGACGCAACCACCTCGATCGATGTCTCGTACCCGAGCACATCCACGGTAAGCGCTCCGGACGCCATGTGACTCACACTAATCGCCGGCACACCGGTAGGAACGACGATCTGAACGGGTACCGTGGTCTCACCGGTCGGCTGGGGTACAGCTTCCGCAGCCGGTTCGAGCGGCTCCTGAGAACCTCCGCCAAATAGCGCGACGGGTACGATAAAAAGGCAAAGCAAAACGCCCACACCTATCCGATTGCTACGTAAATACATGCAAACTCTCCTTCGAACGAGTCGGTAGCACCGCCGACACGAGCGTGCGCGGCAGCTCACCGTCTCGTCGCGTTTTGTTTCGATACTCACGGTCCATTTCCAACCGAAGAGACGACCAACGGAGTTAGTCTCACCAAACTCCTTAACTCGGCCTTCTGCGATATGTCAATAGCAATCGGGGCGTCGGATCGAAAGAGGAATAGCAACTCCTTAAAAATATAGTTATTTTTTATCGATAAAAATATCCGTTGCCGTTTTTCGACAAACCAGTGGGGTCAAGATTCGTTCGACCAGGGTAAGGACGCAGTGGTAGCGATCGGATCCGATGGCGGTATCACCCTCCCAGTGGCCAAGTGTTTCGTGGGTTTCGACCTCTGCAGGGCGACCGGAGATCTGCTCGGGGCTCCATGTGAGTTCGAGAAGTGCTTCAACGAGGTTCCAATGGCAGGGGGAGTGGTGGGAGGTTGGAGCCACGCGGAACTCCGCAACGTCGTGCGGTGGCGTAGCTGTGGGCCGATTCAACGCGGTAGGCATTGTTTGAGTTGGCTCGATTCCGTCCCAGCTCGCGGCCGATGGTGCTGCGAGTCCGTCCGAGGATGCGAGCGATCTGTGCGTTCGAGCAGTGGTTTGTGAGAAGTTGGGATTCAAGAAATGGTGTATCGTTTTCTTTGTGCCTACCGTGTTGCACTGAGTATGTGAATCCTCGACCGGTTCGCCGACGGCGGGCCCGCCGAACTCGATCTACGGATTGTTCTCACCGGCGCCCATCGTGGCACACCCATAGCGTTTAGAAATTGATATAGGTAAAAGTACGGCTCAGTTTCGACAAAACTCGCCTGCGGGCTCACTATGCGGTCAGGTGTCCATTCGAGCCGCCCGATAGACCCGTACCCACGAATCGGGACCAGCAGACTGCAAAGAAAAACCACCGTACACTTCAACGTCCGTGAAACCCGCGCGTTCGAGGGCATCAATGTACCACTGTGCTCGGGGATGGACCAGTCGCTGTTCGATCGGTACCGATTCTCCGGTGCGTCTGTCGACAAGCTCCGCCCTGAACCGTGTCTCGAGGTCGGACGTTCGTTCGTAGGTACGAAGGAACCGCCAAATCGGAGTCTCGATGATGGGCAATCGACGCTCACCACCAATCGTGATCGCCTCCATGTCGACACACTGGAAAACGAGTATACCGCCCGGTGCGAGGGCGCGTGCAAACGCACCGATGGCAGCCTCGATGTACTCAGTACCGGGAAGGTGAGAAATCGAGTTGCCGATACAAAAGAGCGTACCAAACGGCGAGCTGGCGAGCGCGTCGACGCGTCGCATATCGTGTTCCCGGAGCTTCGAGGCGTACCGTGGTTCACGAACGCGTCGACCGGTTTCGATCATCGTGTGGTCGCTGTCGATTCCCACAACGTCGAGTCCCCGGCTTCCAAGTGCTTCGGTGTACCCACCCGTGCCGCACGCTACGTCGACAACCGCGAGCGACCGGTCTGCTACCGACGACGCAAGAAACGCCAAGACCGTCTCGTCCACCGGAAACAACTCGTCATATACCGGAGCGAGGGCACGATAGAACTCGGTTTGCATTCCGATCTCCCGGAGGGAACCTTCGCGTGATCCGGCAATCATAACGGGTCTCCGGAGGCATTTCAACGCTCGCCCGGCGCGTAGAGATACGAGTCCCGACGGATACTCCGGACGGCAACGGTCGGGACTCATAGTGCCGGTGCGCCGTTCGCCCTCTACGCAACTTCCAAACCCGCTGCCAGTAGCCCAACTCCGTGTTCGATCTCGTCCAGCTCGAGGTGGCCGTAGCCGAGGATAAGCGCATTCCCCAGGTCGCGGCGAGTCACGCGATGGCGGTCGACCGGGTAGAGGGCCAATCGCTCCGCCCGCATTCGTTCGAGCCAGTCCGCGCCGATAGACAACCCGTCAACGGCGAGTATGATGTGGATTCCCGTCTGGGTTCCCAGGACGCGGTAGGGTCGTTTCAGCGCCCCGGCGAGACACGCCAGGAGAAACGCGCGCTTCTCACGATAGACGTTCCGCATCGCTCGCAGATGGCGGTAGTAGGCTCCCGAACTCAGGAAGTGCGCCAATGTCAGTTGCTCAATGACGGGATTGTGAAGGTCGGTGAGCCACTTCAGCTCGCGTGCGCGGTCCATGAGGCGCGGCGGCAAGATGAGAAACGCCATTCTTAATCCGGGCGCCAGCGTCTTGCTGAACGTACCAATGTAGAGTACGCGGTCGGGGTTCAGACCGAAGAGGGGGCTCAGCGGCGGACCGTGATAGCGGAACTCCGAATCGTAGTCATCCTCGACGATGAAGGTGTCGGCATCGATTGCCCGCGCAACGAGGTCAACGCGCCGGCTCATCGTCAGAACCGAGCCCATGGGAAACTGGTGCGATGGCGTCACGTAAACAAAAGCGGCCCGCCGGAGGTCGGGGAGACGTTCGGTGCACAGGCCGTCCTCGTCCACCGTGACTCCAATGACAGAGCCGCCATGCTGCGCGATTATTCGGGGGATATCGCGCGTAACGGGATCCTCCGTGACGGCCGTCCCGCGGCCCCGCGCCAGCAGCAATCGTGTGACCAGACCAATCGCCTGGGTCGTACCCGCCGTCATCACGATCCTCTCAGGCGACGCATCGATTCCACGTTGACGCAGCAAGTACTCGCTGATCGCTTCGCGCACCTCGGCGACCCCTTCGGGTGGCCCGTACGACAGGAGTTCGCGGCCGTGCAGTTTCAGAACGGTCGTAATGCTCTTCTGCCACGCCGAACGCGGAAACCGCCGCAGATCGGGGAGGCCCGACCGGAAATCGATGACGCCCTCTTCGAGTGGAGCGAAGCACGTTGATACGGGAGCGGCTCGATCGGCGCCGTTGGTCTTCCCGGGCGCGTGCCCCGCTGAGTCCGTCCGGGCACGAGGACGCGCGCGCGACGCGCTTGCTACGAGCCCCGGAACGACGTACGTGCCCGATCCGGAACGCGTCACCGTGTACCCCTCGGCGAGTAATTGATCGTAGACCGAAAGAACGACGGTGCGCGAAATGCCAAAATGCGCCGCCATGTCGCGTGACGAAGGGAGTTTCGCGGTTCCAGCGGGCCGCCCACGCTTGATCCCGTCGGTCAACCCGCGATAGAGCTGCCGGTACAACGTCTCATCGGACGTTCGGTCGATTACGATCCCGTACATAAGTGGTACCTCAATATTCAAAAAATGTGGCTCTATGACAATACCGCCTGCCTTTCTACGCTTGGGTCCGAAACCGAGTATGGAGGGGCATTAGTGGCGATGCAGAGCGGCAGGAACGAAACGGTCCGTGGGGCAGTGCTGCTCGCCGCCGGCTTTGTGCTGGCCGGATCGAGCGTTATTGTCGGCAAACTGGCCGTCCGAGAAATTTCGACCTTTATCTTTGTGTGTGGCGGTCTCACCGTCGCGTTGGCGACGCTGGTGCCGTTTCGGGTTGCGTCGATCAAACGCACGTGGCGGATGGGTGTTCGTGAGTGGGCGCTCGTGTTTGTCCAGGGCGGGTCGGGAATCGTACTCTTTCGCGTCTGCCTCTTGAGCGGGCTCAGAATCGCGCCCGCGTTTGAGGCGGGTCTCGTGATGAGTTTTGGTCCCCTCGTTTTTGCGCTCCAAGCTGGAGTGATCCTACGGGAGAAGATACCGGGACGAGTTTGGTTCGCCGCTTGCCTGGCGGCATGCGCGCTTCTGATTACGCGACTCGACGGTTTCCGGCGCTTCGGAGATAGTCCGGTCGGCGGATATCTCTGGTTCGGCGGGGCCGTATTCTTCGAGGCGCTCCTGTCCATTGTGCGGAAAAAAAGCGATCACAAACGGCCCGCGCTGGACCACGCGATCTACGTGATCTTCGCCGGCTGGGTGCTCTCGGCTCCGCTGGCGATGATCGAAGCGATTGGGCACCCGTTCCCTGGGCGCGAGGCAATCCTCCCCACGCTCTACTACGGGGTAATGGCGACCGCGCTCGCGTATGCGTTCTGGAGCGCAGGAACCAAACGACTCAGCGGATCGGTGGTCGGCGTGGTGAGTACGCTCATCCCGCTATCGTCGATGCTCTTTTCCGTGCTCCTTCTGAACGAGATGCTTACTATGGCGCGGGCGATTGGCGGCACGCTGGCGCTTCTCGCCATGGTGGTTGCGGTAACTCGCGATCGATCGCGACCGGTCGCTTCGCGATCGACCTAAAACCAAGCAGTGCGTCCGACCCGTTGCCTCACTACCCCGTGGTTGCCGTGACGATCGGCCGCATGTGCTCGATTCCCTTCCGAATCGACGTCGGGCCATCCGGCTTAGGCACGAACTCGCCCGATATCCACCCGTCGTAGCCGATGGAAGCGAGCGTCTCGACGAGTTCGCGAAAGTCGATATGCCCCGCTCCCGGGTACCAGCGGTTTGAATCGGCCACGTGGAAGTGGAACACGCGGTCACCGGCGATCCGGATACTCTCCGCCATGTCCGGCTCCTCGATGTTCATGTGAAACGTGTCCAAGAGCAGCCCTATCGAATCGTTGCCCACCCGGTCCAACAGTTCCAGACTGTCCGCTACCCCGTTCGCATAGGCGGTCTCGTACCGGTTGATCCCCTCCAGGGCCACCCGGACACCGGCGCGCGCAGCGGACTCCCCTACCGCACCAAGCCCCTCCACCAGCCAGCCCGCAGCGGTCTCCCGCATCTCCTCCCGGGGAAAGACTCCCCGTACAAGACCGATAATGACCAGCGCATCCAGATCCGCCGCCAACGCGATGTGCTCGTCCAGACGCCCCAGGATCGCCTCCCGGACCGCGGCGTCTTCGCTCGTGAGCGAGAGTCTCTCCTCGCCCCACATCTGGCCGGTGCCGATCGCCGGTACGGAAAGCCCATACCGCGCCGCGAGCGAAGAGATCTCCTCCGCCCTCACCTCCCCGGCGTTGCGGACGGCAAGCTCAACGCCGTCATACCCCGCCGCAGCAACGGCCGCCATGGAGTCGCCCACACTCCCCTTGAAGCTCACCGCCTCAAAGGAGGCCTGGTGCGTTGAGACTACGACTGACAGGTTCATCGCGCGCCCCCTATTGATCTCGCGGCAGTCGCCCATCGCGCAGGAGCGCCCCGGGTCGGCCGCCACCGGCACGCACCACAGCGGGTACGCCCGGCAGCAAGGGCCCTACGAGAGATCCTCTACGCCTTGTCCCAGATCCCGATCTTGGGCAGCTCGTGGATCGACTTCCACCCGGCCGACATCGGCTCCCGGCAGTACGGCTCCACCTCGGCCGGATCGCGAAGCGTGACCTTCCGCGGGTCCGGCACCGTTCCCGGCGGAAAGGCCTGCCGGATGTGGTCGTGCACCTGCGTCAGGTAGCTCAGGATCGCCGCAATCGGGCGTTTCGCCTTGTCCACGTGCGCCTTGCTCGGTGTCCCCACAACGCCCTCGGGCGTGGCGTATCGCTCGATCGCGATGTGCCCTTCCCCCTCGGACCAGCGGCTGGGCCGCCGGTAGGGATCAACCGAGAGGTCGAAGTGTCCATCCTCGATCAGCCGTTCCGGCGTGGAATCCTGGACGTACTTCATGTCGATCATCCACGGGAAGAGCAGCTGTGCCACCGACGTCTCCGCTTCCGCGGCGTGGATGAAGTTGGTCGAGAGCGAGTCGGGCCGGTCCGTAACGAAGAAGAACTCCCGGACCGCCCGGTGCCAGTCAATAACGCGCACCACCGCCGGAAGCTGGAAGCGCTTCATAAACTCCTGGATCGCCCCCACCAGCGTCCACAGGTGGCCGTGGTTGTTGATGAAGACCATCTTCCGGTAGCCGTCGTCCCAGAGGCCCGCCATCGTGTAGATGAGCGCTTCCTGCACAACCTCCGGCGGAAAGATCATCGTACCGGCCATGCCGAGGTGGTGGTGCGGGTGGTTCCCGAAGTTGAGCGGCGGCAGGCAGATGTTGCACTCCGCGCCGTGCTTGGCCGTGTAGCGCCGGACGCCCTCGACGATCTGGGTGCACATGTAGGTATCGAGGCCGGTGTTGTTGTGCATGCCGTGATTCTCGGTCACACCGATCGGGACGAAGACGATGTCGTTCTTCTTCCGTTTCTCGATCGCCACCGCCCGCGGTGTGGACTGGATGTAGGTGTACCCCTTCCCCAGTTCCGACTCGGAGGGGATCTCGTATTCATCGAGGATCGTCTCGATCTCCGCCATGGGCGCGTCAAAGAGCCTCTTCTTTAATCGACCTACTTCGTTGTCCTCGAAGATGATCTCCGGATACTCCGTGGTCAGCCACTTCTTCATTGCATTCCTCCTAGGGGTCTATCTCGAGCATCACCTTCATCGCGTCCGCCTTTTGGTTGACAGCGACGTCGAACGCGTCGTGAATCTTGTCGAAGGCGAAACGATGGGAGGTCAGGCCGGTGATATCTACCGTGTCCTTAATGCGATCCATAAAGCGAATCGTCCGCTGACCGAAGTGCTTCGTCCCACCGGACCCGGTGATTCGCAAGGTGCGCCAAATCGTTTTGCCGATCTCCACCGGTACCTTCCGACCGATCGAGTGGCCCACCAAGTGCACACGAGCGCTGTGGGCACCTACGTCAAAGAGTGACGCCAGGGCGGCGTCGTTCCCGGAACACTCGACACACACGTTTGCGCCGTGCCCGCCGGTGAGGTCCATGATCTGGTCGACAAAGTCTGATGTCGGATCGACGCAATGGTCGGCACCGTACTTCACGGCCAGGTCGCGCCGCGACTCGAGCGGATCCGCAACGATCACCTTGGCGCCGCTCGTTTGTGCGACGATCAACGCGGTCTGACCGATGGGCCCCAGGCCCAGAATGAGCGCCGTATCACTGGCGTCGATAAACCCGTCGTTGCCCCAGACGCCGAAGTACCCGATCGAAAAGGGTTCATGCCACGCGCCGAGTTCCCAGCTCCAGGAATCGGGAAACGCGTGCACGTACTGCTCTTCAACGACCATGTATTCGCCCATGCCGCCGGGCGAATCGGGGCGGAAGCCGATCTCTCGCATGTTCAGACACGCCGACGGCATCTTGCCCTCTTTGCAGTTGTAGCACGTGCCGCACCCCATCACGCAGTCGCCGATAACCTTGTCGTCCACTTTGAGACCGCTCTTGCACTCGGGGCCCACCTCAATGATCTGACCGGCCCATTCGTGCCCCGGTGTATACGGTGCGATGTCGTACCGCCCTTCCGCGCTGTTCCCTTCGAAACACTCAACGTCGGACCCGCAAATGCCGCACATCTTCACCTTGATCAGCACCTGTCCGGTTCCGAGCCGCGGAACCTCCACCTCTTCCACGCGCAAATCATGGGGGCCGTGCAAAAAAGAGACCTTGTTCTTCATAGAAACTCCTCCGTCTCAAAGACACGATCATTCTCGCACCACACTTACCCATTGTCAACGTTTATTTTCAATGAAAATAAAAAATAATCTGGATAAAATCCCGTTATAATTAATATCAAACTGAATGTCCGGCTATGAGGTCGGGCGCGTCGCAGGTGGTCGACGAGAACCGCGCCCGTTGCAAATCAATGCAAACGCTTGCAAAAACAACGCACCCGGGGTACAATGGTCGGCACCACCAAACAAGATTTCGATCCGAGGAGAGCACTGTGATCAAGATTGGTAACGCACCCTGTTCCTGGGGCGTCATCGAAAACGTGGAAGGGAGCCGTCTCACCTATGAGAACGTGCTCGACGAAATGTCCGAAACCGGGTACGCGGGAACGGAGTTGGGTGACTGGGGCTTTATGCCCACCGATCCTTCGGAGCTGTCGGTGGCGTTGAACCAACGGAAGCTCGAGCTGATCGGTTCCTGGGTGTCCGTGTATCTACACGACGCGTCCCGTCTTAGCCGGAGCATCGACGAAGCGGTACGGACCGCGCGCCTCCTCCGTACCGTGGGCGGGGAAAAGGCGGTGATCGTACTCGGGAACGATCCGCACACCGACATCATCAGAACCAACAACGCCGGACGCATCACGCCGGAGATGGGTTTGACCGCGGCACAGTTCGAGGCGTTCACCAACGGCGCCAATGCAGTGGCCCGCGCCGTGAAGGATGAGACGGGGCTGCACACCGTGTTCCATCCCCATATCGCGACGTTTGTTGAAACGCCGGACGAGATCGACGCGTTTGTGAACGGGACGGATCCCGACTTGGTCGGGATCGCCTTTGATACGGCGCACATCGCCTTTGGCGGCGGCGATCCGATTGCGGCCCTCCGGAAGTACGGCGACCGCGTTCGGCACGTCCACTTCAAGGGTTACAGTGAACAGGCTGCCGCGAAGTGCCGAAACGAAAAGATCGACGGCGTAGCCGCCGTTGGTGAGGGCGTCTTCTGCGAACTCGCCGAGAGTGACATCGACTTTGTATCGGTACTCGCGGTGCTGCGGGAGATCGACTACGAAGGGTGGATCGTAGTGGAGCAGGACGTTCTGCCGGGCACGGGAACACCAAAGGAAAACGCGAAGCGGAATCGCGAATTTATCCAGACGCTGGGGGTATAGCACGAGTGAAAACGATCAAAATCGGCATTATCGGAACGGGCCGTATCGGCCGGGTCCACGCCATGAGCCTCGTCCGGGACGTCCCGGGGGTCGAGGTAACCATGGTGGCGGACCCCTACGTGGACAACGCCACGGCGTGGCTCGATGAACTCGGAATCGCGGGGCGCACCACCGATTACAAAGAGATCATCGCCAAGGACGAGATCGACGCCGTCTACATCTGCTCGGTGACGTCGACGCACGCCATGATCATGGTGGAGGCGGCCCGGGCAGGGAAAGACATCTTCTGCGAAAAACCGATCGACCTCGACATCGCCAAGGTGCGCGAGGCGCTTGAAACCGTGAAAGAGTGCGGCGTGCGCCTCCAGTTGGGGTTCAACCGTCGCTTCGATCCCAGCTTCCGGGCCGTCCGTGACCGAACGGCCGCGGGAGAGGTCGGCCCGGTAGACATCATCAAGATAAGCAGCCGTGATCCCGAGCCGCCGCCGATCGAATACGTCAAGGGTTCCGGCGGAATGTTCCTCGACATGACGATCCACGACTTCGATATGGCACGCTTCCTGGCCGGTTCCGAAGTCACCGCCGTTCATGCGGCCGCCGCTGTTCGCGTCGATCCGGCGATCGGCGAGGCCGGCGACGTCGATACCGCCATTATCACCCTCTGGTTTGAAAGCGGGGCGATGGCGGTAATCGACAACAGCCGCGCCGCGATCTACGGCTACGACCAACGGATCGAGGTCTTTGGCCGCAAGGGTATGCTCCGGGCGGAAAACAACACGCCTACGCGGGTGGAGTACTTCGGTCCCGATAGCGTCTCGGCAGACAAACCGCTCTTCTTCTTCCTGGAACGCTACGCGGACGCCTACAGCGCGGAATCGCGGGCGTTCGTGGAGGCGATTCGACAAGGAACTGAACCGGAAGTCACCGGTATCGACGGGCTGCTGCCGCTCTACATCGGAACCGCGGCCGGGCGATCATACAAAGAAAAACGCGTCGTAACGATCGACGAGGTGAAGGGGGAGTGATGAAGACGATTCGAATGACCGTTGGACAGGCGCTGGTGAAGTTTCTCGACAACCAGTATCTGCAGGTGGACGACCGCGAAATCAAGTTCGTTGAAGGTATCTTTGGTATCTTCGGGCACGGTGTGGTCGTGGGGCTTGGTGAAGCGATCCAGGAACCGAACCACAACCTGACCTTTTACCAGGGTCGAAATGAGCAGGGCATGGCTCACGCCGCTGTAGCGTACGCCAAGCAGAACAACCGCCAAAAGATCATCGTGGTCACCAGTTCGATCGGCCCCGGTGCTTTGAACATGGTCACGGCGGCGGGTACCGCTACCTCAAACCGGATCCCGCTCCTTTTGCTGCCCGGCGACGCCTTTGCGTGCCGCCAGCCGGACCCGGTGCTCCAGCAGATAGAGCAGAGTTACGACTACAACCTTACCGCCAACGACGCCTTCAAGGCGGTGAGCAAGTACTGGGACCGCGTGGTGCGTCCGGAGCAGCTCATGACGGCACTGATCAACGCCATGCGGGTCCTCACGGATCCGGCGGAAACGGGTGCCGTCTGCCTGGCGCTGCCACAGGACGTCCAGGGCGAGGCGTTCGACTACCCGGAAGAGTTCTTTGCAAAGCGCGTCCATCGCTTCTCTCGCCGCCCCCTCGCCGCCGGCGAAGCGGCGATCATCGCCGACACGATCGCCGGTAAAAAGCGGCCCATGATCATTTGCGGCGGCGGCGTGCGGTACTCCGAAGCGGGTGAGGCGCTCGCAGCCTTTGCAGAGGAGTTCAAGATCCCGATCGGCGAAACGCAGGCGGGGAAGGGCTCCATACGCTGGGACCACGACCAAAACCTGGGAGGTCTGGGCGTAACGGGAACGCTCGCCGCCAACCGTATCGCCCGTGACGCGGACATGATTCTCGCCGTGGGGACGCGGCTCAACGACTTTCACACGGCGAGCAAGTCCGCCTTCCAAAGCCCCGATCTCGAGATCGTCACGATCAACGTAAACAGCTTTGACGCGTACAAGATGAACGCGAAACCCTTCGTGGCGGACGCCCGGACCGCCCTGGAACAGATCACGCCGCTCTTGCGCGACAAACAGTACACCGCCTCATTCGGCAACGACCTAATGGACATCAAGCAGCAATGGAACGTCGAGGTAGAGCGCCTCTTCACCCTGGACGATTCGGACGGACTCGCCCAGACGCGGGTGATCGGTATGTTGAGCGACTTCATGGAGGACGACGACGTGATCGTCTCCGCCTCGGGCAGCCTTCCGAGCGACCTGGAGCGCCTCTGGCGGCCGGTCAATCCCGAAAACTACCACCTGGAGTACGGCTTCTCCTGCATGGGATACGAGGTCCCCGGCGCATTCGGCGCCAAACTCGCCGTGGGCGATGACCGCGAGGTCTACACGCTCGTTGGCGACGGGGGTTTCCTGATGCTCCACTCGGAGCTTCTCAGCTCGCTGCAGGAGGGGAAGAAGATCACGGTGGTCCTGGTGGACAATATGGGTTTCCACTGCATCGACAACCTGCAGGGATCAAAGGGCATTCCGCACTTCGGATGTGAGTTCCGCTACCGGGACGAGAAAACGAACACGCTCAGCGGAGAGGATATCCCCGTTGACTACGCTACCGTCGCCAGGGGCTACGGGTGCGACTCCTTCTCCGCGCGGAACGCGGCTGAACTCAAGGAGGCCCTTGAAGCGGCGCGCAAGAGCACCCGTTCCGTCCTGATCGACGTGAAAACGGTCAAGAAATCGATGACCGACGGGTACGAATCGTGGTGGCGCGTGGGCATCCCGGAAGTCTCGAACAAGAGGGAAGTTGTCGAGGCGTACCGGGAACAGCAGGAGATGCTCGGGAAAGTGAAGCTCTTCTAATGAACGTCCTTGCCGTTCCCTCCGGGCGCAGGCTCGACTGCGTAGCCTTCGGACGAGTCAACATGGATCTCTACACGAAGCCGGGGCATTCGATTCAGGATACCCCCTCGTTTGCCAAGTCCCTGGGAGGTTCCCCGGCAAATATCGCCGCTGCCATGGCACGCCTGGGAATGCGCGTGGGCATGATCACCCGCGTTGCCGACGATCCGGTGGGGCACGTCGTCGTGCAGTTCCTCCGGGAGCTGGGAGTGGACGTGTCACGAATCGTTTTCGACACGAGCGGCGCCAGTACGAGCGTTGCCTTCGCGGAGACGCGACGGGAAGGATCCAACACCGTTCTCTATCGCAACAACGCGGCAGACCTCCTGATCAACCCCGCCGATATCGACGCGGATCACATCGCATCGACGGCGATGCTCGTCGTCTCCGGAACGGCCCTGGCGGCGTCTCCCTCGCGCGACGCGGCGATGCTTGCGATCGAAACGGCCCGGAAGACGGGAACGCTCGTCGCCTTCGACGTGGACTACCGTCCCTACTCGTGGAGCGGTCCGGAGACGGCCTCCGTGGCGCTCACCGTTGCGGCCGAGCGCTGTGACGTCGTGATAGGCACCCGCGAAGAGTTCGACGCCCTGGAAGCCGTCTACGGCAACACCGGTGCAACGCCCCGGGAGCGGGACGCCGCCACTGCGGCGCGCCTCATCGACGCCGGCAACTCGGTGGTTGTGGTGAAACGCGGGGAGGAGGGTTCCACGGCGTTTACCGCCGGCGGCGGAACGATACGCGGACCGGTATACCCGGTTGAACCGGCGAAGGTCTACGGCGCCGGAGACGCCTTTGCGGGGGCGCTGCTCTCGCGGCTTCTCAGCGGCGACTCATTGGAAGATGCGCTGGCAGCGGGCGCCGCGAACGCTTCGATCAACATTTCAAAGACGCGATGCGCCGAGGACATGGCAACCTGGCCGGAGATATCACGCTTCATCGAGGAGAGAGAGAATGCCCTATCACCGTAGACCATACGACAACAGGAACGAGCCGATTATCGACGTCGACAACAGCTGGACGCCGCTGATCTATTTCAACGACGTTCGCCTGAAGATGGGCGAGTCGGTTTCCCAGCAACTGGAAGAGCACGAGTCGGTGTTCGTGGTCGTCTCCGGAGCGGTAGACATCGACGTGGCCGGCGAGCGATTCGAGAGCGTGGGAACGCGGGATCACCTCTGGGCGGGCAAACCCGATTCGGTGTACGCGCCGCGCGGTGCGAAGGTGACGATCACCGGCAAGGGCGACTCGGCTGAAATCTTTGTTGCCGGCGGGCGGACGGGCACCGGACCTGAACCGTTTCGCGTCTCCCCGGACGACATCGACACGGTCCAATACGGAAGCGACGACACCAAGACGCACCGCCGCATCTATCACGTCCTGGGCCAAAAGGCGGAGGGGCGTGCGGGGAACCTCCTGGTGAGCGAACTCTTCACCGTCGGCGCCGGCGGCTGGTCCGGTTTCCCGCCGCACAAGCACCACATCGAGCGCCCGCCGATCGAAACGGACTTCGAGGAGGCCTTTCACTACCGATTTAACCCGGACCACGGTTTTGGCGCGCAGTTCGCCTATACCGGTGACGACGACTTTGGTCCGGTCTATCACGTGAAGAGCGGGAGCACGATCCTGCTCGACAAGACGTATCACCCGTCGGTGGCGGCGCCGGGATACGAGATGTACTACTTCACGATACTGGCCGGCCGCCACCAGCGGTCATTGATCCAGTACTTCCACCCCGACCACGAGTACCAGGTTCACACGATCCCGGGACTCAAGGACATGATCGCCAAATTCAAGTAGGCCCCGGCGATGATTGCACGGTTGGATGGGTTGCTCGCCGGAGCGGTAGTCGAAGGGCGAGCGATAGCGGGATTCAATGTCTTCGGACTCGACGAGGCGATAGAGGTCGTTGCCGCCGCCGAAAGGGTCGGCGCACCGGTGATCCTGATGACCAACAAGGAGATCGTCCGATCGATCCCCGTGGAGGTACTGGGTCCGGCGCTCCGAGCGGTGGCGGAACGCGCATCGGTACCGGTCGGCGTGCACCTGGACCATACGTACGAGTTTCCCCTGATCTATCGTGCGGTCGCCGCCGGGTATACGTCGGTCATGTTCGACGGTTCCCAGTTGGCCTTTGCGGAGAACGTGGCGCGGACCAGGCACGTGGTCGAGATGGCCCACGCCTGCGGCGTCAGCGTTGAGGGCGAGATCGGCTCGGTTTCGTATAACGAAGCGGGCAGTACGATCAAGGACGAACCGACGGACCCGGGGTTGGCGGCAGACTTCTGCCGCGAAAGCGGCGTCGATGCCGTGGCGGTATCGATTGGGACCGTCCACAAACTGACGGACAAGAGCGCCGCCGTGGACCGTGGCCTGCTGGCGGAGATCGCCGCGGCAACGGACACGCCGCTCGTGATCCACGGGGGCTCGGGGGTACCGAATGAGGACCTCCGCCGCATGGCACAGGGACCGGTAGCCAAGTTCAACATCGGAACGGTGCTGCGGCGCGCCTGGGGCGACTCGCTCCGCGCAGAGTTCGAGCAGAATCCCGGTCAGTTTGACCGGTACACACTGACCCGGGCGCCCCTAAGGGCGCTCCGGAAGCGCGCGGAGGAGTTGATTGCCCTCCTCGCGAACGGACCGGTACCAAAAGGCATCGGTACCAAAACGGGAGAGAGCACATGAATGAAGTAAGACTCGGAATCGTCGGCCTGGGCCGGCTGGGCAAACGGCACGCGCAGAACCTGCACTACCGCGTTCCCGGCGCAAACCTCGTGGCCGCCTGCAGCGTCGTCTCGGACGAACTTACCTGGGCAAAGGACGAACTGGGGGTCAACAAAACGTACGAATCGTACGACGACCTCCTAGCGGACCCGGAAATCGACGCGGTGTTCCTGGTCTCCACGTCGAGCGTTCACGCCCAGCAGATCAAGGCGGGACTCGCCGCCGGGAAGCACGTCTTCTCTGAGAAACCGATGGGCGTCACGATCGAGGAGTGCCTGGACGTGGAAAAGGTGGTGGCGGCTGCGCCGGATCTGCACTTTCAACTGGGATTTGTCCGGCGCTTTGACCCCAGCCTCGCCTACGCGAAGAAAAAGATCGAAGAGGGACTCATCGGCGAGCCCTTCCTCGTTCGCGCCCAGACGGTAGACACGGACGAGTTCGCGGAGTTCCAGATCAAGTTTGTCCCCACCTCCGGGGGGATCTTCATGGACATGAACTCTCACGACATCGATCTGGCGCGCTGGTTTATCGGTTCCGAGATCAAGAGCGTCTACGCCATTGGGGGAAGCTACGTCCACCCGGGATTCGCCGAGGTGAACGACGCGGACAACACCGTCGCGCTCTGCCGGTTCGAGGACGGCAAGATGGCGGTCATTTCCGCGAGCCGCACGGCGTTCCACGGACACGACACGCATACGGAGATCACCGGATCGAAGGGGATCCTCAAAATCGGCATGAGGGCGAACAAAAACCGCGTGGAGATCTTTGACTCGGTCGGCGCTCGCGTGGAGTGCGTACAGGACTTCTACGAACGATTCCAGGAGGGCTTCCTGCTCGAGGCGCAGAGCTTTGTGAAGGGCATTCAGAGCGGCGAAAAGCCGGCGATTATCGCCAAGGACGGCACCAAGGCGACGGAAGTGGGTTTTGCGCTGACCACATCGTTCAAGGAGAAACGGGTCGTCGAGCTTTGACGTTAAAGGACATCGCTGAACTCGCCAATACCAGTGTCTCTACCGTCTCCCGCAGCCTGAACAACAGCGATCTCGTCGCCGATGAGACAAAGCGGCGGATCAAGTTGATTGCCGAAGAGCACGGATTCGAGTTCAACGCCAGTGCACGCGGCTTGGTGACGAGCACCACCGGCACGATCGGCGTCATTCTCCCGGAGAACTACGACCGTTTCGACGTACTGCTCTACCACGCCGCTCTGCACAACGACTTCCGGAAGAGCCTGGAACGCGCCGACAAGGATATGATCGTTGCCTTCTTCAGGAATCGCTTTACCGGTCTCAGCAACGTGGAGAAGCTCGTGACCCGCAAGAAGGTAGACGGGCTGATCGTAGTCCAGTCCGAGATCGATTCCGAAGCGGTACGCTTTCTGGAGCGGCGCGGCGTGCCCTTTGTTATGACGCAGTTCCCGCCGCCGGATCCATCCCCGGCATACGACGTCATCTATTCCGACAACTGGACCGGCGGAAAACTGGTGGCGGAACACTTCATCGAACGGGGCTTTACCCGCGTCGCCTGCATTACCGCGGGAGACGAGAGGCAGTCGCGTCAGCGCATCGCCGGATTCGCGGACACCTTCGCCGCCAACGGAATAGACGTAGACCCAGATATGGTGTTCACCGGCGACTACCAGAGCACAACCGCTATTCGCATCGTCCGGGAACAGACGGACCGGTTGCGTGGGGTTGAGGCGCTCTTTGCGACCAACGATCTCATGGCCTTCGGCGCGCTGCAGGCGTTCCAGGCGACCGGGCGGAACGTACCTGACGATATCGCGATCGCCGGGTACGACGACACGCCTCTCGCGTCGATTACCCTGCCGGGTCTCACCAGTGTCCACCAGTCCCGCGAAGAGATCGCGCTGCTGGCAAGTGAACTGCTGCTCGACCTGATCGCACGGAAGTCGGACGAGAATCCACCCGACCACGAGCCGCGGGCCATCGCGATCCAGCCACGGTTGATCGTTCGCGCGAGTTCGGAGAGGAGGCACTCATGACAATTCTGGACCAGGGCGGCGGCGAGGTATTTCTCGACCCCGATCCCGACAAGGCGCGCGCGTTTTTCCGGACAAAATCGCGGAAACAGACGACAAAACGGATGGACCTCCGGGACGCGATCGAGACGTTCCTGCACGACGGCGACTACTTTGTCCTGGGCGGTTTTGGTGCCGTCCGCGCTCCCATTGCAGCGGCCCACGAAATCGTGCGCCAGGGGCGTCGGAACATGGGGCTCGCCGGCCACACCTCCACGCACGACATCCAGGTGCTCTCCGCCGGCGGGGTCTTTGACCGGGTCGACGTGGCGTACGTTGTGGGACTCGAGGCGCGGGGGCTTTCGAAGGCGAGTCGCAACCACTTCGAAAACGGCAGCGTCCGCGTGGTGGAGGACTCGAACCACGGGTTGGCGCTCCGGTTCAAGGCCGCCGCAATGGGTGTCCCCTTTCTCCCGATGCGAACCACCTTGGGTTCCGACACGTACCGATACGGTTGTGGAAAAACCGTGGAGTGCCCGTACACGGGGAAGCGCATCGTGCTCAAACCGGCCTTGTACGCGGACGTGGCGGTGATCCACGTACACGAAGCCGACCTCTTTGGCAACGCCCGCTTTCGCGGCATCCAGGTATCGGATATCGACGTCGCCAACAGCGCGAAGCGGGTGATCATTACCGCGGAGCGCCTCGTCCCCCACGAAGAGATGGTGCGGCAACCGGAAACGATCGGCATCCCCTACTACCTGGTAGACGCGGTGTGCGAGGTGCCGTACGGTGCCTACCCCGGCACGATGCCCTACGAGTACTACTCCGACGAACACCACCTGCGCGAATGGCTCTCCGTCGAAGCGGACGCGGGGGCGTACCGCGAGTTCATAGACACCTACGTATTTGACTGCGCGGATCACGACGAATACGTAATGAAGTGCGGCGGTCCCGACCGACTCGCCCAATTGCGCCGGATCGAGTACTCCCTGGACATGGAGGAACGCCATGGCTGATTACAACGAGATGGAACTGATGATCGTTGTGGCCTCGCGGCAACTGGAAGACGGGAGCAGCGTCGGCGTCGGAACGGGGGCGCCCTGCGCCGCAGCCATGCTCGCCCAGAAGATGCACGCACCGGACCTCCTGATCATGTTCGAGGCCGGCGGCGTTGGACCGGAGCTGCGACGTATGCCCATCTCCGTCGGTGACAGCCGGACCCATTATCGGGGCGTTCGCGCCGGCGCCATGAGCGACATAATGGAACCCTGCGCCCGGGGCATGGTGGACTACACCTTCCTGGGCGGCGCACAGATCGACATGTACGGCAACATCAACTCGACGGTGATCGGTCCCGACCCGGCCAAACCGAAGGTCCGCCTTCCCGGCAGCGGCGGTGCCAACGACTACGCCTCCTACTGCTGGAGGACGATGGTAATGACCGTTCACGACAGGCGGCGCTTTGTGGAGAGGGTCGACTTCCTCACCTCCCCGGGCTACCTGGACGGACCGGGGGCGCGGGAACGCGCGGGACTGCCGGCGGACACAGGACCCTACCGGGTGATCACGAACATGGCGGTGATCGGCTACGAGGAGGCCACGAAACGAATGCAGGTGCTGTCGCTCAACCCCGGCTACACCCGTGGCGACGTCCGGGAGAACACCGGTTTTGAACTGCTCTGGGCGGACCCCCTGGGAGAGACGGAGCCGCCCTCCGATGATGAGCTGCGGATACTGCGAAATGAGATTGACCCGGACCGGATCTTTATAGGACGGTAGGCTCGTGGAAGGTGTAGTCATTGCGGCGGCGGCGCGTACGCCGGTTGGATCGTTCGGAGGTGCGTTCAAGACGGTGTCGGCCGTGGACCTGGGCGTCACAGCCGGCCGGGCGCTCTTCGACCGTAGCGGGATATCGCCGGAACTGGTGGACGAGGTTGTCATCGGGTGCGTACTGGATGCCGGACTCGGGCAGAACGTGGCCCGGCAGGTTGCGATTCGCGCCGGCTGCCCCGAGACGGTCCCCGCAATGACCATCAACAAGGTCTGCGGGTCCGGCCTCCGGGCCGTCTCCCTGGCGGCCCAGATGATCCGGGCCGGGGACGCCCATGTGGTCCTCGCCGGGGGAACGGAAAACATGAGCCGGGCGCCCTTCCTGGTCCGTGACGCCCGCTGGGGTGCCCGCCTGGGTTCACGGGAACTGACCGACTCGATGATTGCCGACGGCCTCTGGGACGCCTTTGCCGACTATCACATGGGCGTTACCGCGGAAAACGTGGCGGAGCGCTGGAAGGTCACCCGGAAAGAGCAAGACTCATTCGCGGCGCTGAGCCAGGAAAAAGCCGCCTGGGCGCGGTCTCAAGGGCGGTTCGCCGAGGAGATCGCACCGGTGGAGGTTGCCACCGAGAAGGGCGCTCCCGTACGCGTCGAAGCGGACGAACACCCGCGCCCGGAGACCACGGTGGAGACGCTGGCAGCGTTGAAACCCGCATTCACGCCGGAGGGAACCGTCACGGCAGGCAACGCCTCCGGTATCAACGACGGCGCGGCGGCGCTCCTCGTGATGTCGGAGTCCCGAGCGAGCGAACTCGGTATCTCCCCGCCGGCGCGTATTGCCTCCTATGCGTCCACCGCCAACGCCCCGGATGTCATGGGCGTCTCTCCCATCGACGCGATTGCGGCCGCTGCGGACCGGGCGGGTGTGGCCATCGACGCGATCGATCTCTTCGAGGTAAACGAGGCCTTTGCAGCCCAGGCGATCGTGGTAGCCCGCGAGTCCGGCATTCCCGCGGAAAAATTAAACGTGAACGGAGGCGCCATTGCACTGGGTCACCCCATCGGCGCCTCCGGCGCGCGAATCGCCGTGACGCTCCTCTACGAGATGCAGCGACGCGGGGCCAATACCGGCATGGCGGCGCTCTGTATCGGTGGCGGCCAGGCCGACGCGGTCCTGTTCCGGCGCTGATTTTAATTTCGTTCACCAAATAGCCGTGCCGGACTTCAGTCTGTTGAATATCGGCCTCTTCTTGTGTACCATCGAGGTAGGATGAATCGGGCAATCCAGGACATGGGCATGAAAATCCGCGAAATCCGCCAAGCGAAGGGCCTGAAGCTCAAGGACGTTGCCCACGTCACCGGCCTGACCGAGAGCCTGCTCAGTCAAATCGAGAATTCGAAGGCGAATCCGTCGATTACCTCCCTGGTTGCGATCTCAAAGGCACTGGACACTCCGATAAGTACCTTCTTTGACGTCGGCGAAGACCAGCATCGCTCGCCGGTGCTTCGCCGGAGTGAGCGGACCGTGAGCCGGACGTCAAACGGAATCCTCTACTACCTGCTGACGCCGCACCTGGAAGAGATGCCGTTTGAAGTGCTCTTTTGCGAGTACCAACCCGGTGCGGACACCGGCGAGTTTATCACCCACGACGGTGTTGAGTGCGGCATCATCCTGGAGGGGAAGCTTGAAGTCCGCGTTGAGGAGGACGTGCACATCCTCAACGGCGGTGACAACATCATCATCGCGAGCAATCGGCCGCACAGGATGAAAAACATCTCGGATAAACTCACCACCACGATCTGGATCGATTCTCCGCCAACCTTTTGACCCATACCCATCCGCCGGGGGAACTGCTCCACTCAATCGGTGTTGATCCACATGCAATCGAACACGTCGTTCTATCACATCTGAACTGGGGCCATGCCGTTGGGATCGACCGCATCGGCGAGGAGATCGTCCGATGCCTTTCGAACACATGACCAGCCAGCGACGAACCGCACGAGGGGCCGTTCGTGTGCACTCGGCCGGTCATATCCCGCCCGCGTATTGCTCGTCGCGTAGCCGAGGCAGGAGCCAGTCCGGCGTACAAGCAATCGTGTCGCGCCCCATGGGGTACGCTCCGGGAGTGGTCAAGGGAGCAACAACAAAGCGCAGGTCAACATCGAGGTCGTCTGTAGCCTCGTAAAAGCCACGAGTCACCCGCGGTGAAGATGAGGCCTTGGCTTCAATGGCCACGCGCCGGCCGCCTCGTTCCAGCACCAAGTCGATTTCCGCCCCGCCGGATGTTCGGTAGAACGAGTGCGACCACTCGGGCAATGACCCGCAGATCTGCTCCACCATGTATGACTCCCACGACGCCCCAATCCCCATGTGGCCAAAGAGCTCGTTCATTGAACGGATGCCCAGGAGCGCGTGGAGCAATCCCGTGTCACGCACGTAGACCTTCGGCGATTTGACGAGACGCTTCCGCGTGCCGACGAGGCTGGGGCGAAGGACGCGAATCATGAAGGTTGCCTCGAGTACGCCAAGGTAGCGCGCGATTGTCTGAGGAGAGACGCCCACCGGTTCGGCGAGCTTCGCCTTGTTCAGGAGTGCTCCTGAAGCGCTCGCAAGCATCTGCCAGAGACGGCCGATTGCCGCGGTAGTGATGTCGATACCAAGAGACGGCAGATCGACCTCTCGGTACGTACGGATAAATTGCTCCCGCCATGAATACGATTCGTACTCGGTTGACACAAGGAAACTCTCCGGAAATCCCCCGCGAAGCCAGTGATTCCGGGTATGGGCCGCGCCGACCTCCTCAATCGTGAACGGAGTCAGGTCGATGTACCCGATCCTGCCGGCCAACGACTCCGTTGACTGGCGTAGAAACGCAGGCGATGCCGAGCCAAGCAGCAAAAACCTTCCCGGCCGACGATCCTCGTCCACCAGGGCGCGAATCAGTGGGAAGAGATCCGGCGCACGCTGAACTTCGTCCAGGCATACCAACGCCCGCGCGTTCGCACGCAGGAACGCTTCAGCGTCGGTCAGGCGGTTGATATCTGACGGCAACTCGAGATCGAGTCGGACTGAGGGAGTTCTAGACTGCAGGACCTGGAGAGCAAGTGTCGATTTTCCCGACTGTCGCGGGCCCACGATTGCAGCCACCGGGAATCGGGATAGAAACTCGGCAACCTTGTCACCCGCACGTCTCGGAAGGAGCGAAGGCACGAGGTATTATTTATCCTTGTAAATCGTAAGTCAAGTGGTCGATTTGCATGAAAAATGGAGCCGTATCCACCCGAGATCATTCTCACAACCTACAACGAAATTTTTTGGGCCAATTGTGTACACATCTGAAATTATAGAGCGTTCCCGCAAAATCCTGGACCGCTTATTGTCCAACTATGGGATGTCGGATTTGGAACCAAACACACAGCGATGAGTCGCATCATACTCCACCGGCGCATCGAGAGAGTAGCGCAGGTACTCGATGTCGCGAGACGCCTGTCTTCGAGTTATCTCGAAGCGTTCGGCTATGTCGCTGCAGTTGGGATACCGCTCTCGGTGGATCTGTTCATCTATCCACTGTATGCGATGAAGGCTGGACATAGCTCCATAGCATGGTAGATCGGGAAAATCGGCTGTGCAAGTATCCGGTCGATCGTCCGGGCTGACGGCGGGGCGATGAGGTCAGTTCCCGACGGCCTTTCGCAACGCTTCGACATACACCGCGACGAATTCATCCAGGCGCTTGCGGCGGTACTGCATCACCCACCGGGGATGGGGCAGGGGTTCGACTCGGTCGAAAAAACTATGGCGTTGGTTGAAAGCGACCAGGTGTTTGAAATTGGCGCCCTGTCCCATGGAAAAGGCCACCCGTCGGTCGCATCCCGCGGCGGTTTGGACCTCCATGGCCTCCGCCATCCATCCGTCTAACTGCTCCGGGAGCCCTTTCACGTCATAGTAGTTCAGGTTCTTCCCGTCCCGGAGGAACCCCACCGGGCTGAGAGCGGTGAGGTAGAAGTGCCGATAGAAATCACGGGGGCCCCCGTAGGCGGCGATCACTCGGTAGACGAAGTCCGCCGAGAGTTCCCGTCCACCGGCCAGACCGTGGGGGATGGCCAGGTCTTTGACCAGGCGCACCGGATCGGTGAAGCACAGGCCCGTGACGCCGGCGCCGAAACGGCCTGGGTTGATGCCGATGAGGAAGATGCGATCCCCCTCGTCGGCTAGGTACTCCCGGTAGAACGCCGCCATGACCCTTTTCACTTCGTCGTCGCCGTAGGGCCAGAGTATGTCGACACCGGGCGGGAGATCGGCCGGAGGAGTGAGGTTCGCGAAGAAGTCGATGATGGCCTCGCCGAAAGTCATAGGACCATTATAGCCGCCATGGGCGCGGCCGGAACAAGGTCGTCCCTTGCGATCAGTTCCATCCACTCCAACGGCGACGGCCATCCTCTATATCCCGGACTTCACATGGTAGTAGAGTTCATTCCAACGGAGTTCGTTCTTGACCGACTCCACAGTAGAGGATGCGTCGATTCGAATAAGCTCGATTCCGGCCATTGATGCAAAGTCAGTCACATGTTCCGCGTTTACCGCCTGACTGTAGCCGGTGTGGTGCGCTCCGCCGGCATAAATCCACGCGGCCGCGGCGGTGGCGAGATCGGGAATCGGGTCCCACACGACCCGGGCGACCGGGAGGCACGGGAGGTTCTTGGGCGGATCGATCGCTTCAACTTCGTTCAAGACCATTCGAAAACGAGCGCCCACGTCGATCACGGAGACGTTGACGGCCGGACCGGGTGCGCCGTCGAACACAAGTCGTACCGGATCGTCCTTACCACCGATTCCAAGCGGATGCACCTCGATCGAGATCTCGCCACCCGAAACGGAGGGACAAATCTCGAGCATGTGAGCGCCGAGCACCAGAGAGCGCTCCGCGTCGAAGTGGTAGGTGTAGTCTTCCATAAGGGTAGTACCCGCCGGCAAACCGGCACCCATCACCTTCATTGCCCGCACCAGCGCCGCGGTCTTCCAATCCCCCTCGGGTCCGAACCCTATACCCGCGGCCATCAGGCGTTGGACGGCGATCCCCGGCAACTGTTCCAGGCCATGCAGATCCTCGAAGGTCGTAGTAAACGCCTTGAAGCCACCCTCCGCAAGAAAAGCGCGTAAGCCGATCTCGATCTTGGCGGCAGCCCGAAGACGACGCGCTCCTTCACCGCCCTCTATTCCATCTCCAATGCGATAGCTCGATCGGTACTCGTCTATCAGACGCTCGGTTTCGTGGTCACTCACCGCGTTGACATAGGCAACGAGGTCGCCGACACCATAGCCGTTGACGCTATAGCCGAAGACGCGTTCCGCTTCCACCTTGTCGCCCTCGGTAACCGCCACCTGCCGCATGTTGTCGCCGATCCTTGCGACCTTGAGCGCGCGGCTGTCCGCGAAAGCGCCCGCGGCGCGCATCCAGGCGTCGATTCGGGCGAGGACATCTGAATCTCCCCAGTGCCCGACAACGACCTTTCGTTCCATCCGCAGCCGGCTTCCAATAAACCCGAACTCGCGTCCTCCATGAGCGGTCTGGTGAAGGTTCATGTAGTCCATGTCGATTGAATCCCACGGGATTCCACTGCGAAGCTGGGTGTGCAACTGCAGGAGCGGCTTGGTAAGTTGGGAAAGACCCGAAATCCACATCTTGGCCGGGCTGAAGGTGTGCATCCAGGCGATCACGCCGATACACGTCTCTTCAGCCGACGCTTCGCGCAGGGTTCGCGTGATCTCGTCCTTCGTCGTTACCGTCTGTCTCGTGATGATCCGGGTCGGCATTTTCCCATCACTGTTCAGGCTTTCAACGATCCGCTTCGAATCCTCGGCCACCTGTTTCAGCGCCTCCGGTCCGTAGAGGTGTTGACTCCCGGTGACAAACCAAACCGAATAGTCCTTAAGCGTCGTCCTATCCATCCTGTTCTCCTCGTTCCCGAGTTGGTATCGGGGCTACTCCGGTTGCCCGTAGTACGCGTTGCCGCCGTGTTTCCTTTCGTAGTGTTTGTTGCGGAGCACCCGCGGCAACCGCTTCGCTTCGGGGTCGATTTGCAGCGTGAGCGTCGCCATCCTGGCGATTTCCTCCAAGGCGATCGCGTTCGCAACGGCCTTTTGGACGGAGGCACCCCACGTGAAAGGTCCATGACAACCAACCAGCACCATCTCTACCTCGGCGGCATCGAGCGCGTGTTCGCGGAAGTAGTCGACAATTTGCATACCCGTTTCGGTCTCGTAGTCGCCGTTGATCCGCTCTGCCGACATCGGCGGCGTGCAGGGAATATCCACGGTTGTGTGGTCGGCATGGGTTGTCCCGAAGATCGGGATCGGTCGTAACGCCTGGGCCCAGGCAACGCAGTACGTCGCGTGGGTGTGAACGATCGCTCCCACGTCTTCAAACGTTCGGTAGAGTACCGCGTGGGTTTTCGTGTCCGAACTGGGTCGAAGCGTTCCGTCAATTACGGTGCAGTCCATGTCGACGACCACGATGTCCTCCGGCCGAAGCCGTTCGTACGAAACACCGCTTGGCTTGATTGCAATAACGCCTCGCTCACGGTCAACGACACTGACATTGCCCCAGGTGAGTACCGCGAGATCATTGCGTGGTATCGACATGTTGGCGTCGTAGACCTCTCGGCGCAGCGCGGTGAACTCGTTCATATTCAGTGTGTTGCCTCGCGGTTCTTGGTCATCACATCAAAGAACACTGCCAACAAGAGGACAATACCCTTGATTGTCTGCTGCCAGTCAACACTCACACCAAGAATCGACATACCGTTGTTGAGGACGCCCATCACGAGGCCGCCGACGATCGCACCAATCACCGTACCGACGCCGCCCGTCGCGGATGCGCCGCCGATGAAACAGGAGGCAATGGCATCCAGTTCGAAGTTGACACCCGCTTTGGGCGTAGCCGCATTGAGACGCCCGGCTACGACGAGGCCCGCCAGAGCCGCCATGACACCGTTGTTCAAATAGACAAGGAAGAGAACACGTTCCGTTTTGACACCGGAGAGCTTTGCCGCTTTGGCGTTCCCACCCAAAGCATACACGTGACGGCCGAAAATGGTCCTATCGGTAATGAAGGTATAGAACGAAACCAGGCCGAGCAGGAGGATAAGAACGATTGGAATGCCGTTGTAGTCGGCGAGGCTGAAGGTAAGCAGGTTGATCGCGAAGACAATGAAGAGAATCCTCAGCGCCTCGATCCACCGCGGAATCACCTCGAATCCGTAACGGATCTTGTTGCGTCGTGCATTGAGGACCAGGATGACAAAAACGACCGACAACGCCAGTCCGAAGATCAGCGCGATCGTGTTGAAATTTCCGATACGAATTTCACGGCCCGGCAGGTACCCGGCTGCAATGGCCTGGAAACTGCGATCGAAAGGCGCTTTTGTCTGCCCCTTGAGGATTACCATTGTAAGACCGCGCCAGATAAGCATGCCGCCGAGCGTGGTGATGAACATCGGTATCTTCAGGAACGCAATCAGGTATCCGTGGAACGCACCGACCGCGGCGCCGATCACAAGGGCCGCAACGATAGTTACGCCGACAGAGATGCCCCAGTCCACCATCATGACGGCGGAAACGGCGCCCACAAATGCAACCACGGAACCTACGGAGAGATCGATTCGACCGGTAATGATCACCAGGAGCATTCCCGTAGCCAGTATCAACACATAGGCGTTCTGCAACACCAGGTTGTTCACATTCATCGGGCGGAAGAGGATGCCCCCGGTCAACAACTGGAAGAGCACCATGATGAGGACCAACGCCATCACCATGCCGTTCTGTCGAATGTTGTTCCTGAAGTAGGCGACCAGTTGATTCATAATTACCCCTTAACCAACGTCTTTTGGTGCGTCATGATGATCTTCATGACGCTCTCCTGCGATGCGTCCTCGCGGGCGAGCACACCGGCGATCTGTCCTCCGTTCACAACGTATATGCGATCGCACATGCCGAGCAGTTCCGGCATCTCCGAACTGATCATCAATACCCCTTTTCCTTCGGAGGCAAGCTTGTTGATGATCGTGTAGATTTCGTACTTCGCGCCGACGTCGATGCCGCGCGTCGGTTCGTCAAGCAAGAGGACGTTCGGTTCCGCCATCAACCATTTGCCCAACACAACTTTTTGCTGGTTCCCACCGGACAATGTCTGGACCGTCTGCCCCAAGCCGCGACAGCGTACCGACAGGCGGTGGCGGTAGTCATCGGCCTGGATTATCTCCTCGTTGGGATTAATCACACCGTTTGCAGAGAGTCGTTTCAGGTTTGCAAGGGAGATATTGTTCTTGATATCCTGGATCAGGAAAAGCCCATAGGTTTTGCGGTCTTCGCTGACGTAGGCGACACCGTGTTCGATCGCCTCGTCGACGGAACGCAGAGGTACCTCTTCCCCATCGATGTAAATGCGTCCACTGTGGTTCTGACCGTAGGAGCGACCAAAGAGACTCATGGCAATCTCGGTGCGCCCCGCTCCCATGAGGCCGGCGAATCCGACCACTTCCCCGCGGCTAATCGTGAAGCCCACGTTATCAACTACCTTTCGGTGTTCATACTGCGGGTGATACACGGTCCAATCCTCCACCCGAAAGATCTCTTTGCCCACCTCGTGTTCGCGTTGCGGCCATCGGTCGGTGATCTCGCGCCCGACCATGCTGCGGATGACGCGGTCCTCGTGAAAGTCATCCTTGCCCCGGCTAAGCGTTTCGACAAATTGGCCGTCACGAATCACCGTGATGTGATCGGCGATCTTCTCTACCTCGTTCAGCTTGTGACTGATCAGGATCGACGTGACCCCGCGCTCTTTCAATCCTACAAGAAGGTCCAGCAGCTTGTCCGACTCTTCGTCGTTGAGGGCGGCGGTCGGTTCGTCGAGAATCAAGAGCTTCACCTCCTTCGACAGTGCTTTGGCAATTTCGACGAGTTGCTGCTTTCCAACGCCGATGTTACCGATCAACGTGCTTGGATTTTCATCGAGACCCACTTTGTTCAGGAGTTCGCCGGCACGATGGATCGTCTTGTTCCAGTCGATAATCCCCGTGACTGCCTGTTCGTTTCCGAGGAAGATGTTCTCCGCGATCGAAAGATCCGGGACGAGGGCAAGTTCCTGATGGATGATGACGATGCCGTGACGCTCACTGTCCTTGATGCCGCGGAATGAACACTCCGCTCCCTCCAGCAGAATCATGCCCTCGTACGTACCGTACGGGTACACGCCGGAGAGGATGTTCATAAGCGTCGATTTGCCTGCACCGTTTTCGCCAACGAGTGCGTGGATCTCATCGTCCTCCACCGTCAGATGGACATCGTCCAGCGCCTTGACGCCGGAAAACTCCTTGGTGATGCCACGCATGTCCAGAATAACGTTTGCCATTGTCCCGTATCTCTCTTCGCCGTAGGTAGTATAAACGGTGACCGGCGGCCGGTGGGCCGCCGGTCACGAGATCATGCTGTGTTTCTACAACTCCAGCACCAACACAACTACAGACCGAGATCCTCCATCGTGTAGTACCCGGTGTCAATCAGGGCCTCTTCCCAGTTGGTGATATCAACCGAAACGGGTTCTTCGAGGAATGAGGGGACTACCTTGATGTTGTTGTCGTAGGTGGTAGTGTCATTGATCTCCGGTTCCACTCCCTGCAGGACGGCGTCAACCATGTCGGCGGCACGCCGCGCGAGAGTCCGCGTATCCTTGAACACGGTGTGTGCCTGTTCGCCGGCGAGGATCGACTTCATTGACGGGACCTCCGCGTCTTGTCCCGTCACGATCGGGATATCCTTTGCACTTCCATACCCGACGCTCTTGAGCGCGGAGAGAATACCGATCGAAAGACCATCGTAGGGCGAGAGGACCGCATGGACGTCGGTGTCGGTGTAAAAGGCGGCAAGGATGTTGTCCATGCGCTGTTGTGCGACCTGTCCGTCCCAGCGAAGCGTCGCGACTTGGTCGAAGTCGGTTTGACCGCTCACGACATTCAACTGGTCGCTGTCAATGTAGGGCTGAAGCTCGCTCATCGCACCATCAAAGAAATAGTACGCGTTGGTGTCGTCGGGAGATCCGGCAAAAAGCTCAATGTTGAAGGGACCTGCGCCGGAGGCGAGGTCGAGAGCCTCAACGATATAACCGCCCTGCTGTACACCAACCTTGAAGTTGTCGAAGGTTGCGTAGTAACTGACGTGGGGACTGTTGATGATCAACCGGTCGTAGGAGATGATCTTGACGTCGTTGGCGGCTGCCTGTTCGAGCACGTTGAAAAGCGCCGCACCGTCAATTGCCGCAATAACGAGCACATCGGCACCTTTGACGATCATGTTCTCGATCTGTGAAACCTGGGCGTCGATATTGTCCTCTGCGTATTGGAGGTCTACTTCGTACCCCCGTTCCTCGAGAATTTCCTTCATGAATCCGCCGTCCTGGATCCAGCGCTGTGAGGACTGAGTCGGCATGGCAACTCCTACAATCTGCGCGTCGCTCTCCTCCTGGCCGCCGGCGAAGAGCGGCGTGAATCCAACCAGAAGCAACAGGGCTACCGTGACAATCTGCGTGAACCGTTTCATATTCGGTCCTCCTTTGTGGTTTGTACTCCGGTGATACGATCGTTTTTGCTCAAAACGTAATCGTTATCTTTCGAAGTTGTTCGATATTGTCGATCCAGTCCGGCAATCTGTCAAGATAAAATTTCGTTTCTGTCTGAAATGATCTGAAACGGTCAGGTCTGGCGTGATTTGACCGGCACTGGTATGATTCACCAGTCTACAGGGAGTAACACGCATGTACGCGACCGAACGCGCTCGGGTGATCAGGCAGTATCTCGAGGAACACGGGCAAGCACACGTTCACCAACTTTCCGCCATGCTCGGCGTTTCGGAGGTTACGGTCCGGCGCGACCTGGAACGTCTCGAAGCACGAGGATTCCTCACCCGCACCCATGGCGGTGCAGTTTTGAACGAACGGGCCGGCGCCGGTGAGATCGCGGCACTTGTCACTTCACCCGTAGACGAACACCTGGACGAAATTGCGACCGTCGCGTTGCATATGGTCGGCGACGGTGACGTGGTTATGTTGACCAACGGCGCAACGAGCACTCGTATCGCCCAAAGACTCGAAGCGCGGAGCGGGCTTACCGTCCTTACGAACGACGTCACGATTGCCTTGAGCGTTTCGGTCCAACAGACGAACCGTGTGGTGATGCTTGGCGGCGACGTTGTTGCCCAGGAACGCGCGGTGTTCGGTTCGATGGCGCTATCGAATCTCCAACGCTTCTACGTAAACCGGCTTTTTGTTGAAGTGGATGGAATCAACGATCGCCTCGAAGTATCGGTGAACAGCCAGGAGAAGGCTGACCTGATTCTCGGTGCCATAGACGTCGCGAAGGAAACGATCCTCGTGTGCCCGGCGGAACGCTTTGCCCGGAACGCCTTTTACCGGCTCGGGTCCGTGCAAATGGCCCAACGGGTGATCACAAATACCTTTGTCGAAGAGAATTACAAAACCGCACTTTTTGCACACGATATTCCCATCTATACCTCGGTGGCGGCCTTCGAAGGGAGCGCATGAGAACGGTACCGGCGCGTCCGACAGATACCCAGCACTCGTCAGGGATCGTCGCAAGGTTGGTCGACGTTACCAAGATCTTCCCGGGCTTTGCACTGTTCGACATGTCAATTGACGTACGAGCAGGTGAGGCACACGTTATCGTCGGTGAAAACGGTTCAGGCAAGTCGTCGATGATGAAGCTTCTCGCCGGATGGTTTCCGCCCGATGCCGGGAAAGTCTTTGTTCGCGACAACCAAGTAGGTTTCCGATCGATGCACGAGGGGCAGTCCGCCGGGGTGTTTTACCTGCACCAGGACGTGCAGACATGCGAGAACCTTTCCGTTGCGGAAAACGTCTTTCTCGGACGATTGCCGACAGGACGCTTCTCGATACTGTTCGATCGGCCGCGAATGATCCGGGAGTGTGGCGCGGTATTCCAACGGCTCGGGATCGATTTCGCCGTGGAGACTCCCGTAGCGTCGCTGGGGTACGCGGAACGACAACTGGTAGCCGCGGTTAGAGCCTTTGTCAGCGATTCGGAAATCGTGATATTCGACGAACCCACTTCAGCTATGAATGACGGCGAGCGCGAGATACTCTTTCGCATCGTAGACGAACTCAAGAGGGACGGGCGCGCGATCTTTTACATTTCGCACCGTTTGGATGAGATCCGTCGCGTGGGCGATCGCGTCACGGTAATTCACAAAGGTCGGATCGTCACGACGGAAGCGTGCGATCGAATCGACCACGAAGCACTGGTAAAAATGATGACCGCCGAGGTCCGAAGTGACCGGTACCCGCGCCTTGAGCAAACAGTCGGGCCCACGGTTCTATCCGTTCGCAATTTGACCAAGGATCCTATCCTCAAAGGAGTAAGTTTCGATCTCAGGCGGGGCGAGATTCTTGGAATCACCGGTCTGATGGGTTCCGGCAGAACACTTCTTGCGAGTTGCCTGTTCGGACTGGCGAAACCCGTCGGCGGTTCAATCGAAATCAACGGGCGGGCGGTGGAAATCAACACCCCCTGGGACGCCATGGCGGCGGGTATCTCCCTGATTCCCGAAGACCGTGTGGAGAACGGCATCTTCCGCCGCCACAACTTGGTTCACAACGTCACTACCGCGACACTCAACCGCTTCCTGCGGCGCTTCTTTTTGGACGAGCGCTACATGGAGGAGCTGACACTGGAGTACGCCGAGGAATTGACGATAAAGCCGGGGAACCCGGGCGATGTCATGGAAACCTATTCGGGTGGAAATCAGCAGAAGGTCCTCGTCGCACGGTGGCTCATGAACCGCTCGCACATCTACATCATGGACGAGCCGACTCGGGGGATCGACGTGGCGGCGCGCGTGGACATCTACAACGCGATGAACGATCTCACCACCAAAGGGGCGGCGGTAATCCTGATCTCTTCGGAGATCGAGGAGATTCTCGGCATGAGCAATCGAGTTCTGGTACTGGAGGGCGGGAGGATCGCCGCGGAATTTCCGTGGCGGGACGCCTCCAAGGAACGAATTCTCGAATACGCGACCGGCGACAGATAGCAGCGCCGGCAAAACCACGGGGCGCGGCCACAAACGACCACATTAAAGAGTGACGGGACATCGCGCGTTGGAGTCACCGGCGCACGCGCCTTCGCCGTGAACCCGGAGAATGAGAAGTAAGAGTCACCGACCGCTACTCCCACACCGCTCCTTCGTAATGCGAACGGATGGCCTCATCGGCCGTGACAAGCGGATGACCGTGTACAGCGGCGGCGGCGGTGATCATTCGATCAAACGGGTCCCGTGTCCACGAGAGGCGCTCCGCCTCCCGGGCAACGACAAGGAACGGCGTATCGTCCGGAGTCAACCCGATCCGGTCTCGCAAGTAATCGAGAATCGTTTGCGAGGAAACCGTCACACGGCCGATCTCGTAGAGGTACGTGATTTCCAGTCCAGATACGGGCGAATAGACCAGATGCGCGTGATCCAGCGCGGCCGCAGCGCGGGACGGAATCCGCGATCGGTCGCCGGCGTAGAGCCACACGATCACATGCGTGTCGAGATGGAGAATCACGTTGTCTCGATCTCCAGTTCCCCGTCCCAGTACTCGCCAAAGTCGACGTTGAGGTCACCGCGAACGACGTCGTGTACCTCGAGACGATCCCAGATCGAAGGGCGCGTTTCGGGCACGATTCGGACCGAGCCATTCCGACGTACGATTTCGACCGTTTCGCCCGTTTTTATCACTTGGTCAATCACCTGGTACAACCGCCGGCGCAACTCCGTCGCCGTCATCTTCATGGGAGTACCATACCACGATATACGTACGTAATCAATAAACGTACGTACGTTTCAGTACACTACAGGGAGAATTGGATGACCTACGTCGCAGGCACCGAGGCGATCGATGTGAAGTTGCGGGGGAACGGGTGGTCGCGGAGCAGGCTGTGCCCACTCCCACACCGCTCCTGCGTCTTGCGAGAGTGGTGCGCACCGCGAGAGTACAACCGAAGTGTTGAATCACAAAGTAATATACAGTACTGTATATGTATGAAGATGATTACAATCAACGTTGATGAATCTGTATACCGTCGTTTCCAGGACGCAGCTACCAGAAGGAACCGGAGCGCGTCGGAACTGATTCGGGAGGCGATGGCGCAGTACAACGAACATTCAATCAGACAGGCCACGAGCATCTTTGATGACAAACCGGCCCTCGTTGGTCGCGTGACGGCGCCTTTGACGATGGACGACGACATTCTCGGCGAAATGCTCACATGATTGGCATCGATACCTCGTTTCTTGTGGCCTTTGAGCTGTTTGAACACGACAGACACCAAGCTGCCCGTGATCTCGCACAGGCGAAAGCTGCCGAAGGCTTCGCCGTTGCGCCTCAGATCTTGGCGGAGTTCCTCCACGTCGTCACCGATCCGCGTCGATTTGAAAAACCACTACCAATGCAGTCGGCGATACGGCGGGCGGAGAGGTGGTGGCACTCCCAGGAAGTACGTGTTGTTTCCGCCGGCGAGGGCGCGGGGCGCCGTTTCCTTGATCTGCTTCGGCAACACCATCTGGGCCGCAAACGCCTTCTCGATACGCTGCTGGCGGCTACCTATCTTGAAGCGGGTATTCACGTCATTGCCACGACGAACGCCCGCGATTTTGCTGCGTTCACCGGTCTTGCGCCAATCATGGTTTGACGGCAACTCTCAGTAAGGAAGAACAAAACGCGGCAGATACTCCTGACACCCGGACTGATCGTACACGCAACAACAGGGCGGGTTAAAACCGCAGAGGGCCTCGCGGTTCGACGAGGTATCGACTATTGGGGTGCGTCGCGGGCAACGCGAAAGCCGAGGTTGCCGGTACTTGAGTCGGGCGTGTTGGAACTCCGGGCAGCAACGCGGTAGCGGTTGCAGTAACTCGCGTGGCAGAGATAACTTCCTCCACGGTTGACACGACGGTCACCCGTGGGAGGTCCCTTCGGATCGCGTCGCGTCTCAGGCCGTTCCGGCACGTGCCAGTCGGGCGAAAACCAGTCCGCACACCATTCCCAGACGTTGCCGGCCACGTTGTGCAGCCCGAATCCGTTGGGAGGGAAGGCGTCCACCGGTGCCGTCCCTGCGAAACCGTCGTCGCGGGAGTTCACCGTCGGGAATGTCCCCTGCCAGATATTGGCGTGGTGTTTGCCGCCGGGAACGAGTTCGTCCCCCCAGGCGAAGCGCTTCTGTTCGAGACCGCCCCGCGCCGCGTATTCCCACTCCGCCTCCGAGGGGAGGCGGACACCGGCCCAGGCGCAGTACGCGAGCACATCGTTATAGCTCACGTGCACCACGGGATGATCACCACGGCCCTTTATGTTGGAGCCGCGGCCTTCCGGGCGTTTCCAACAGGCCCGTTCCACCCCGAACCACCACTCTAGCCCTGGAACCGTCTTGACCTCTCCCCTCTTGTGCGAAATCTTAGACACAAAGAGGTGAAAGACATAGCTCCAGCCGAAGCGTTCCGCCTCCGTGACGTAGCCGGTGCCCGAAACGAACGCGGCAAAGTCGTCGTTGGATACGGTGAACGCGTCGATTTCGAAAGATGAAACCGCTACTTTCCGAACCGGGCCTTCCCCGTCCTCGGGAAACCCCTCGTCACCGTCGGTACCCATGAGAAACGGTCCGCCCGGGAGGCGAACCAGTTGCCGGGGGTGTTGGTAGCCCCGCGATTGGTCAGATGCCATACCAGGAAGGTCGCTACCATCGACACAAATAGGCAAGACCCGCCGGGCATCTTGCTTCCTTTACGCTCCCGCGACGAGCGCTTGTAACCGCCCCAGGGCGTCCCGGGCGATGCCGGGCAGGTTGGCCTCCCACAGAGTTCGCCCCAGAATTTCCGGCGACCAGGAGCCGTCGTACCCGGTGGCCTTCACCGCAGCCGTCCACTCTGCGCAGGGCAGCTTCCCGTCACCGGGAAGTTCGTCGCGGAGGAGCGTTTCGTCCGGCCACGGTTCACCCGGTTCCGGCCTCAGGCCGTCGGTGAGGTGCACGCCGTAGATCAGATCCTTGTTTACCCGCGCGATCTCATCCGCGGTCGTCTCCCGGCTTGCCCACATGTGCCAGTAGTCGAGCACCAGGGCAAAGTTGTCCATGGCAACCTCGTGTACTAAATCCAGGCACTGCCGGAGTGAGTGAATCGGTGTCCAGGCGGCTCCCTCGTACTGGAAGCGAATCCCGTACTGCGCCCCGATTTCGCAGATGCGCCTGATGTTGGCGGCGGTGAGCTTGATATTCTCGGCGTAGGAGCGGTCCGCGAGTTCGGTAAAGGCGTTGACCTGTATCGTTTCGCAACCGATCTCCTGTGCCGTCCGCGAAAGCGCCTCCGTCTTGCGCAGGACGCCGTCCAGCTTCCGTGCGTCCTGCGTTTCCGCGTCGGGAATGATCCCGATACAGGTGACGCTGGTGTTGTGATCCCGCAACGCCGCGTTGATCTCGCCGGAGCCGAGCCCCGAGGCGAGAAAACGGTCGAGCTTGTCCGTGTGCAGTTCAACGCTGTCGTAGCCCGCCTCAGCGCCGAGCATGATATCGGTCAGAACGTTCGAGTAACGGACCAGGAGTCCGTGGAGTGCAAAGGTCATCGACGACCTCCCCTTATTCCGGGTACGCTCCGGCAATCTGCTGGTCGTAGTCGATCAGCGATCCCGTTATTACCCCGGACTCCGGGCTGACCAGGTACGCAACCAGCCCGGCCAGTTCGTCCGGCTGCACGAGCTTTCCCATGGGAAGTGTCTTGCCCGCTTGTTCCGCCCAGTCGTCCCCGGCGTCGTGGTACCTCTTCTGGATCTCCGCCTCAGCCGGTGTTTCCATCCAACCGGTCAAGACGCCGTTGCACCGGATACGATCCCAGCGGAAGGCGTTGGCCACGTTCTTGGTGAGCGTTGAAAGGCCGCCCTTGGCCGTTGAGTAGGGAGTGAGGTACGACTGCCCGCAGTGGGCAACCATGCTGATGATGTTCACGATCGACCCGGGGATGGCGCGTTCCTTCATGTGGGCCACCGCGGCTTGCATCGTGAGGAAGGGTGCGCGCACGTTCACTGCCATCTGCCGGTCCCACATCTCAACGGTTGTGTCGAGGAGCCCACCCCGACCGGTAAGTCCGGCACAATTCACCAGGGCATTCACCGTTCCGAACTCGTCAATTGCCGCAGTCACGCTCCGCGTGGCATCCTCCGGTTTCTCCAGATCCGCCTGAACGTACAACACCTCCGCGCCAAGCTCAGTAAGTTCGGCAACGGCGGACTCGCCCTTTGCAGCCGTGCGGCCGCAGATCGCGATCTTCTCGGCCCCTTCCGCGATAAGCCTCCGAGCCACCGCCAGGCCCAGCCCCTGAGTTCCGCCGGTGATCACCGCCCGGGTTGTCTCGTTTTTCATCGCTGTTCTTCCTGAATCTGAATGTTGCCCGCCCCGCCGGCGGGAGCCTGTCTGTCGGATCATGGTAGTAGGACGCAATCGCCTGCTAAAAGATCATACGAAGGGATACATCACTCCGGCCGCGTATGCACCCGGCGGCAAAGACGCAAGCGCGTCGGAATCGCGCTTCGATCAGACCGAGGGGCGCAAGCGCCCCCTTCCCTCCCGCTAAAACGTCTCGGAACTCACTTACCCATTTTCTTTCGGTTCCGCATGGTATCGAGGACAACAGCCGTAACAATGATCACACCCTTCAGAATCTGCTGCCAGTAGGAGGACACGCCCAGAAGCTGAAGGCCGTTGTTCATTACGGCAATGATGAGGGTACCCACCACGGTACCACCTATCGTTCCGATACCACCCTGAAGACTGGTACCTCCGATAACGGCACTGGCGATTGCATCGAGCTCGTACATCAAACCAGCACTGGGCTGACCGGCGCTCACGCGGGCCGTCAGGACCACTGCGGCGATGCTGGTAAGGAATCCCGCCCAGGCGTACACGAGTATCTTGTGTCGGTCAACGTTGACGCCGCAGATGTAGGCCGCCTGCTCGTTGCCGCCGAGCGCGTAGGTGTACTTGCCAAACCGGGTCTGCGAAAGCAGGAAGTGGGCGATGAGTGCCATCAGGAGGAAGATGATTACGGGGATCGGAACAAAGAAGTTCTGTCCGAACTCGAGAATTGAGCCCTGCCCAAGGTACTGGTAGGTCTGGGTCAGGTTGTCAATTGGACGCCCTTTGGTGATCAGAAACCCGACACCACGAGCGGAAACCATCATACCGAGCGTCGCGATAAACGGCGGTATCTTGAACTTCGCGTGAAGCGCGCCGTTAACTGCACCCGCAAGAAATCCAAGAGCAAGCGCCACGATAATCGGCAAAATAACGGGCAGACCGTAGATTTCCCTCGCTACAATCGCAGAGAGACAACCGATCATCGCTACCAGCGAGCCCGACGAGAGATCGATGCCCCCGGTGATGATGACGTACGTTACGCCAAGGGCGATGATTCCAATGACAGAGGACTGCCGAAGGATGTTTACGATGTTCCGGAACTTGAGGAATATCGACTGCCCGCCATCGATGGTCAGAATTGCCAGCAAAGCGGACATCCCTATCAGGACAAGAAGAATACCCCATCGATTGACAAACGCTCTAACGTTGAAAGTTCTCTTTGTCGCACCCTCGCTCGCTATAGTGCTCATATCCATGTCCCCCTTTTGTTAATGAGTGATCGCTTCACCGGAAGCGAGCTGCAACACCTTCTCCTGGGTCGCCTCTTCGCGACTCAGTTCTCCGGCCTTCTCACCTTCATGCATGACGATGACCCGGTCGCTCATCCCGAGAACCTCCGGCATTTCCGAAGACACCATGATGATCGCCTTCCCGGCCTGGGCAAGTTTGGTCATCAGCTTGTGAATCTCGGACTTGGCACCGACATCGATTCCGCGGGTCGGTTCGTCCAGAATCAAAATATCCGGCTCGGTAAGGAGCCACCGCCCGATCAAAACCTTCTGTTGGTTACCGCCGCTCAGATTGTTGACGATCTGGTCAAGACTCGGAGTCTTCACGGCGAGTGCATCCACTTGCCCCTCGCAGTCCTCTTCGATGAGTTTTGCGTTTAGACCCCTGGCGCTGACGTACTTGTCAATGTTGGAGGCGATCATATTGTCCCGGACCGAAAGCGGGAGGTAGAGGCCGGTCATTTTCCGGTCCTCCGTCAACAGGCCCATGCCTTTGGCAATTGCATCCATCGGCTGGGTAATCTCGGCCTTTTCGCCGTCAATGAAGATCTCGCCCGACTCGGGTGGATAGACACCGAAGACGCTCTCGATTACCTCTGTCCGCCCGGAACCCATCAGTCCGGCGAACCCGAGGATCTCGCCTTTCCTGACCTCGAACGAGACGTTCTTGAACTTCCCTCCGAGTGAGATGTTCCGCGCCTCGAGTTTAACGTCGGTGATGTCCGCGTCCTCTTTCGGGAAAAAGTTGGTGAGTTCTCGCCCAACCATCATGGAAATGAGCTTGTTCTTGTCGATGTCCGACGCTTTCTCGGTACCGACGAACTGTCCATCGCGGAGAACGGTCACCTCGTCCGATATCTCGAATACCTCGTCCATCTTATGGGTGATATAGATGATCGCGACCCCTTTGTCCCGCAAGACGTTTATCATCCGGAAGAGGTGCGCCACTTCTTTCTCTGTGATAGCGGAGGTGGGCTCGTCCATGATGATCAGCTTGGAGTCGTAGGAAATAGCGGTGGCGATCTCGACCATCTGCATGTTGGCGATGCTCAGCTCCACCATCTTGGACGTCGGATCGATATCGATTTCCAGTTCGTCAAAGAGTTCCTGCGTCTGCTGATAGAGCTTCTTGTGGTCCACCCACCCCATTCGGTTCAATAGTGGCTCACGGCCGAGAAAGATATTCTCTCCGACGGTCATGTGCAGTATGGGCGAAAGCTCCTGGTGAATCATCGAGATTCCGTGCGTCAGACTGCTGTGGATGTCCATTTGAAGGTGTTCAACCCCGTCAAAGCGGATGGCGCCGTCATCGGGAGCGTGAATCCCGAGAAGCACTTTCATGAGGGTTGATTTGCCCGCGCCGTTCTCGCCCATGAGGGCGTGCACGGTTCCAGGTCTCACCTTGAGATGAACATCGTCAAGCGCCAGAACCCCAGGGAACATCTTTCGAATGTGCTCCATTTCTAGGATGTATTCTTCCGCCATTCTCCTGTTCTCCTTGTTGAATGACAAAGAACCGGCGCCCATAGAGGGCGCCGGCTCCCGTTACCTATGCAGTGTAGCTTACTCTACGCCCCACAGTGCGAGGAACTCATCCACCTGGTCCGGCATAACCGGGAGGAAGGGGATGTCGGTGATCTGGGGAAGCTCTTCACCGTTGACCGCTTTGATGGCAGCGTCGATGCAGGCGTATCCCTGGCCGTACGCGTCCTGGAAGACGGTCACGTCGATCTTACCCTCCTTCATGAACTGGAGAGCGTCCGGTGTGGCGTCGACACCGGCGATGAAAACGTCTTCAAGCATACCGACCTGCTCAAGAGCCATGGCGGCACCGATGGCGCTTTCGTCGTTGTTGGCGATGACAGCATCGATGTTGAAACCGGCCTGGATCCAGTTCTCCATCAGCGAGAGAGCGTTGGCGCGCTGCCACACAGAGGTGTCTTCGCGAACAACGTTGATGCCGGGATACTGGTCAAGGATTTCTTTGGTGCCCTTGGTACGACCGATCTGGGCGGGGTGCCCGATCTCACCCCAGATGATGACCACGTCGCCTTCGCCACCGAGCATTTCGGCAATCGCTTCGCCCTGCACGCGACCTGCGAACTCTTCGTTTGAGCCAACGAACGTTGCCAGACGATTGAGTTCCGGTTCGGCCGGGAGACGGTTAACCGCTACGACGGGGATGCCGGCTGCTTCTGCTTCGTCGAGGATGGGAGCCATCGACTGAACCTGAATGGGTACCAGGATGATCGCGTCAACGCCCTGGGTGATGAAGGTGTCGATCTGACCCTGCTGGATGGAGGAGTCATTCCGTCCGTCAACCATGGTGATGCGGACATCTGCATCCTCAGCAGCGACCTCAAAACCCTCGTGCATGTAGGACATCCACTTGTCATCGAACGAAGCGGCGGCAATGCCGATATGGAGCTGTTCGGCTGCCGGTTCAACTTCCGCGGTTTCCGCTTCTTCCTGACGCTGGCATCCGATAAACGCGCCGGCCAAGACCACTACCACGAGCAATGCAAGCAAGATTCGTTTCATCTCATCCCTCCTTTGGGACTTTTGTTTTTTGGAAGCGCCGTACCGGCGCCCCTGTATCATGAAAAACCGGAATTTCCGGTTTGTCAAGATCGGATTGTCTGAATATCGGTCTTTTTATACACGAGACTCGATGAACCTCATACTCGTCACAAAAGCCGACTCCATCGCATCTCTCGAAAGTGCATGCACCGCCGGCGAAAAGGGTTCGAACGACGCGTACCCGCCAAAACCCGCCGCGAGCATCGCCTTGAGGCTCGCCACGTTGTTCACCCGATCGTTCGCATCCACCAGTACGCGGTCGGGATCGCGGAACGCCTCAACATCGCCGTCCTTGGTCACTCCGGAGAGGTGCACCAGTCCGATCAGGTCCGCCGGCACTGCCGCGGTACCGAGAATCCCCGGGTCCAGCCCCGCCAGGGCGAAATGGAATGTGTCGAGGGTTAACCGGTAGCTGTCGCTGCCGACTTCGCCCAGGATCTCCGCCGCTATTTTGGCGCTGCGCAGGGAACTCTCGGGGAACCCAAGCGGTTCCACCAGGCCAATCACACCGGCGTCCTCCACGACCGGTCGCAGCGCGACGAGAGCAGCCCTGGTATCGCGCGCCATCTCCGCCTGGGAGCGCGAGTCTGCGGGGTCGTTGTGGGGGCACATGACGATCCCGGGCCGACCCAAGGCGGAGGCGAATCGAATCAGCCGCCGCAGTTCGCGCCCCGCCTCCGATAGTGCGGACGGTACGTTGAAGTGCTGTACCGCATTGATGGAGATTACCGAGAGGGAACGTTCAGCGCACATCTCGTTGACCCGCGAAGTGTCGAGGCCGTCGGTCACATCGATTCCTTTTAGGTCGTTGCGCAACTCCACCCCGGAACCCCCAACCGCCACGGTCAGGTCCAGGAAGTCAGATAGGCCCATCTTCGGGGCAACCATACGGTTCATGCCGTAGCGAATGGTGCTCACGACTCGCCTCCATCGATCTCCGTCCATCGGCCGGCGGAATAACTCGTTAGTGCCGCTTGCACGAACCGCAGGCCACGCACTCCGTCATCGATCGTGGGGAAGAGGTATCCCGTTCCGGAGCGATTGGCCTTGCGATCGAGGACGGCCCGGTGGAACTCCGAATAGAGATTGGCAAAGGCCTCGAGATATCCCTCGGGGTGGCCGATCGGTATACGCGACCATGCGGTTGATTCGGCATCGGCCGAATGACCGCGGTAGAGGATACGTTCGTTTCCGCTCGGTTCTTTCAGAACCAGTCGTTCCGGGTACTCCTGTATCCATTCGATCCCGAGCTTGGTGCCGTACACGCGCAGGCGAAAGGGGTTCCGATCACCCAGGGCGATCTCCGAAACCATGAGAACGCCGGAAGCGCCGTTCCCAAAGCGCATAAGGAGGTTGGCGTCGTTTTCGAGCGTGGAGGTCTGCAGATAGCTGTTCTTTTCCGCGAAGAGCGACGTTACGCGAAGACCGGTCACGAACTCGGTGAGGTGATGGGCGTGTGTTCCCACATCCGCCATGGCGAGCGATGGTCCGACGATATCGGGATCGAGCCTCCACATCTCCGGTTCCCGGCCCGCCGTCGCGATCATACCCTGGAGCCACCCCTGGGGCATTTCGACGACAACGCGCTGGACCGTTCCGAGATATCCCTTGGCACACATCACCCGGGCCTCCCGGATCATCGGGTAGCCGCTGTAGTTGTGGGTGACCATCATGAGCGCCTTTTTGTCCCGGGCGAATCGCGCGAAGGGGACCGCCGGTTCGAGCGACCGATCCACCGGCTTATCGCAGGCAACCGCCAGCCCCGCCTCGATCGCCGCCGTGGCGATCTCGATATGCGTGCTGTTCGGAGTACAGATGATCACATAGTCCAGGGAGTGCGCCTCCTTGGCGAGCAACTCTCGGTAATCGGTGTACAGGCGGTCCACCGGGATGTGCCACCGTTCACCGGCGGCCCGGTTCTTTTCATCACGCCGGGAAAACGATCCTGCCACCATCTCGGCATCGCCGTCCATCGTCGCAGACAGCCGGTGCACCGGGCCCATAAACGAGTCGAGGGCGCCGCCGATCATTGCAAACCGGAGCTTCATATCGAGTAGACCACTTTCACCGGCCGGTGTTCGTCCAGTGATGCGACGGCCGCTTCCGCCACCAGTTGCGCCTTCACGCCGTCCGCGTGGACGCGGCCGATACACCCGACGCCAAGCAATCCGACTCTCATCATCCGCGCGCCTCCGCTTACAGCCCGATCGAGCGCAGGTATTCGCGATTGCGCCTGGCGCTCTCTTTGGGCCGGCCCATGCCGGGGAGCACATCCTGTTCGACCACGAGCCAGCCCGTAAAACCGTTCGCCTTAACCAGGTCTGCCAGCGGTTTGAAGTCGATGGCGGCCGTGGCGAGTTCGCTGAACACGCCGTTTTCGTACGATTTCACCGCATCCCATCGCTCCAAGCGCGATTGTGCAGCGATCTCTTCCGAGTACCCCTTAAAATGGAGGAGCCAGATACGGTCCCAGAACTCCTTGAGTCCTTCAGCCGGATCGCCACCGCCAAACGCGTAGTGCCCCGTGTCAAAGACCAACCCCACCAGGGAAGGATCTGTGTTTTCCAGGAATCTCCGCGTCTCCGCCGGGGTTTCGATCCAGGTACCCACGTGGTGATGCAACACGGTCCGGAGCCCCGCGCCCTCTTTGACGGCACGGGCGATCTTTTCCGCGGCGGCGCAGAAGATTTTCCATGTGGCGGCGTCCATCTCGTGTTCGCCCTGGATACGGCCGGCGTTACCCGTCCGCACGGGGTCTACGAAGGGATCATTCCCCAGGACTACGATCGGTGTATCACCACCGACCGCGGCCATGAGCTTGGCGGTCTTGACGGCGAGTGCGATGTCCTCGTCGAGTTTCTCGGGTTTCTGCATGTGCACGGTTACCCAGGAGCCAACCATCTCGAGGCCCCGCGACGTGAGCTCCTCCGACAGTTGTGCCGGATCGGTGGGCATAAAACCCCAATCACCGAGTTCGGTGCCGGTGTACCCGGTCTCCTGGATCTCGTTGAGAACCTTTTTATAGGTTATCCGTTCGCCTTCGATGTTTTCGATCACGCCCCATGAACAGGGCGCATTCGCAACCTTGATCACTACTTTTCCCCTCCAACGTCTTCCCACGATCGCGACTTCCACGATCGAATAATCGCCTGTTGCACCAGGGCAACCGCCCTCGCCGCCTCGATAGACGGTTCGCGCGGCGCGCCGTCACGGACCGAAGTGAGAAACTCCTTCGCCTCGATGACCTTCGTGTCTTCGTACCCGAGGTTGAGTCCCCAGGCGGGATTGAACGATCCATGAAAGGGGTGTGCGGGTCCGCTCAGCAGCGTCTTGTACCCATCTTCGGCGGGGTTCTCGTCGTCCCGATAATGAACGTCGATCTCGTTCATCCGCTCCATGTTCCACTTGATTGCGCCTTTGGTGCCGTAGACTTCGAAGGACATGTCACACTTGGCGCCGTTGATGACGCGGCACGATTCGAGGAAACCCGGGGCACCGTTCTCGAATCGAACGATTGAACTCACGTAGTCTTCATTGGTCACAGGGCCGGTATCGCTGTCTGCGCTGCCGACCGCGTAGTGGGAGGTCGCGTTTGGATCGGGAACGGGGCGCTCCTTGATGAAGGTCTCTCGTTCCGCCACGAGAGATTCGATCCCCCCGGCGATCAGGTGAGCCATGTCGATCGCGTGGGACATGAGGTCGCCCAGCGTCCCGAGCCCGTGCTCCTCCTCGAACCGCCACGAAAGGAACGCATGGGGATTGCCGGCGTACCCGTTCAAAAACCGGCCGTGGTAGTGCGTGATGGTGCCGATGTTGCCGGCGGCGATGATCTCGCGGGCGTACTGAACCACCGGCGGCCACCGGTAGTTGTACCCGACGAAGCTGCACACCCCCGCCTCTTTCACGGCGTCTGCGGCGGCGATCGTCTCTTCCGGAAAGCGCCCAACCGGCTTCTCGCACGCCACGTGTTTTCCCGCCGCGGCTGCGGCGCGGACGATCTCAAGGTGCATGCCGTTGGGAGCGGTGATGTCGATCACCTCGACGTCGGGATCATCGATAAGGGCGCGCCAGTCGGTGGTCGATTTCCGGAAGCCGAACCGTGCCTGCGCCGCCTCGGCGCGTTTTGAGTCCGCATCGGCGCACAGCACCAGGACCGGGTCCACGCCTTCATCGAAGAAGCGATCGGAAACGTGGCGGTACGATCGACTATGTACGTAGCCCATCCACCCCATCCCGATGACGCCGATTCCGATCTGCCTGCGAGCCACGGTGCATCTCCTTTGCGCAACCGTTTGCACAACACTCAAACTGCAAAAGGAACTGCCTTGACGCGACGATCCCACCATCGTACACCCGTTTCTGCAATCGCGCAACCGCTTGCGCGTCGAATTTTCCGTTAATTGTGACGGCGGAGTTAATGTGACGGCGGACCGGTCGTCTCTCGTATCACAAACCGGCTCGGTACCACTATGTGCCGCTTCGGGCCGCCCGCGATCAGGTCAAGGACACAATCGACCGACTCTCGCCCCATCCGGTAGAAGGGCTGCCGCGTCGTTGTGAGGGGATGCGAAAGGTGAGCGACGATATCGATATCGTCAAATCCCACAACGCTGATGTCCCGCGGGATCTCATCTCCGGCGCGCTGGGCGGCACTCATGACGCCGATCGCCGTCATGTCGTTGTAGCAGATCACCGCCGTGGACCCGGACGAACGGAGGATTTTATAACCGGCAAGACCGCGTTCGAGGTCAGAGCTACCCTCCGGGTTCACGACGGTCAACGCAACCGGCGTGCCATAGGCGAGGACCGCCTTCTGAATGGCGGTGAGCCGGGTCGTGTTGGAATTCGGCCGGTCTTCTACCCCCAGGTAGGATAGGTGCGAGTGGCCCAGGTCAACCAGATGCTGTACGGCCGTGCGGAGTGACAACCGATCGTCCGTGGCAACAACGGCGATGTCCGGGCGGCTCTCCTCGTGACCGTTGACTACCAGCGGCACGTCCAGCGTCTTCTGGAACACCTCGTAGGTGGACCGCACGTGGGAAGTCACGATGATCACGCCGTCCACCCTGCGCCGCTGAAAATCCTGAACGATCTCCAACTCGCGATCGCGATCGCGTTTTGATGTGCTGATCAGGACGCGGTAACCGGCGTCGTTCGCCTGCCGCTCGATCCCCGCAAGGACGGCACCCACCGTAGGATCGCTGAACGACGGTACCACAACGCCAATCGTCACGGTCCGGTTTGTCGCAAGGGAACGAGCGATGTCACTTGGCTGGTAGCCGAGTTCCTCGGCGATGCGCTGGATACGCAGGCGCGTTTCGTTGCCGATCCGATCGCGGTTGTTGAGCGCTCTGGAGACCGTTGACGGGTTCACCCCGGCAGCGCGGGCGATGTCGTAGATAGACGCGCGCCCCGGTTCGGGTCCGTGTGCTTTCTCGGCCATCAGCGCCACACCAAGGCCAGGACGTATCGAATCACGGCGACGGTCGCCACGACGTTCGCGATCGCCCAGTAGATCGGTTCGGAGAGGCGCCCCACGATCCACCTGCCCGCATAGATTCCGAGCGGAACCGCAGGAATCGCAACCAGCGAGAAAAGCAGCATCTCCACGTTCACCGTACGCCACCACCAAATGTGGACCGGGAGCTTCATGAGATTCACCGCCAGGTAGAACCAGGCGCTGATCGCGACAAAGCTCTCCTTGGTGGTCCGGGCCGCCGAGAAATAGACGATCAGGAAGACCGTTGCGAGGTTGCCGATCATCGACGAAAAACCCACCAGGAAACCTGCCAGGATCGTCACAGCCGTACCACCGTGGTTGTCGCCGGAGGCCGTGCGCTGCCACTGATGGACCAGGACGCCGTAGGAAGCGACCAGAAGAACCAGCAGCGCCCACCGGAAGATCTGCTCCGGCAACGAGGAACCCACCACCGCCGCAACGGCAATTCCGATGGCGGCGGGAAAGAGCAATCGCAGGAGCCGCGGTACATCCACACCACGCCCGACGATGATTACGGCCTGGATATCGGCGTGCACGAAAATCGCAACGCCGATACCGATGGCGACCGGCGCCGGGTACCACACCGCCAGGAGCGCAACCGCCAGGATGGCCGGCCCGTGGACACCGCCGCGGCGCAAACCCACCAGAAAGGATGCCGGCGCGAGCAGAATCAGGTCGTACGGTGCGAAAGCGGTTGCGCTCACGCTTGTACCGTACCGTTCGTCGGCACGGGTGTAAACCCTGGGTTGTACAGGTCAGATATTCACATTTTGGAGATCAGATGACCCTGGGACGTCTTTCTACATACCTGCCTTCGGAAAGAAAAACAAACCGCTAGGCCTCGCTACGCCGCGGATACGCGTCTTGTTTTTCTTTCCGGGCGCGGCCGGTGATACTCATCTCCAATCGGCCATCTGACCTCCAAAATGAGATCGACCTGTCCTTTGAAAGAGACAACGTCTTCGGAGGGCTCGGCGCCCCCGTGCGTACGTGAGAATTACCGGGTGCGAGCCGTGGTGCGGCCTCCTAAGCTAGATCCGGCAGGAAGAGCAGCGAGAACGGGCCGTCCGCCGTGTCCTTACCCTCGCCGATCTCGTCGCCCAGAACGCGGTAGAAGCAGGTCCGACGCGGTTCGCCCGATTTGTTCGTAGTATGGCACACTCCGGAACCGTGGAGGCGAACGCGGTAGAGCAGTGCGTCCTGATCGCAGTCAACCTGGATCGCCGATACTTCGAGCCAGTTGCCGCTCGTTTCTCCCTTGGTCCAGTGCCGTTTACGACTGGTACTGAAGAAGGTGGCGCGACCGGTACGCTGCGTTTCCCGAATCGCCGCGAGGTCGGCGTATCCGAGCATAAGGACTTCGCCGGTTTCCTCGTGCTGAACTATCACCGGAAGAACTCCGCCCCTCCGGGCGAACTGGGGTGCGAAGTGCTCTCCCTCCTCGAGCATCTCACCCGCGATCGGCGCTCCACCGATGTCGCGCCGGTACTGCTGGCCTGGGTAGTTGAGCGATAGAACGCGCCGGTACGCGGCGGTTCGAGCTGCATCGAGTGTTTCGCCCATGCCAACGATGGTGGCTACCCGCGGTCCCGCCACAACCAAGGCGTCGTCACTGATTCGGACGTCACCGTAGAGCGGCACCGGCTCCGCCGGCGCGCCCACGTCGGAAAGATGGCGCGTACCCGTCTCGCGAACTCCGGCATTCGATGCGGTAAGCTCCACGGCGCAGGCCGATTCTGCGCGGACCGTGATATCCGGCACTGCCCCCGCGGCGAGTGCCGCGAGCACTTCTCCCAGATCACCGTCCAACAACGGCATCAGCGCCTGCGCCTCCGGATCGCCTATCTGAACGGCGTATTCGAGCAGGAATGGGCCACGCTCCGTTACGATTGTCCGAAAGGTCAGGAACCCGCGGTACTCCCACTGCTGCAGATTGATAAAATCGATGGTGGGTTGAATGATCTCCCGCTCAATGGCGTGAAGTGCCTCGGCGTCAACGCGCGGATGCGGTGCAATCGCGCCGGCGCCGCGACTGAAGAGCCAGACCGGAGGGAGTGTCGAAAAGTCGCGGCCGTTGGTCATGACGACCATCGACACCTCCACGCCGGTGAGGGCCTCCTCCAGGAGAGCGCCCTTTTCTCGAAACGCGCCCCGTTCACTCAGGCTTTCCAGGGCGGCCCGCCCTTCCTGCGGCGTCGCGCACACGAATACCCGCCGGCCGGAGATCGGCGCACACGCCTTGATCGCCATGGCGTGGTCCATCTCTTCCACCATCGAGTTCGCAATTGCCGCTTCCGCGGCATGATGGAACCGGGGTGTCGGTATGCCTACCTGGAGCATGTGCTCCTTTGCGGTCAATCGGTTTTCCTCGAACTCCGCCGCGGCCCGGTCCGATGCGGCTACGAGTCCAATCCGCGGTTTCGCCTTGTCTTTGTGTGTCGCCCCAGCGGGCGTAGGATCTGTACCGGCGGAGACGATCAGATCTACACCGATCGAACGCAAACAGTCGGGCGAGAGGGGTTCCGGCTCAAGAGCAATGGCGTCGGACAACGCCATGCCGGGGTTCCCCGGAGAAACGATGACGTTCGCCACGGAGGCGGAATCCGCCAAGCGCCGCGCAATGGCGTGCTCCCGGGCGCCGCGTCCGCGCACAAGGACGCTGAGAGGTGAATCCGTCATACACCATCTTGGGCGATATCATTTATCCATGTCCAGAAGAGCGGTCACCTCCAGGGCACCTTCGACGACAACCTCCTTCGCTTCGTACGGAAAGACATCGGTGGCGGCGAGGAGACCGGCCCGTTCCGGAGGAAGCCCCGCCGCCAGTTGCTCGCGACAGCGCCGGGCCCACCGGCGGCATCGGTCGGCACTCGGTACGTGGACGAGACCGTATTTTACACGGATCGCTACGGGCATTCGGGTGTTCATGCCGGCTGCATCAGTCCAGGTACCGCGCCTTGCCGAATAGGTGCTCTGCAAAGGTCCTTGACAGCACGATCTCGCCGTCCGGCTTGTGGAGAAAGAAGTAGTACGGATTCTCCGCCGGTTCCAACGCGGCCAGAATCGCCTCGAGGCCGGGGTTTCCGATGGGCCCCGGCGGCAGGCCGCGGTTTTCATAGGTGTTGTAGGGGTGCTCCACTTCGGTATCCGCGAAGGTCGGCTGGAGTTTGTTGGTACCGAGCACGTAGTTCACGGTGGCGTCCGACTCGAGGGGAATGCCGTCGCGCAGGCGTTTTGTGAAGACCCCCGCCACGTCCGGCATATCGCCGGCACCAGACTCAGCCTGCACGATCGATGCAAGCGTGAGGATCTCGTGGAGCGTCCGACCATCCGAGTGGTCCGCACCGGCAAAAACGGGCATCACCCGGGCCTGGAAGTTCAGGAGCATTCGCCGCACCACGGTCTCGGGCGTGCTGTCGGCAAAGACGCGATACGTATCGGGGAAGAGGTACCCGTCGAGAATTGTGTCGTCCTGGAGTTCCGATAGAAAGGGAAAATCGCGGTACGCGGGCTGCATGACCGCGGCTGAGGAGAATTCCTCGATCGAGAAGAGACCGCGCCGGGCAAACTCCGCTTCTATGTCGGATAGGCTCCACCCTTCGGGGATCGTGAAGGTGATTTCGTCGAAGACGGCGTCACCGCCGACGATGCGCAACAGGATTCGCACGGGAGTGTCGGTACGATCCACGATGTAGCGTCCCGCCTGCACGCGACCACCGTACCCCTGGGCGCGTCCGTAGATTTCGACCGCCCGTGCGTTCCGGACGTACCCCTGGTCGGCCAAGTTTCTCGTCACCCCTCGAAGCGATTCTCCAGGTTCAACCACAAAGGTGCCGGCTCGCCCGGACGGTTCGTAGAGGAGGACCCGCGTCATCCGGGAGGCGGCGAAACTGAGAAGAGCCACAAGGGCGACGAAGATAATCAGGCGACGCATCATTCGACAAGATACGGAATCGGACGCGGCCGCTCAAGAAGTGCTAAGTGCCTCACGTAAGGATCTAGTTGAAAGGTCGTGGATGCCTCACGTACGGATCTAGTGATAAGCGGTTCGGAAGTCAAGGGACTGCTCATGCGGA
>JANQHT010000094.1 GCA_028282545.1 Spirochaetales bacterium
GATGTCTCCGTTGCCGCGGCGCACCGGGCCGGCGATGCATCCCGCGGGTATCTCTCGTATCGATCGCTCGCCGTGCGGGCCGGCTACCGGGAGCGTTCCTTTTCCGGCCCAAGCTACCCGCTGGGCGCGCTCGCCTCCGACGCGACACTTGCCTGGACGGACGTCGAGATGCGTTTTGGGGGTTGGCCGGCGTCCCGGTTGTCCGGGATCGGCGCTGTTGACGTGGAGTTCGCCCTCGGCGGGCGCCTGGAGATGCTCGTTGAGAGCGAACTGGGCGACCGGTCGCGGAACGTGCTCGCTGCGGCGCCTCGCCTCGCCTCGGCCGGGGATGAGGCGTGGCGGTGGGCACTCTCCGGAAGGGGAGAACTCGCCGGCGGCGATCGTAGCACAGGCGGAACACCGGAGGTACTGTGGAGTAGCCGGGGTGAACTCTCCTGGGCACCCGGCAACGGACCCTTCCGGATTGAGGGCGCCGGGGGCGCGGGATACCGCCTGCCCAACTTCGCCGAACTCTTTTTGCCGATATCGGGATTTGCCGTGGGAAATCCCGACCTGCGTCCGGAGCGGAGCACCTCCGCGGAGACGGGCCTGGTATATCGCCTTCCCGGCAGGGCGCGCCTGCGCGCGGCGGCGTATCGGACCGCCTATGAAGACCTGATCCAGTGGCTCCCCGATCCAACCGGAGTTTGGAAACCACGGCATACCGGGGGTGCGGTGACGGAAGGGCTGGAGGCGAGCCTCTCTGCGACGCGGGACCTGGGAATGTCGCCCTGGGCGATCGACTTCGCCGCCGACGGGAACGTGGGCCGCGCCGTAGACCGGGGAGGGGGCCCGACCAGGGGCAAACAGCTCCCGTACCGCCCGCGCCATTCGGCGACGGCATCGGTCACCGTTCGCCATCTTACCGGCCATGCCCTTGCCGGAACGGCACGGTTCGTCGGCTCCCGCCCCGTGACTGCGCAGAACACTGCGTGGCTCGATCCCTACCTCGCGATAGACGTGGCCCTTACCTGGGCGCTCCCCTACCGGGACGCCGATTTGACGGCAAGCGTGCGGAACGTACTCGACGAGGTGTACATCGACTCCCGCTTCCTGCCCAACCCGGGCCGCGAGCTTGTCCTTGCCCTGGAGGTTGCCTGGTGATTGCGGCGATCAGGCGGGCGGTCACTTTCACGGGGAGGGTCGCGATCGTCGCCTTGAACCTCCTTTTCACCGCGTGTCCGCTCCTTGATACGCCTGTGGAGGCGACGGGGCGGTCCGGCGATCCCGGGGCCGAGGTTCTTGTGGTGCACTCGCTTGCCGAAACCGTGACCTCCGTCGCGATCGACGCGGACGGCTCGCCGACAACGGTGGTGAACGACGTGACCCTCCTGGGGTCTGTGCCGAACGACATCGTCGAAACCGACGGACGATACGCGGTGACTCTCTCCGGTGAAAACGCGCTGCTTCTGATCGATACGACAACGCTCGCGGCTCGCGAACGGTACGATTTCGGCCCCGGCAGCAACCCCATGAACAGCGCGGCCCTGGAGGCCACGGCCCAAACGCCGGCGGTCGTGGCAACATCGGAGCTTTTAACCGACACCGTGACACTCCTTGTGGTCGGGGAGAGCAGCCTGTACCAGGTGGCATCGCTGGCGACCGGGGACGCTCCCCAGGCGGTGGCTGTGCTCGCCGGCACCGCGGCGGATACGGTCCGGGTCATGGCGGCGAACACGGCGTTCTCCGTGGCACGCCCGGCGGAGCGGCCTTTCGGGGCGGCAACGCTCTCCACCTGGGACGTGCGGTTCACCTCCGACCCGGCAGAGGCGTCGGGGTGGAGCGCGGAGATCGTCGCGGAGGACGAGATCGCTCTCGAGGCCGATGGATTTGACGGCGGCGCAGACTCCGGCCTCAACCCGGTGGCGCTCATTGATGTGCCGATCCGGGATGAGATTATCATCGTCGGCAGCGGCATCAACTACGGAAACGACGGCCTCGGCGCGGAGGACGGCACCGTAGTGGTGCTCAACCGGACCACACTTGCGGTGGAGGCGCGCATTGCCGTGGGCGGCTCTCCCGGTGCAGCGACGATCGACCACGCAGGCGACACATCGACGCTTTTCCTAGCCGGCCCAGGGGGTATCCGAACGGTACGACGAAACGGCGCCTGGGATGTGTCGGCGACGCTTCGTTACGAGGCCACCGGTGGATCCGGGACGCTTTCATTTGTTGCGGACGTGGCGGTAGTGCGTGACCGCCTGTGGGCGGCCGATTTCGGCCGCTCTCGTCTTATCGTGTTCAGCTTTGCGGCGGACGGCACGCTGACCGAGGAGACGACGGTAGCTGTCTCGCAGGGGCCAATCGCGCTGTGGGTGGACGATGAGTAGCGGTTCGAGCGCCGCCGGAATCGCTTTTACGCCCCATCGCCGCGCATACGACGGCGAGGGACGACGCCTCGCTGTGGGCGCCTCGATCGCACTCGCGGTGCACCTCCTAATGGTTCCACTCTTGCCGGTACCGGACCGCGACCCGGTGGTACGACAGGTTCCAATCGTCGTGGCGGTCCGGACCGCCGTTCCTTTCGAACCGGGCGCGCCTGCCGTGGAAGCCGGCGATATCACCAACGTGACTGCAGAACCGATCGATCCCTCGTCGCCTGTCATACCGCCGGTGGCCCCCGTGGACCCGGGCGCGATCACTACGGGCGTCTCGGAGACGGCCGATCTCGGTGGGACAGCCGATCCCGAGGCTGCGCCCGAACCGGCGGTCCACAAAACGCAGGCGCCCGAGGAACCTCCGGCAGCCGGACCGACCTTTGCGGAACGGAGCGCCGCGGCGCCCGCTACCCACGCCCGTTCTCCGTGGTCTTCCGGCGGGAGCCGCGGGCAATCGGAGCCCTTGAACGGTACCGCGGGCGGCACCACCACGATCATCACCCTGGACCCGGTTCGCGTGGTCGAGCCCGAGTATCCCCCGGACGCGCGGGTCCGAGGCCAGGAGGGGACCATCGTTCTCGCCATCGAGGTGGGGAGCCGTGGCCGCGTGGCGGCCGTTCGGGTCGTCGAATCGAGCGGATTTGAGCTGTTGGATACCGCTGCTCTCCGGGCGGCGCGCCTCTGGCGCTTTCCCCGGGAGTACCGGGGCGTAACGTCCACCCATCGCTTTTCGTTCCGCCTTGCGGCAGAATAGGCGTTGGAGGTTTCCATGAACAACGGAGTGGTCTATCTTAATCCGCCGTCCCTGCCCGCATCGCCCGCCTATTCCCATGGCGCGGTCATCCCGCCGCGTACGCACATCATCGAGATCGGTGGACAGAACGGTGTCGGGTCAGACGGTACAATCCAAAACCCCGGTGACATTGGTGTACAGACGGCCCTGGCCCTGGAGAACCTGCGGCGGGTACTCGCCGAAGCGGGCGCAGGTATTGACGCCCTGGTGTCGCTGCGAATCAGCGTTGTCGACGGTTCCGACCTCCACGCCGGGTTTGCAGCGTGGAGCGAGTTCTGGAAGGGGCAGTCACACCAACCGCTGGTGTCGGTGGTGCGCGTGGCCTCCCTGGTGGTGCCGGATGCCCTCGTCGAAATCGAGGCGCGCGCCGTTGCTCGTGACGACGGCATGACCACCGCCGCGCGGGAAATGTGGGTGGACTTTGTTATGAACCACCCGGACGGTGCGGCCGCGGGAGCCGAGTCTGCCGCCACGCCCGGCACCGGCGCCTGGACCTTTGGTCGCGGCACGGAGATGGCCAATGAGCTTGCCGATCTCGTGGTGGCCGGAACCAAGCGGGCCACGGCCGGGAGTTTCCAGACGCTCCTGGCGATTGGTGAACCGGTCCCCGCCGTGGGGCGGTTCTCGATCGTGCTCGACGGTTCCGGCACGCCCCGATGCATCATCAGGACCACCTCCGTCGCGGTGGCGCCGCTGGCATCGGTAACGGACGAGTTCGCCCGGCGTGAGGGGGAGGGGGACCGCAGTCGCGACTACTGGCTCGACGAGCATCGGCGATTTTTCGAGACGGAGCACAAGGAACTGGAACTCGCCTTCTCCGACGGCGTTCCGGTAGTATTCGAAGAGTTCGATGTGGTGTGGCCGGCCGAGGTGGCCGATGGGTAGGTGTGCGTTGGTGCCCTGAAGCGCTACCTTTCCGCCTCTTCAAAGAACACACCATGGAGGCGCTACGCGACGCTGTAACAATGCAGGACCTTCAGGAACACGTCTCCCGATCCGTTGCGGAGGCAAGCGTCGGGGTCCGGAATACAATCGTCGACCGGGGCAATGCCTACGTACGGTTTGGATTTCCAGTGGTCGGCGGCACACGATAAGTACGGCGAGCGTCGAAGTTACGAAGCATTCCTGATTACGGTCCACGTCGTGCGGCGACCGCGTGTTGCACGGAATTCGCGAATTCTTGAAGCGCCGCGATCCGTTTTGCTCTATATTTGTACGTGGAACCGAACCGGATGGAACTGTCCAAAGAGCAAGTACAGAGAATCGTCGATGCAGTCTTGACGCAAATCGGCCTCGTCCGCGTCGAATCTGAGACCGGGGTGCCGGCCGTTGCCTGGCCTACCAATCCGCCCATGGTACAACTCCCCCCGGAGTTCTACGAAAGCCAGCGCCGGATCGCTGAACGCGTGGCCCGTCTCGAAGAGCGCTTCGAGCAGGTTGACAAACGTTTCGAACAGATCGACAGGCGCTTCGAACAGATCGATAAACGTTTTGACGACCTGATCCACTACATGGACAAGCGTTTCGAACAAGTAGACAAGCGATTTGCGGCCATGCAGTGGACGATCGGTATCGGGTTCACTCTGATCACAGTGGTGATGTCCGTGTACAACTTCGTCGGATAGTCGCGCTCGGCGCGGAACTCAATCTACACTGGTATGGCAAAAGCAAACCGGCTCGCAGCCTTGCGCCGGTAGTCGACGTGGAGAGCGGTGCACCCCTTTTGTTCGAGGAGGCATCGCTCGCTCCACGGTAATTGCGTGATTGCCTCGGATCAAAAGATTGAAGACGAGCGCCCCTCCGTGCCGGAGGGTTCTTCGGAACGAACGTTCCGCTACATCGTATTGCCTGTGCAATCGGTTTGGTGCAAGCGAATCGGGAATGCAAATCGGACAGACGGAAGAACTGATAGACCGAATCAGGCAAACCCATGGGAATAGCGGCCGACGGGAGTCGAACCCGCGTCACGAGCTTGGGAAGCCGTCTCCACGGAATAGCCAGACGCAACGTGTTGTAGTTAATTATAGCTCAGATAACGAGTTATGCAACCACCCCGCCAGATGTTCGTAACGCGAGATAATCGGAAATAGCCCGAAATAGCGCCGAAACGGACGGATTTGCTACAGTTTTGTGCTACACCCCGTCACGGGTGCCCCGGATCAGCCGTCGTGTTCCCACCACAGAGCCGCAAAAAGAGGATGAACGAGATACACGCCGAGAGCGACGACGATTCCGAACAGGACGAAAAGGTCAGCGTCGGTCATGAGTTCCACGTCTCATTCAGGCGGGAACGCGCTACGATGATTTTCGGGAACTCAACATTGGGAACGTCGTTGTCTATTCGTCGGTTTCTTTTTGGGTGAGACTACGATCAGTCGCCGATCGACGTCGCAGAAACAGTGTAATTGGTCCGAGTACACCTGCGATCGCCGTGAATGCGCCAGGAATCTCCCGGCCCGTGGCTACCAACCAAATCCCTCCCACAATACAAATGAGAAACAGGATGAATGCCATCCACTGGCCTTGCGATTGAGCTTTGACATTGCCCGTGACGGTAAGTCGTTCAAGGTATTGCCTATGGGGCGTTTGTGATTTGAAGTTTTCAAAAAAGACTTCGACAAATCCAGGTCGGAGTTCTTCGTATTTCTTGATCTCCTCAGCCGGCGGTAAGGGACCGCTGAAGTAACGAGATATTTTGACCATGCGTACGAGAACATCTTCCGACCTGTCATCTATCGCCTTGAGGAGATCCGGCGGAATTCGTCCGTCGCCGGAAGATGCTTTTTCGGCTGACTCGAACTCAGCGTCTGGTCCGCCCGTTGTTATTTCGCGTCGTTCTTGTTGGTTTGGATTCGATTCGTCGTTTTGGCGGTCCAATTGTCAACCGACCGACGGAACGCGTTCTTCCTCGTCGCGCATGGCGCTTTCGTACGCGTCCCACATGTCTTTCCTGATCGCGGCAATATCATGAAGGAGTGCTTTCACGTCAGCTTCCCGCGAGGACGCGCTATAGTTGTATGTATCGAAGTCGCCAACAATATCGACAGCCCGCGCCGCGCCGTCGACAAACGATGAAGTCTTGAAGAGAAAATCACTGTGGCTCATTTGATTGGTGCCCCCCATCTGACACAGCGCCTATGCTGTTTCCATCCCAACGTAGCGCTTACGCTATAATTGTAACGCCGTTGTTATGTTTAAACAACACACATCCTTGGTAGTTACTATCGGCCCTTCTACCGGGTGAATAAAACCGTCTCGGGACAGCACAGGGAGAACCGTACCCGAGACGGCGAAAACCGGCAACGCCAGCGTTATCTACTCCCATGCAATTCGCAGAACCGCCCATGAGTGGAGCGGTTTGAACTTGAGAATTAGTCGGAGACAGCGGTCACGGGCGGCCGATTCGACGTGCGCCAAATCAAGATCGGTGATTCGGCCGTCCACGCGGGTCACGTCACCGCCCACAAAGAAAATCAGAGGCCACGCGGCGGGGTTCGTCGGCACGTCGAGGTGTTGTTCGGTCATTCCGTAGGTTTCAAAGTACCCCGCGACGGCTGACATGTTCCCACAACAGGTCTCTTGGTTCCCGCATCCGAAAAAATCAGGTCTGTTCCGAAACAATCGACCATTGACCAGCAGTTCCCCACCACCGATCCGACAGTACACGTCATCACGCCCCGCATAGGCGTTGTCACCACCACACTGGAGCTGGTAGTTCTCGTCGACGAACGGCGCGGGATCAACCGCCGGGTCGTTGGCGTGCACCTGTACGTCGAAACCAGCCGTGGTGAGGGCAAGCCGCATC
>JANQHT010000096.1 GCA_028282545.1 Spirochaetales bacterium
CCTTTCTGGGCAATTTCCAGGGCGCTGCCACATGGGTCTCCAGGCTCGTCTGATGAGTCAGGCACTTCGGAAACTCACCGGGATCATCTCGAAGTCCTCCACGGCGCTGGTCTTTATCAATCAGATCCGCATGAAGATCGGTGTGATGTTCGGCAATCCGGAAACCACAACCGGAGGGAACGCCCTCAAATTCTACGCGTCGGTGCGGCTCGAAGTCCGCCGTATCGAAACGATCACGAAGTCGGCGGACGAGGCGATCGGGAACCGCGTTCGAGTCAAGGTGGTGAAGAACAAGGTGGCACCCCCGTTCCGGAAGGTAGAGATGGAGATCATCTTCGGCAAAGGACTCTCCGCGACCGCAAGCCTGCTTGATGCAGGGCTCAAGCACGATATCTTCCAGAAGAGCGGTAGCTGGTACTCCTACGGAGAGGAACGGATCGGTCAGGGCCGAGAGAACGTGAAGGACTTCCTCGAAAAAAACGCCGACATCTACACCGCCGTGGAACGGAAACTGCGGGCGCTTATGTTCCCGACGCCGGAGGCGAAAGAAGCGACGGAGGAGAAGCCGGAACCGAAGCCAGCCAAGGAAAAAGACACGGACTCCGCCAAGAGCGACAACGCGCTTTTCTAGGCCCGGGACGTCTCTAAGCCGGGAGCGCCATAGACCCCGGTCGCGCCCGCGTTCTATACTCACCGCCGATGGAATCGGTTGCCGACGACGAGACGCGCCGCCAGGGTCCCCCGGTCAAACTCGAACACTTCGAAGGTCCCCTGGACCTCTTGATCTTCCTGATCCGTACCAATGAAGTAAACATCTACGACATTCCCATTGCGAGGATCACCGAGCAGTTCCTGGAGTACCTGGCGTTTGCCGTCCAGATCGATCTGGACAACGTCACCGAATTCTATCTGATGGCGGCTACGCTCCTCTACATCAAGAGCCGGATGTTGCTTCCCGTCGAGGACGAGGACGCCGAGGATTGGGATGACCCGCGAAAAGAACTCGTTGATCGCCTCATCGAGTACCAGCGGTATCGCAAGCTCACGGAGCTGATGATCGATCAGGCGGAACAGAACGATACCTACCTGCAGCGTAAGGCGAGCCAGCCGCCGTTGCCCTTCACCGACGACGAAGAGATCTGGGAATCGATCGACGTCTGGGACCTGTTGAAAACCTTCTCGGGTATCATCGCCAACATTTCCACGGACCGGTTAGTGAGCCTCTACGAGGAAGTCACCGTCAACGAGAAACTCACCCTCATCGCCGAGTGTGTTGAAAACGGTGCGTCTTTCCGTTTTGAACAGTTGATCGTCCACGACGACTCGGTCATGGAAGTCGTGTGCGCCTTCATCGCGCTGCTCGAGGCGGTTCGCCAGAAGATGGTCCGGGTCGTTCAGAACCGCCTGTTCGGTGACATACGAGTCGTACCGAGCGGTCAGGAGTCTACTGATGGATGAAGAAAAGGCGTTGATCGAAGCGATTCTCTTTCTCGAAACCGCGCCGATTGAGCCGCGGGCGCTGGGACGCATTGCAGGGCTTTCGACCGAACAGGTCCGTACCGTTTTGGCCGGAATCAAGGAGGAACTTGCGCATCCCTCCCGGGGTCTCGAACTCAGCGAATCGGGCGGGGGCATCTCATTCCAGCCAAAACGCGACCTCTGGCCGCGCCTCAAGGATCACTACGGGAAAAAACACGCCTATCGCCTTTCGCGGGCGGCCATGGAAACGCTGTCGATAATCGCCTATTCCCAGCCCGTCACCCGGGGCGAAATCGAGAGCCTCCGCGGGGTCGCGGCGGACGCCATGATCCGGCAACTGGTCGAACGAGATCTCGTTCGGGAGGTGGGACGCAAAGAGGCGCCGGGGCGCCCCGTTCAGTTCGGTACTACCCGGGAGTTCTTAAAACGGTTCGGACTGTCCAGCATTTCGGACCTCCCCAAACTGGACGAAATCGAGCGGGAGCGATTCAACCTCGGTGGATAGATCCAAGGCACCACGAATCAACCGGTATCTCGCCTCCGCCGGCGTCGCGTCGCGTCGCGCCTGCGACGAACTCGTCGAAAGCGGACGCGTCCGCGTGAACGGAGCGGTCGTCACGGACCACAGTACCCGGATAGGCGCTTCGGATGAAGTTACCGTTGACGGTGAACCGGTCCGTCCGGCACGGACGCTGGTCTACCTGGCGTTCCACAAACCGGCCGGCGTCGTAACCACCAATGCCGACGACCGCGGCCGGAAGAGGGCGGTCGATTTTCTTAAATCTCTCTACGGCGGCAGGCTCTTCTCGATTGGCCGGCTCGACGTCCCTTCCACGGGACTGCTCCTCTTCACCAACGATGGTGACGCGTGCCACCGCCTTACGCATCCGTCGGCACAGGTGGAACGGGAGTACGTGGTGGAGACAAAACGACCCATTCCGAAAGAGCACTTGGACGCCTTTGCCGCGGGAATCCGTATCCAGGGTTCGCTCTATCGGGCACGGCGCTACCGGCTCCACACCGCGCGGCGCTGTTCCATCGTTCTCACCGAGGGAAAGAACCGGGAGATCCGGAACGTCTTCGCCCATTTCAAACTGTCCGTGACGCGAATCCACCGGGTCAGGTACGGTCCCGTCTCGATCGGCCGGTTGCCGGTGGGTCAAGCACGGTTTCTCACCGACCGGGAGCGAAACGATATCCGTGTACTCGTTCAAAAGGGAGGGCCTCATGGTCGTCGCGATCGACGGTCCCGCGGGCACCGGAAAGAGCAGCGTTAGCCGCTGCGTTGCCCGGAAGACGCGCTTCTTTTACGTCAACTCCGGCCGGTTCTATCGGGCGATAACGTGGAAAGCCCTTTCAGAGGGCCTGTCACCGGACGATCACGAGGCACTCCTGGGCGTGGCGCGGGCCATTTCGATTGAGGTTCGCCCCCCCGACACCTATCTGGTGGACGGGCACCCCCGGCACGACGAGCTCCATACACCGGGAGTCGACGCGCAGGTGGCGCAGGTTTCGGCGATTCCCCCCCTTCGTGAGGAGGTGAATCGCCGCTTGGTGGTGATCGCGGCGGAGCGTGACATCATCGTGGAGGGGCGTGACATCACGACCGTCGTGTTCCCGGATGCGGACGTCAAAGTCTTTCTCGACGCCTCGGTGGAGGAACGTGCGCGCCGCCGATGGGAACAAAGCGACCAACAGTTGACCCTCGCCCAGACGCGCGACGCGATAGCCCGGCGCGACGGGGTTGATCGATCGAAGGAGACGGGGCGCCTCTACCTTTCGGGCGACGCCCTCTACGTGGACACCACGCACTTGACCCTCGAAGTGGTTTGTGAGAAGGTTGTCGCTACAATTCGACAGAAACAAATCAATGACAGCAGGAGTACGTAGTTAACTATGGCAGAAAAGGAAGCACAACCCGCTGATCCTTCTGAAACCCAGACCACTGCAGAGTCGATGCAGGAGCAATTTCTCGATCAACTGGATGAATTTGAAGAAGGCACCCTCGTAACGGGACAGATTATTCAGGTCGGCCCGGACGAGGTGTTCGTCGACATCGGCTACAAGGCCGAGGGACGCATCCCCGTGGGGGAGTTCGAAACGGTTCCGGATGTCGGCGATTCAGTCGAGGTTGTGCTGGTGCGCAAGGATATCCGCAACGGCGGCGTTGCCGTTTCCAAGCGCAAGGCGGACGAAAAACGATTTTGGAAGGAACTCAAGGAAGCCCACCAGGAACGTCTTCCGGTGGACGGCAAAGTGGCGCGTACCGTCAAGGGCGGCTTCGAAGTTCAGCTTCAGGCGGGGATCAAGGGTTTCAACCCAATCTCGAAGATGGACATCCGACGCATCGAAGAACCGGAAGAGTACGTCGGGATCACGTCCAAGTTTTTTGTAGAACGCATCTACAGCGAAAACAGAATCAACATCGTTCTTTCGCGCCGCGCCTGGCTTGAACAGGAGACGGAAAAGAACCGCAACGAGTTTTTCGGCCACGTCTCCATCGGTGATGAAGTAGAGGGAGTCGTGAAGAGTTTCACCTCCTTCGGAGCCTTTGTCGATTTGGGCGGCTTCGACGGCTTGCTGCACATCAACGATATGAGCTGGGGCCACGTTACGCGTCCGAAAGACTACGTCAAGAAGGGCGAAACGATCCGCCTCAAGGTCATAAAGATGGATCCCGAGGAGAAGAAGATCAATCTCTCTCTTCGCCACATGACGCCGGATCCGTGGGAAACGTTCGAGGACCGCTACGAGGTTGACCAAGTTGTCAACGGCAAGGTTACCAAACTCACCGATTTCGGCGCCTTCGTCGAGCTCGAAGAGGGAATCGAAGGTCTCGTCCATATCTCCGAGATGTCCTGGGTCAAGCGCATCAGCCACCCTCGGGAAGTCCTCTCCCCGGGGCAGGAGGTCGAGACGATGATTCTCGACTACGACCTCCAGGCGGGCCGCGTTTCCCTGGGCCTCAAGCAGGTACTCCCCAACCCCTGGGACGACGTTGCCAACACCTTCCCGGTGGGCTTGCGCCTTAACACGACGGTCAAGAAACTCACCGCCTCCGGTGCCTTTGTGCAACTGGACGAAGGGATCGACGGTTTTCTCCACGTTGACGATCTGTCGTGGACCAAGAAGTACAAGAACCCCGGCGCCGTCCTTCAGGAAGGGCAGGAGATCGAGGTAGTGGTCACGTTGAGCGATCCGGAGAACCAGAACGTTCGCGTCGGCATCAAACAGCTCACGGACGACCCCTGGCAACAACTCAAGGACGCCTTTCCCCCGCGGAGCATCATCGAGGGAGAGATCACGAACATCACCGAGTTCGGCATCTTCGTGCGCGTCCAGGGCGGGATCGAAGGGCTGGTCAACAAGATGAACGTCGCCGATCCCAAGGACAAACCCTTTGAAGAGGCGGTGAAGGACTTCTCGGTGGGCGGTGCGGTTCGCTGCGTCGTTACCGAGGTCAACCCCGGGCGCCAGCGTCTCTCTCTTTCGATTCGCGAACTGCAGCGGCAGGAACAGCGGCAGGAGATGCAGAAATACATCCACGACGATGGGGACACCGGCACGGTCACGCTCGGTGACATGCTCAAAGAGAAGCAGGACGGTTGACCACATCGGGAGTTGACCGATGAGATTCGAACAGGTTGATCCCGACCGGCTGGAAAAGCTGATCGAGATTAATACACTCATCAACTCCGACTATTCGGACCCCCGCGCCGTCCTCCAGAGAATTGTGGAATCCGCGACGGATCTGACGCAGGGCGAGGCGTCGTCGCTGCTGCTCGTCAATCCCGAGACGCAGAAGCTCTACTTCGAGATTGCCCTGGGCGACAAGGGGCCCCAGATGCAGAACTTCTCCCTGGACATGGGGGAGGGCATCGCCGGCTGGGTCGCACTCCACAACCGGTCCTTGATCGTGAACGACGTCAAGGACGATCCCCGCCACCGGGCAGACATTCCACAGCAGATCGGCTTCCCCACCGATAGGATTCTCGCCGTGCCCATGCGCTTCAACGAACGGTGTGTGGGCGTGATCGAGATCATCAACAAGAAGAACGGCCGGGAATTCACCAACGACGACCTGCAATGGCTGGAAATCTTCGCCAACCAGGCGGCGCTGGCCATCCAGCACGCCGACAATTTCAAACGCGCCAGAGAACAGATATCCGTTCTTCAGGATCAGGTGCAGGGCGAACGGGGATACCACACGCTGATATGGGCAAGCAAGGCGATGGAAGAGCAGTTGGGGCTCGTGGAACGCATCGCCAATACGGACAGCACGGTTCTCATCCTCGGCGAAAGCGGGGTAGGGAAGGAACTCATCGCCGAGCAGATTCACCTGCGCAGCGCCCGGAACGCAAAGCCCTTCGTCCGCGTGAACTGCGCGGCCCTCCCGGAGACGCTCCTCGAGAGCGAGCTCTTCGGGCACGTGAAGGGCGCTTTCACCGATGCCGTATCCACACGGCGCGGACGATTCGAACTCGCGGACGGCGGCACGATCTTCCTCGACGAAGTAGGGGACCTCCCCTTGCCGCTCCAGGCGAAGATGCTGCGTGTCATCCAGGAGCGCACCTTCGAACGCCTCGGTTCCAGCGATTCGATCACCGTTGACGTTCGCATCGTGACCGCCACGAACAAGGACATCGAGTCATTGGTGGAGCAGGGGGAGTTCCGAAGCGACCTCTACTACCGGTTGAACGTTCTGCCGCTTCGAATTCCGCCCTTGCGACAGCGGCCGGAAGACATCACGGAGCTGGCGTCGTTCTTTCTCACGCGCTTCTCCCGCGAGACCAACAAGAACATCCGCGGCTTCACCGACGAAGCGGTAGAGACGCTCCTCTCCTACTCCTGGCCCGGCAACGTACGGGAGTTGGAGAATGCGATCGAGCGCGCCGTGGTGATCAGCCGTTCCGACCGAATCGATGCCAACGACCTGCTGCTCAAAATGGACGACCCCGTATCTCCGGAACGATACACCGGACAGCCCCTGAAAACGAGCATGAACATGTTCAAGGCGCAGTTCATTCGTGCCGCCCTCGGCCGCCACGGGTGGAGCCACACGAAAACGGCCCGTGAACTGGGCGTCCAACGGTCCTACCTCTCAAAGCTGGTGAAGGACCTTGGTATTCAAAAGAAAGGAGACTCCGCCGAATGACCGACGGAACTGAAAAAGCACCCCTATCGGTGAGGCTCAACACCGCCTTGGGCCGTCACCGAACGGCGATTATCGTCGTATCCGCCGCGATCGTGGTGATCATCATCTCGAGCGTCCTAGCCTTCAACCTCTCACAACGTCGAATGGAACGATCCATCGCATCGGCCGAGGAGATCCAGCTTCTCTACGAGGAGTGGAGCGCCGCCAACGACGCGGGTACGGACGGCCCCGACGCGGCGGCGGAGCCCGGCAGTCAGCCGGGAACCACCGACACCACCGAGGAGACGCTCAGGACGAAGATCAACGCGCTGGTCGAGGGCCATCCGCGCGGTTACGCCGCGACCAGGGCGCGCTTTGTCCTGGCCCAGGTCGAATGGGAACGGGGCGACTTCGAGGCGGCCCATGCAGCGTTCCTCGCTGTGGCGGAGGGAGACGCCGAGTCGTACCTTGCCCCGATTGCCCTCTTTAACGCCGCCGCCGCCCTGGAGGAGACCGGCGACGTAGAGGGTGCGCTCGAGTTGTACCGGCGCGTGGCCGGTAGCACCGTTCCCAACGTTGAAGCGCCGCGGGCGCTTTTTGCACTGGGTCGGCTCTCTGAAGGGCAGGGGGACAGGGAGGGTGCGCTCGAATACTACAACCGTCTCATCGACGAGCACGGCGGCAGCAATTGGACAAACCTGGGGAGAAACCGTATAATCTGGCTCAACAGCCAGGAGGGCTAAACCGGAAGAACGCGTCTCCCATCTGGCCCGCCGGTACGTGATTACTAAGGAGTCGTTCATGGCGAGCAAACGGGCGAGGTTTTTCGAGACGAAGGTTTTTGGACTGGTCATCGGGCTCCTCATCATCCTGGTCTTTATCGGTATTGACCAGGGTACCGCGATATTAGAACGCCTCGAGACAAAGATGCTCGACGTTCATTTTCGCCTGAAAACGCTCTACCGTCCCGAGTCCACCCAGGAGGGCGCGCAGGTAATCCAGCGGAATCCCAACATTTCGCCGGACATTCTGATCCTCGGTATCGATACCCCCACGCTCTCCCGGATCGGGCGCTGGCCGTTCCCGAGGTACCGCCACGCGGACCTCATCAACAGCTTCAGCCGCATCGCGGATCCCAATGCACGAGAACAGGCGCTCTTCCTTGACCTCTTCTTCATCGAGCCGAGCGACGATGCGGTGAACGACGCCCTGCTGCTCGAATCGATGGAGCACTCGGGGACCGTCTTCCTCGAAACGATCCTCGATTTCAGCGAACCCCCAAGCCGCGACTACGAGGAACTGTTCGAACGGCACGAACGCCTCTTCGAAGCGAGCGGCCGGATCACAAACGTCACCGGCGACTGGCACACGATGCCGTCGTTTTTCGGCCTCCAGCCTCCGCTGCAGCCTCTCGGCGGCGCCGTAGAGGGCTTCGGCCACGCGAACCTCTTTGACGACTTCGACAAAGTCTATCGACGGCAGCCGATGGTCGCCCGCGTCTCGGAACTCAAGATGGAGTACCTCTTCGAGGAACTCTCGCCGGGTATGGAGATCAACGAGGAAAACTACGAACGGCTCGTCTGGTTCGACACGACCGGCCGCGATCACTCGATCGATCTGCCCCTGACCCGGGAGGGCCTGGACGCGCTCCGGTCGGAACTGGAGAGCAACGCTCCGGCGGTCGCCCTCGACAACGACCAGGACGGAGAACCGGACGCCACGAGTTTTATCATCCGTCACTACCAGGAATACATCGTTCCGTCGATTACGCTTGCCCTCGCCGCCGACTACCTCAACGTACCGATGGCGGACCTGGAAGTGGAAATCGACAGCCACGTACGAATCCCCGAACCGCAGATGTTCGACACGGAAACGGGCCAGTGGGGCGAGTACCGGGTCCTGGTAGAGCCAGCCGTTTTGAACGAGGCGGGCGAAGTTGTCACCCCGGCGGAATACGAGACGCTTGATGAGATCATTATCCCCATCGACCAGTACGGTATGATGCTCATCAACTTCATGGGGCCCCGGTCGAGTTCGGCCCGGGACGGCTACCAGACCTTCCCGGTACGACCCTACTACGGATACGCCCTGCGTGCGACTACACCCGATCCCACCACGTGGCCGCCCACCCTGGGTGTCGACAACAAGATCATCATGGTCGGGGCTTTCGCGCAGGGGATGGCGGACGATGAAAAACTCACCCCCTACGGTCTGATGTACGGTGTAGAGGTACACGCCAACGCCCTCAACTCGATTCTCATGAATCGGTTTATCCACTACGTACCCACCTGGGTTGACTACGCAATACTCGCGGCGGTCACGATCCTCATCGCCTTTATGTCATCGCGTCTTTCCACGGTGTGGTCCTTCGTGGTGGCGCTGCTCTTCATCGTCGTGTCGTTCTTTGCGATCACCACGATCTTCGACACGCAGGCCGTCGTGGTCAACTTCTCATCTCCGGCGCTCTCGGTGATCTTCACCTTTGTCAGCATCGTGGTCTACCGCGTCGTCACGGAGGAGAAGGATAAGCGGCGTATCCGCGACATGTTCGGGAAGTACGTAAGCCCCGCGGTTGTCGAAGAGATCCTCGACAGTCCGCCGGAACTCGGCGGTGTCGACAAGGACCTGACCGTGTTTTTCTCCGACATCCGAGGATTCACAACGCTTTCCGAGGCAATGACGCCCCAGGAACTCGTCAACCACCTCAACATCTATCTTACGTCCATGACGGACATCATCCTCGAGTACCGGGGCACACTGGATAAGTACGTGGGCGACGAGATCATGTGCTTCTGGGGCGCTCCGGTTCCACAGGAGGAGCACGCCATCCTCGCCTGTAAGAGTGCCCTCCGGCAGATGCAGGCATTAAACGAGCTGAACGAAGGATGGCCGCCGGAACGTCGTATCAACATCGGCATCGGTCTCAACTCGGGGATCATGACCGTGGGGAACATGGGGTCCACGGGCCGCATGAACTACACGCTCATGGGCGACAACGTCAACCTTGGAGCCCGTCTCGAAGGGACGAACAAGCAGTACGGGACAAACGTGATCATCAGCGAATTCACCCACGGCTTGGTCAAGGATCGCGTCGTTGCACGCGAACTCGACAACATCCGCGTGAAGGGGAAGAACAAGCCCGTGCAGATCTACGAACTCGTTGACGTTCCCGAAGGGTTGGGTGCCTGATCCGGAAACGCGTCGGTAGCGCCCGGATCGTCCGGCACGTCCCGGCTTTTCTCGTTCCAATCATTCCAATCGTGCTTATGGCGTGCGGGATCGAGACGTTGCCGTTCCTGGTGCCCGTCGATACCACGCTCTACCGGCCCGAATCGGGTGAACTCGTCTTTGTGCACCAGACGGAAAACGGGGAGGGGGCTCCCCGGGACTCCTTCCGCGGATACGATCTCTTCTACAAACTCTACGAAAATACCAACGAGGTATCGCAACTCGTTGAAGAGGACATCAACTTCATCACCGATGATCCGGCCGAACCCGGTACGACGCGTATCCTGGCGCGCAACTTCCTGCGCCTCTACCCGGAAGCCAGCCCCCTCATTCCAATCTCGCCTGATGCCGGCGCCATCGAGATCGTCATTGACGTGTTTTCCCCGACTATAGGCGAAAACAAGGAGATGAGGATCCGGTGGCCCTCCGGTTCCGCCACCGAAACGATCATTGTCCGCCGCGCGAGTTCCGCCGAGGGAACCGGAAAACCGATCGAGTTCGACGATGCCGAACCGTTCTGGAGCGACGACCGCTATACATCGAGCGACTACGACGTCCGAAAATCGATCGGGACGCTCCCTGAAGGTGTGGACTCGGTGGTTGTTCTGTTCTGTGTGCTCGCCTACGGCGTAGACGGGACGTTCAAACCGTTCTACAGTGAACCGACCATATTCGTCAAAGAGGTAACACTGAACATATGAAAACGACGATTCTCGCCGTCGGGCTGACCTACGTCCTGATTGGATTTGCCCTGGCGCTCCTGTACGTCTTTATCTTCCGCCGTACGTTCTTCGGCAGTTTTTGGGGTGCCGCGCTGGTTGCCGTGGTAGGCGCCTTTGCCGGGGGCGTGTTCGATTTTGCCTTTCGTGATGTGATTGAACGCCTGTCATCCATCAACGGAATCATCAACGTCTTCCCCCCGACAATCGCGGCGGGGCTGTTGCTGTCGCTCTTTGCCCGGTTCAGCGAATCAAAGGACACCTATGATCGGTGACAATAGTGTGACGTCGACAATAGTGCCGATTTTGGCTCTTTTTCAACTTCCGATAATGGATATTCTGTCTACTAATGAACGATAATAACGATCGTCCCCGACTTCGGCCACAAAGCGCAGTACCTCTCGACGAGAATGACGAGGACGTGCGTGACGGAGATGCGTTCCGACGCTACGCCGCGATTATTCGTACGCTCCGCGGCCCGGACGGATGTCCCTGGGATCGCAAGCAGACCATGCAGTCACTCAGGCGCTACATCGTTGAGGAAGCGTTCGAACTCGTGGCAGCGATAAACGACGGCGATTCGGATCACGTACTCGAAGAGATTGGAGACCTGTTTCTCGTGATACTGCTGACGGCATCCGCCTTTGAACAGCAGCACGGGTCCGACTTCGCCTCAATCCTCGACCACAACGCCGAGAAGCTCATTCGACGCCATCCGCACGTGTTTGGCAATACGACGGTGGCCGACGCCGACGACGTGGTACGGCAGTGGGACGCGATCAAGCGCGACACCGAGGGACGCGAAACTGAACGGGTCCGGTCCGCCGGAAAGGGCCTCCCTCCCCTACTTCGCTCCCTGGAAATTCAGAAAGCGGCCGCCAAGGTCGGCTTCGACTGGCCCGATGCGGCACCGGTCTTTGAAAAAATCCGCGAGGAGACCGGGGAGATCGAAGCCGCAATCAAGGATAGCGGACCGGACGACGGTTCGATCGAAACAGAGGCGTCGATCGAGAAAGAGGTGGGCGACCTTTTTTTCTCCGTGGTCAACTTGGCGCGGAAACTGGGCGTGGCACCGGAAATTGCCCTGGAACGGACAAACAGCACCTTTGTGGAGCGATTTAGCAGGGTTGAGGAACACCTCGCGGCCAACGGTCACGAATGGGCGGAGGCGACCCTCGAACAACTTGACGAATACTGGGAAGCGGCAAAACGGGAGGGATTCTAGTCCGGGAAAACGCCGGACATACCGCGTACCATTGGGGCGTATCGCGCGTAGAGCGGGACGAGTCTCCCCTCCTCCGACTCGCCCAGGGTCGCGATCCGCGACACTCTACGCTCTTCCGCAAAGCCTTCCCCGTACAAACGGGTGAGGAACTTGCCTACCCCCGGCGCACCCCCGGTTCGAAGAGTGAACTCGACACTGTCGAGCGCAACGGTTTCGACATCCTCGGCCAACCCATTCGTCACGACACAACCGTCGTCCGGTTCAAGACGGTACCGCGCCCCGGCGTAGAGCGACATCGGGCTGGGCGGACGCCGCTCCCCCGACTCCACCAGTGCGACGCCAAAAACGGTAAATCCACCCGGCAGAGACACGCGCAAATCCTCAAGTGTATTATCAAGTTGTATTGATTTTTGTACTTCTATGAGCACGTACTCGTCTTCGCTGTGTATTCCTACGGGTAAGGGCTGGGCGAAACTGAACCGCGGTTTTCGATGGAAGCCGTCCGTGAACGCAACCGGAATCCCCGCCCTGTACCAGACGCGTTCAAAGAGGCGCAATGTCGCCAGGTGCGCCAAGTAACAGGCCGTTCCGGACCGGGCAAAACGCACCAGGAGCGCTCGCCTCGATACGTCCTCTTTGTCGTCGCGACGCCGACCGCCGATGGCGGCGACCGGGGTTCGGGATTCAGACGGTGCACTCTCGGCATCTCCGTGCACCGACGGCCGCAGGTCGCCTACCGTCGTTTTTCGATTACAGACACCGCAGCGGTCCCGGCACTCCGGTTCGCACCGTTCGGTCAGTTCGCCGCGGACGGATCGTTCCAATTCGCGAACAAGGACGCGCGGCTGCACTCCCGTCAGGACACCGTCCCAGGGGAGTTGCGAACCCGGCTCAAACCCTTCAATGACCTGCAACTGGCCGGGGTGGTCCTTGAGCACGGATCGCCACGTCTCTTTTTGGACGTGCTCATCCCACGCGTCGAGGCGACACCCTGCACGATAGGCACCCAAAATCAACGATCCCGTCTCCTCGTTACCTCGTGCGATGATCCCCTCCAAAATCGACAGAAACGGATCGGGATAGTTGAGCTTTACCCTGCGGGAAACTGATCGCTTGAGTTCACTGAACCGGCGCAGCGCTTCCGTCTCCGAGAGCTGACGCGCCCACTGAAACGGTGTGTGCGGCTTTGGTACAAAGAGTCCAACGTTTACGGAGAACTCCATCTTCACGGCTCGCTGCAGGCGTTCCAGATACGTGAGGATCGCGTCATTCTCTCCTGCCCCCAGCCCCCCCAGGGGGAGCCCGATCATGAAGTAGAACTTCGCCCGTCTCCAGCCGCGATCCCACGCTTCGCGCAGGACCGTCTCCGTTTTCTCGACCGGAACGAGTTTGTTGAGCGCCCGCTGGTGCAGTTCGTCGCCTGATTCGACGGCAAAGGTCAGGGCGGCCTTTTTGACCTTGGAGAGTTGTTCGATGAGCGGCAGTGACACGGAATTGACCCGGAGCGACGGCAATTGGAACGCTACCATTCGTGAGCCGAAGCGCGCGTCCAGGCGGTCAATGAGTTCCGCGATCTCCCTATAGTCCCCGGAACTAAGGGAAGAGAGCGTTATATCCCGGTACCCGTACCGGTTGACCAGATGCTCCACTTCCTTCTCTACCCGAGCGTGGCTCTTCATCCGATACGGTCGGTAATACACGCCGGCGTGACAGAAACGACAGCCCTGGGGGCAGCCCCGCATGATTTCCACCACGCCGTGATCCTGGGTCACGCGAATGTTCGGGACCGGAAAACCCGCTCCCGCCGTTTCCTCGCGTCCAAATCCGTTCCATATCGCTCGGCGCGCCCCTTCATCCTTGTCCGTATACCAGATCGAAGGGTGTCCGTGGATTTCCGCGAGCCGTTCCTCCCGGGAAGCTCCGGTGACTCGCAGTACCCGGTCGCGCTCGATGATGCCCGGGAAGCCGCCCTCCATCTCCCCGATGTATACGGCGTCGTAGAACGATGAAACGGGCACGGGGTTGGCAACGCCGGGACCGCCGGCCACAACGATTGGGTCCTCCCCGCCGCGGTCACGGGACAGAAGCGGCACGCCGCCCAGGTCAAGAACCTGGAGGACATTGGTTGCCAGCATCTCGTACCCCACGGAGAAACAGAGCATGTCCAGCCGGTTCAAGGGCGTTCCCGTCTCGAGCGTCACCAGCGGCAGCCCCTTTGCTCGCAGGGCACCCTCGAAATCGCGACCGACCGCAAAAACGCGCTCGCAGGCAACGCGATCCATCGCGTTGACCGCCGAGTAGATGAGTTTGATTGCCGTGTTTGACATCCCGATTTCGTACAGATCCGGGAAACAGACGGCAACGCGGAGGTCTACGCCGTCCGCCTTGACCACTTCGCCGAACTCGCCTCCTACGTAGCGAGCGGGCGTGTCGACGGATAGCAGGATGGAGTGCAACCGGTGGTCGGGCTTCATCAAATACTAATACTGGTAGCGGTGCTGGTGGATGCTGAGGAGAACGCCAATCGCGAACATGGCTGTCCACAATGAGGAACCGCCGTAGGAAACGAGAAGCAGGGGGATGCCCGTGATCGGCATAATGCCTACAGCCATGCCGATATTCACTACTGCGTGGAAGAAGATCATTCCTACGATGCCGGCAGCGCAGAACGCGGCGAAGTGGTCCTTGGCCCGCGCCATGATGGCGATTCCACGATACACGATCACCCCAATCAGAACAAACAGCACCGTGGAACCGAGGAAACCCCACTCTTCAGCGATGATGGAAAAGATAAAATCGGTACTCTGCTGCGGCAGGTAGCGATAGTGGCTCTGCGTTCCGCGGAGATACCCCTTACCGAAGGGGCCTCCCGATCCAACGGCGGTTACCGACTGGATGATGTTCCACCCGGCGCCACGAGGATCGACGTAGGGGTCGAGGAACACGATGAGCCGCATGACCTGGTAGTCCTGGAGGACGCTGCGCGCCAAGTATCCCACCGGAAGCGATGCACCAACGAGCACCAGGAGGTACGATACCCAGTAGAACACCCTCCGCGATAGAAACACCGTGGCCGCAAGGGCAATCGCAAGCGCCGCGCCAACGCCGATCAGAAAAAACCGCATCACTGCCACGTCGGTCATTACAGCCACCCAAGGCTGTGTCTTTCCGAATAGCGCTTCCTGCCAGACGGGCACGGCCATGGAAAGCGTCGTCAGCGTACCCAAGACGATTACGAACACCACGTACCGTATGCGCGTTCCGGCGGCAAAGGCCGTAACGAGGAAAATCGGGATGTATACTAGAGCAGTCCCGAGATCCGGTTGCGCCAGGACCAGAACCATCGGGAGTGCGGTTATGGCGCCGCCCGATAAGAACCCAATCAGCGTCGTGCGCCGTTCACCGGCGCCACGATAGTACCGCGCCAGTGCCATAATCGTCGCCACCTTGGCGAACTCCGACGGTTGGACACCAAACGAACCAACGCCGATCCAACTCCGCGCACCGTTTACCACCCGCCCAAAGGCAAGCGTAAACACAAGCACCAGAAGTGCGGCCGCGTAGATCCAGATCGCAAGGCCGTCAAAAATACGATAATCGGTGAACGTCACGGCGATCATGAGTATGATCCCGGTCCCGACCCATACGATCTGTCGCACGTACTCTCGACTGACGACCTGTCCGTCCGAAGCGACGCCGCTGGAGTAGACAAAGAGTATACCGATTACCGCCAGCGCAATGGTCGCACCGATTACGGAGATATCCAGTTCAAAGACCGTTCGCGTTCTTTCCACAGACTACATATACCACAACGGTTTGGGCGCCTGTCGCAAGTCAGCAACCGTCTGTTCGAAGTCGAGTCCTTCGAAATAGCCGTGTACGATGATATTGGCAGCTTTGGGCGCCCACCACTCCCACTCGTTCGCGGCGTCCACTTTCACGACCAGCACGATTTGATCTTCGATGCCGACGTCTTCTCCGTGCGGCGCGTACGCCACAAACCAGGAGGTCAAGTGGTCTTCGCGCCCCGTCTGGCCCGTGCCCGTTTTGCCTGCCATCGGAACCGCCGGCGTGGTGATGACAACCTCGGCCGTTCCGTCGGTTATTACCGTTCGCATCGCCTCTCGCACGCCGCGAAGGGTATCGACGGAGATGTCCGCGTTTCGCACGACTTCCGGTTCGACGCGCCGAAGGACGCGTCCGGTAACCGGATCACGTACCTCGGCGAGTACGTATGGCCGGTAGGTGGTTCCGTCATTGACGATCGTGGCAACGAGCGACGCCATCTGCAGCGGCGTAACCTGGAGGAATCCTTCGCCGATGGACATATTTACGGTGTCACCGCCGACCCAGCGCGTACTGTACACTTGCTCCTTCCACTCCGGGCTCGGCACCAGGCCTGCTACTTCGCCGGGCAGATCAATTCCCGTTACCTGCCCAAGTCCGAGCCGCGCGCAGTAGTCGATCACTGCGTTGACACCAAGGTACTCCGATCCCACGGTCCAGAAATAAACGTTGCACGATTGCGCCAGGGCGTTGTTGAGATCCACGTGCCCGTGGCCGTACGGCAGCCAGCAGTTAAAGGTGCGATTCCCCACCTGGATCGAGCCTTCACAGTGTACCTCCTGGGCTCGGGGGAACGCACGCTCCTCGAGAACCGCCGCGGTCATAACGATCTTGAACGTGGACGCCGGCGCGGCCACCGCCTGGATCGGACGGTTCAGGAAGGGAGAACGCGGGTCGAGCGCGAGCTCTTCGAACTGCTCCCGACCGTTGGCATCCAGAAAGATGTTGGCGTCGTAACGCGGATAGGACACCAGCGCCAGTATTTCACCGGTTGCCGGTTTTAAGACAACCACGGATCCGATCCGCTCACCGAGCGCGTCGGCGGCAAGTCGCTGCAGATCGCGATCAACTGTAAGCACCAGGTTCAACCCGTGTTCCGGCGGGATTACCTCCTCGGAATCGTCCACCCGCATACCCCGGGCGTCAACGGTTCGATTGCGTTGGCCCGCCTGACCGCGCAGGAGTGCATCGTACTCCTGCTCGATACCGTTTTTCCCCACCACGGCGTTGGCTTCGTAGCCTTCGTTGAACAGAACCTGCAACTCCTCGGGAGTGATATCACCGACGTAACCGATCACGTTCGCGAAGAGGTCCCCCTCTGTGTACACGCGCCGCGGTTTCGAGTACCACGAAACGCCCGGCAGTTCATCCTTGCGCTCGGCGAGCCGGGTAATCGTCTCCAGGGTCACGCCGTTTACGACTTCAATCGCCTGGTAGACCGCACCGCGAGAGTCGGGAAGTCGGGACCGGATATCCTCTACCGGTACACCGGTGGCACGGCTTATACTTGTAAATACTTGGTCACGTTCCTCCGCGGGTAACTCCGCGGGAATTACCGTCACCGCAAAGGACTCCTGGTTTGCCGCCAGGGGGGCGTTGTAGTTCCGGTCGTAGATAAGACCGCGTTCGGCAAACACCGGAACCGCCCGTTGAGAAACTGCGCGGGCACGCGCACTGTACAGGACTTGGTCCACGATCTGAACGTCGACCAATCGGCCAACGTAGAGTACCAGCACGATGGCGATGACCGTTGCCAGGGCGGCGACGCGGCCCGCCGGAACAACGCTATTCCGTCCGTAATCGGCCATGTCAGAACCCTACCTTTCGTAGCGCAAAAAAGACAATCGGGGTAACCAGAACGGTATAGGTAAGCTCGAACAGCGTTGCCACGTTCCAGATCGGGTTAACCGTTTCAGCGAGGCCGAAAACAACCGTGAGAACGGCGGTTCCCGCGACCTTCGCGCCAAACGAAACGATGACCAGAATCGCCGGGACAAAGAGCGCATCCATGGCCACGTTGCCATGAAACAGCCCGGCCAAGTTACCGTGAATGAGGCGAACAAGCGAGTGGAATCCGAACGGCGTGGCTCCCACCGCGTCTTCCGTGATCCCGATCAGGAAACCTGCAACCTGCCCGCCCTGCCGACCAAATCGAAACGCGACAAAAGCGGTAACGATGAGGGCCAGGTCCGGCTGCACCCCGCGAACGGCGATAAAGCCGAAGAGCGTGTTCTGGAGAAGCCGAAGGCCCGCGCCGGCGAGCGCCAGTACGAACGCCCGACTCACCGGTCCACCTCGCTCAAGAGAACCGACACGAACTCGAGGCGATCGAAGTCCACGATTGAGTCGACACGCAATACGAGAGACGGTTCATAGGGCGGGGAACTCACTTCACGAACGGTCCCAACCCGGAGGTCCGGGGGAAACCGGGAACTCAAACCCGATGTCACCACCGGTTCCCCGTACTCGATGCCATCCCGCGCCTGGGACGCTACGTACCGCATCCGCATCGGATCTTCCGCGTATCCCGTGCCCTCGATCAGACCTTCGAAGCGGCTTCGCTCCAGTCTCGCCCCAACGAAGGAGTTCACCGCGAACACCGGCAGGATCACCGCGTACCAATCGGACACGCGCTGAACGCGCCCAACCAGGCCCTCTTTGCCCCCGGTATAGGCCACGACCGGTTGACCCGGGCGGATGCCGTGGCGCTCCCCCCGGTTGATCGTCAGCGTCGTGTAGATGGTATGTTCAGATTTGCCCACGACCCGTGCCGGGAGTGCACGGAACTCGATGCGTTCCAGGAAACCGAGCTGTTCCCGGAGACGATCGTTTTCCCGGCTGAGGACCTCGAGATCGGTGGCGACGCTTCGGTACTCCTGCAATTGATCGAGTACAAGTGTGTATTCACGTCGAAGGTCGCGCAGCTCACGGACGGACGTTACCGTGCCGGCTACACCGCGTCCAACCGATGAAATCACGCGCTCAACCGTTCCAATCGCGTTGAGTACAATGCGTTGCGGGAGAAAATCGGCGTTTCGTTGGCTCCACGCAAGGGAAACGACGGACACGGCACAGAGCACCCAGAATGTGGTACGCCGCCGAGAGATATCCGTCATGATGCGTTACAGGTTCTTGTAGACAACCGTGTTGTTTTGGATACCTTTTTCGAAGTCGAAGTAGAGCCCCGCGCCGAGAGCCACACAATTCAGCGGGTCTTCGGCACGAAATACCGGCACACCCGTCTCGTGGGCGATCAACGCGTCCAGACCTTTGAGAAGCGACCCGCCCCCGGTGAGGATGATTCCCCGCTCAACGATGTCCGCGGCCAGTTCAGGTGGCGTCTGCCCGAGTGTACGCTTGATTTCATCAATGATCTCCGTGATCGGCTCCTGAATCGCGTCCCTGACCTCGACGCTGTCGATCTCCAGCCTCCGGGGAAGGCCGGTGATCGCGTCGGTTCCCTTGATTTCCATCTTCTCGATGATCTTGTCCGCAGTAGCGTTTCCGATCGCCCGCTTCAACTCTTCAGCCGTTCCCTCACCGATCTTCAGGTTATGAACGGTCCGAACGTGTTTGATAATGGCTTCGTCGAACTCGTCGCCGCCGGTACGAATCGCGTTGGTCACCACCATTCCGCCCAGGCTGATTACCGAAATTTCGGTTGTGCCCCCTCCGATATCGCATACCATGTGGCCCGCCGGTTCGAATATCTCGATGTTGGCGCCGATGGCCGCAGCCAGAGACTCTTCGATCACACGGACTTCCCGCGCCCCGGCCTTTTCCGCACTCTCGACAACGGCCCGTTTCTCAACGTCCGTGATGCACGACGGCACTCCGATCACCATTCGCGGCTTCACGAACCAGCGCCGCTGCAGGACCTTGGAGATAAAATAGCGGATCATCTTCTCGGTCATTTCCAGATCGGCAATGACGCCGTGCCGCAAGGGCCGTATCGCGATGATGTCGCCCGGTGTTTTCCAAAGCATCCGCTTCGCCTCTTCTCCAACGGCGACAACTTTTTTGGTACCCCGTTCAACGGCGACTACCGACGGCTCGCTGGCGACGACGCCCTTGCCACGAATGAAGACGAGCGTATTACACGTCCCGAGATCTATCCCGATGTCGGTCGAAAAGGTGTTCAACATGGATCTCAGCCCCATTACGTCCCTCCGGAGTGTGCCTAATATTCCTGTAATCGCTGGAAAGATTCAACATGGTTCGGATCCAGGCGCAAAGCCTCCCGCCACTCGAACCGTGCGCGGTCATTCATACCTTGGGCGAGGTACACTTCGCCGATCTCGAAATGCGCTTCAGCCGATCCCGGGTTCATATCGAGAACACGCTCGAGGCCGGCAAGCGCGGCGTCGTACATTCCTCGCGCACGTAGACTCCTGCCCAGCCCGATCAGCGCGCGCTGAACGACGATGCCGTCATCACTTCGATCCGATGCCTGGGAATACGCCCGCTCCGCAGATAGCAGTTCCCCGGACTGGAGTTCGTGATCGCCCAGGGCGAGGTAGTACAATGGGTCGTTACTCGTCTCGGCAGCGGCGCGCAGGTACGTTCGTGCGTTCTCCACGTCCCCCAGCGTCTGGTAAGCCAATCCAAGGTACTCGTATATCTCGAGTTCCTCCCGACCGACCGCCATCGCCTCCGTTAAGTGGAACACCGTCAGGTCGTGGTAGTAGTCGCCACGGTGGTAGTACGCTTTCCCCAAAACGAGGTGGATTTCCGACCGTAACGCCGGCGGGTCGGCGATCAGTGCCCGGCGAAGGTCGCGAACGGAGTCGACCAGGAGGAGCTGTTCCTCTTCCCGGTTCACTTGTTCCGTTGCCAGGTAAAACCGGCTGAATCCGCGAAGCGCCAGAGCGGTACCGTCCATCGGGTGTTCCGCGAGTTCGCGGCTTAATACATCGATGGCGGTCGCGTACTCTCCGGCGTTCACGAGTTGGATCGCGTCGAGGTTGTTTTCGCCTTCCACCGACCCGAGCAATGAGACGCGTTCCCCCAGTACCACCAGCACAACACCGGTAATCATCGAGACCAGGAGGAACAGGAGGAGAACGAGCACCAACGGGGAGAGGTGCCGCCGCGGGCGATGTGACTGGCGTGAATCTGGAAATCGCATCGTATACCGTGTCGTTCCTGCAGGCGGATCGGTAAGCCGGATTCTGTCGGGGGCTGCCATCTATCTGGCCGCACGCTTTCGCGCGCGGTCACGCAACCTACCCGCAGGCTTCGGACGAGCAGCCCGCCTGCTGCTTGGTCTTGCTCCTGGCAAGGTTTACCGTGCGAGCGACGTTACCGCCGCCCCGGTGGGCTCTTACCCCACCATTTCACCCTTACCTGACCGACGAAACCAAAGGTTCCGCGATCAGGCGGTATGTTTTCTGTGGCACTGTCTCGCGCGACCAGGCGGTCGCGGCCGGGTGTTACCCGGTGCCATGCTCTACGGAGTCCGGACTTTCCTCCGCATTCGCGGCGGCAGCCTGATCCGCCCACAGGAACGCTCCCGTATCCCCACGGGAGCCGCGGGATGTACCCCCTACTCGTCGCCTTCGTCCTCTTCGTCCTCTTCGTCCGTCTCCTCTTCGTCGGTGTCTTCATCGTCAAAAGCGTCGCCTTCGTCGTCGCCTTCAAGGAGGTCGGCGTGATCGTCGGCGGCGTCCTCGTCTTCATCCTCGTCGTCATCGTCCGCCTCTTCGTCCTCATCAGATTCAGCGGCGGCGGCGGCGACCCCATCGCTCTCGACGTCATCACCATCGTAGTCATCGCCAAGGAGTTCGTCCATTCCTTCGAGCTCTTCGTCGTCCAGCAGGTCATCCACAAAATCGTCACCCACCAGGTCGGAGAGTCCTTCGGCATCGGACTCGGCAAATCCGGCACCTTCCTCTTCCGGCGTGTCGGCGAAAAAGACGATCTTCGAGCAGTAGGGGCAAAAATGGATGTGTTCCGCGGATCGAACATCGTTCACGAACTGGTTCGGCAGAATCATCTGGCAACCGGTACAGACCCCGTTGCGGATTGCGACGATCCCCTCCCCGGCTTTGCTGCGAATGATCCGCTCAAACTTGTAGAGCAGTTCCTCATCGAGACCGGGGATGGTGTCGCCCTCCCGCTTCTGTAACTCTTCGAGCTTGGCCTCTTTGTTCTTCGTCTCCGTTGCGATCTTGGCCCGCTCTTCCTCCAGCTCTTCCTCCTGGGCCCTGATCAACGCTTCCTCTCGTTCGAGGCGCGTCTGCTGATCATCGAGGTCCTTCTGTTCGTTCTGGAGGTCGCGACGGTATTGCTGTTCGCGATCCGACGCTTCCCGAATCTCCTTGTCCAGCGCGTCATACTCGCGCGCCGTTGAAATGCGGTCCATCTGCGACTCGTATTTCTCACGGTCGCTCTCCGCTTCCTGCATCCGGATGCGTACCTCCGCGACCCGCCTGCGCGTCTCCTCGAAGGTTTCGTTCTTTTCGACAAAAGACTTCTTCAGACGATTCACGAGTTCCTGCTTCGTCGCCAGAGCTTTGGGCAGTTCGTCGATCTCGTTCTCCACCGCGAACTTCTCAGAGAGAATGTCCTGCAGGATTTTTAGTTTCTCAATCGTCTCTTCAATCATCTGTGCCTCTTTTCTCAGTTGTCCAGGTAGTCTTTGAGCCGGCGGCTCCGCTTCGGATGACGGAGGCGGCGTAGCGCTTTCGCTTCAATCTGGCGGATGCGTTCCCGCGTTACGTTGAAATAGAGACCTACCTCTTCCAACGTCAGGGAATACCCATCTTCCAGACCAAATCGCATTTTTAGAACTTCTTGTTCCCGGGGCGGAAGAGTATCGAGCACCCCGGAAAGCTGCTCCTGCAGGAGTGTAAAGGCCGTCTGGTGGGCGGGGTTTTCGATCTCTTTGTCCTCGATAAAGTCGCCCAAAAGCGAATCCTCTTCCTCTCCGATGGGTGTTTCCAGCGAGATCGGTTCACGGGCGACGTTCTTGACCGCCTTGACCCGCGCAACGGTCCAACCCAGCCGTTCCGCTATCTCTTCGTCGGAGGGTTCGCGGCCCAGGACCTGCATGAGCTGCCGTGACTCCCGGACAACCTTGTTGATCTGCTCGATCATGTGGACCGGTACGCGAATCGTACGCGCCTGGTCGGAAATCGACCGCGTGATCGCCTGACGTATCCACCACGTGGCGTACGTCGAAAACTTGTACCCTTTCCGGTACTCGAACTTCTCCACGGCCTTGATCAGCCCGATGTTCCCTTCCTGCACGAGGTCGAAGAAGTGCAGTCCACGGTTGGTGTACTTCTTCGCGATGCTGACGACCAACCGCAGGTTCGCCTGGATCAGTTTGTCCTTTGCCGTCTGCATCCGGACGCGACCGCGTTCGATCTCGTCAGCCATCTGCAGGATGTTGTCGATTCCGTCTTCGAAGTTGAACTCGAGCTCTCGCAGCTTCTTTTCCGTCATCTGTATGTGACGGATCTTTTCCTTGATCTGGTCAGAAGAGAGACCCAGGCGTTCCTCGATATCGGCCCGAGAGGCGGCAACCGCCAGCCCGCGTCCCAAGGTTCTCAGATCGCGAAGCGTAGAAACACGAAGCCGCTTTTCCACCCGAGCCTGTTCCCGGCGATATCGGTGGATCTGTTTCGCGGCCTTGTTGAAGAGATCGGAAAAGCGAATGATCTCGTCCTGGTGGATCTCGACGTGAGCGAGACGTTTCAGGAGCGCGTTCCGTTTCCGGGCGAGAGATTTATCCGTCAGAACTTCGCCACCCTTTTCTCGGACGCGTATCTTTGTATCGATGTAGCTGTTCAGGTCGTTTCGAATTTCCTTGAGCGATTCCCGATAGAACTGGTTCAGCCTGCGCCGTTCCGCCAGGTATTCGGAGATCTCCTTCTTCGACATACCCAGTTCGCGGGGATCTTCCCGCTGAAACGTTCGTTCAGCCAGGCGCTGAAACTCGGGGATGATGATCCCGGATCCCCGAATCACATCCTTAATCGTGTTCTCACCCTCTTCCATCGCCTTCGAAAGCTCGACTTCCTGTTCGGCGGTGAGAAGGCTCTCCTTCCCTATTTCACGGAGGTAGAGACGAATCGGGTCGTCGACGGCTGCGTCTTTGTCCCCCACGACGATTCGTTTCTTGCGGTCCGGTCCGGATGGTTTCTCTTCACGATCGGATTGTTTTTCATCGCCCGAGTCGGTTTCCTCTTTGAGTTCGATGTTGTTCTCGGAAAGGAGCGTTATCACATCGTCGAACTTGTCCGAATTGACGATCGAATCGGGAAGGATATCGTAGACCTCTTCATAGGTGACGGTAGCCTTCTCTTTCCCGTATTCGATCAGTTTCTGTATGGCAGGGTCATTCTGCAGTTCCGTCATTCACCCTCTCTCTCAAGGCCACGATTTCTCCATCCACTGCCATCTTTTCCTGCAGCAGCATCGCCAGTTCGTCGCTATCCGCGTCCGAACGCAGCCGTCTCTCGAGTTCGCGGGCGCGTTCCGAAAGCAGGCGCAACCTGATGGTATAAATCCCCTGGTCGATGCCGCCCCGTGTCACGCCGCGGTACTCATCGGTCGCCAAAGCGCTCAGGACGGTATTGCGGAGATCGACATCTTCAATCGACTCAAGCACGTGTTCCGTTGCCAACTCCCCGCGCCGGTACCGGTCTTCAAGAACGAGGAACAGTTGCCGGGCCCGACTGTCTTCAAGGTCATCCGACGTGATCTGCGTGCGCAGATAGTCGAACACATCGCTGTGTTCGACCACAGCGAGCATCAATCGTAGATCGCGAGATAGTTTATGCCGCTTTTGATAAACCTGTGGCTTGTCGGATGCCCGTTCGTTCCCTTCGTTCCACCGGATAAAGTCGCTTCGCACCGAGGCTGACGAGAGTTCTAGCCGCTCCGCGAGCGTGTCAAGGTAACTGTCTCTCCTCACCTCAGAACTTGCGATAGTAATATAAGGGAAGACTTTGCGCAATATCAACTCGCGTCCCTGCGAGTCAGACGGGTCACCCTCCGCGATCGAATCCTCAACGATACCATCGATTGCGGGCCTCGATTCGGCAATTGCGTCAAAGAGTGCACCCGGCCCCCTGTCTGTGAGCATATCAGCCGGGTCCATTCCCGCCGGCAGGCGGACGCTTCGAACGGAAAAACCTGCCCGCTCCGCGGCCGTCGCGGCGCGTAACGTTGCCGCCCGCCCCGCGCTGTCGCCGTCGAAGAGTATCACCACCGTTTCGACCCACCGTTTGAGCAGACGCGCCTGTTCGTCGGTAAAGGCCGTTCCCAGGGGCGCAACGGCGTGAGTTGCACCGGCGATGTGCAACGCGATCGCATCGATATACCCTTCGCACAGAATGATCTCGTTGCGCTTTCGGGCCGCTCCAACTGCCTGATGGAGCCCGAAGAGCGTCTGTTTCTTGTTGTACGCCACGGTATCCGGACTGTTGATGTACTTTGCCCGCGCCTCCGGATCGAGGGCGCGACCGCCAAATCCCCGAACCTTGCCGCGTTCATCGATGATCGGAAAGATCACCCGGTTTCGAAAGATCGACAATTCCGGGTGGGTCTTCGAAAACAGGCCCGTTTGGCCAAGGAATTCCGGGCTGTAGGACTTGCTGCGCAGAAACCGGTACAACCAGCGCCCCTCTTCCGGAGCGTAGCCGATACGGAACTCGGAAAGGATCTCGTCCCCTAAGCCGCGCTTGCGAATATACGCCAGCGCGTTGGCGCCGCGACGATCCGAGGTCAGGAGGTACTGGAACGTCCGCGTGGTTCGCTCGTTCATCTCGATAAGCGCCGTCCGCATATTGTCCGCGGGGTCCTTCGACGTCCGTTCAAGGTGCACACCTGTCTGTTCGGCCAACGCCTCCACTGCTTCCGGGAAGGAGAGCTTCTCGAGTTCCATGAGAAACCGGATCGCGTCACCACCCTGCTGCGTGGCAAAACAGTAGTAGAACCCCTGGTCGGGCTGGACGGTAAAGGAGGGCGTCTTCTCGCTCTTGAAGGGACTTAGTCCCCACCACCGATCTCCCCGTTTCTCGAGGCGCACGTAACGCCCCACCAGTTCAAGAAGGTCCACTTTCTGCTTGATCTGGTCGACTACCGCTTTGTCGAACTTCACCTGCTACCCCGCAGAAGAACAAAATCGACACGTCGGTTTTTCCACCGGTTATCCACATCGTTGTGCGGCACGATCGGGTCTCTGCCGCCCCGGCCCACGGCGTCTATGCGGCCCGGAGAAACACCCGCGGCAATCAGCGTGTTTCGAACGGTCCGCGCCCGTTCAAGCGACAAGGGAGTGAGTTCCACCCGTTCCTCCCGTTCGGTACCCGACAGATTCACCGCATGGCCCTCTACCTGGATGCGATAGTCGGGAAATCGGTCGAATATCTCGGCGACCCGTGCAAGCGTCGCGGCGTTCCGCATCGTCGCACCGTCGCCGGGTTCAGAGACGAGATTCGGCGAGTTCGGCTCAAAGGTGATTCCCGGAACCTGGATGTAATAGCGGTCGCCCCGCTGAATGAGAAGCACGTCCACGGCAACGACGCCTTCCGTTTGGGACACGTTCCCGACCGAGTCTCCCACGGACAGGACAAAGGGGTATCGCTCCATCGCCAAAACGCGTTCACCGGCGTTGTTCACGCCGGACCACCGAATAACCGGCGGGGGTGCGCCCCGTCCACCGACATCGTGGAAGAACCTCCCCGTCCGGTCGAACACCTCAAGATGCCAGTACGAAAACCCGGAATCGTCTGAGGCGTCCACGCGGATTTCAAACTCGTCCTCCAGGCCGTCACCGTCCGGGGAAAACCGCTCCGGCCGCGTTTCAACTGCCACAAACGGCGCTTCAACGTCCACGACGATTGCATCACTCCCGGCGCGGGCAATGGGGCCGTAGTCGTATTCCACGTGGATTGTCGCCCGGTATTCGCCTGGGGAAACGGACCGCGATGCATCGCCCAATCCCTGCCACAGGAGGCGCTCCGGAACATCGCCGGCGTCTCCGCTCCACTCCCGCACGGGGGTGTTGCGGGAGTCCATAATTTGCACCCGCCACCGCTCCAGGCCGCGGCGCTCGGGTACAAAGACTCCAAGCGTGGTGGTATCCGCGATTCCGTCACCATTTGGCGAAATAATTACGTTATCAGCCACCAGCGCCGCGTAGACGGGCCTGGTCGCCACCTCGATTGGATCAGTTCGCGCTACGGTTTCGTTACCAGCCCGATCCACGATCCGAAAAGCCAAGGAAAAAGCACCGTCCGGGACGGCCTCCCCCCTGTCGCCGGTGGTGCCGTTCCATTCAAACCGATTGGTGCTGCCGGCACCGATTCTGCCGAGAGAGAACGAACCGACAACGCCACCCTCCGGCGCGGAGGGAACCACCTGAACGCGAGCCTCCACCGTTTCGTCCACGCGGTAGTCCACGAAGACGCTATCGTACCGACCGTCACCATCGGGGGAAACCACGCGTTCCGTTACATCCACGGCGATCTGGGGAGCGCGCGAGTCGACTTCCACTGTGGCGGCCCCGCTCTCCACGATCGGACCGTCCTCACTTTCGACGGACAACACCACGCGATACGAGCCGTCCTCGACATCACGACCGTTCCGATCGCGTCCGTCCCACGTGACATCGCCCACAGGGAAACCGGTCCCTTCGAATCTTCGAACGGTATCGCCCGCAATCGACGAGACTTCGTACCAGTAGCGGCGGACGCGCGCGGCGTCACCGGTAAAGCCGCCCATCACCGGCGACAGTGCCGCCCGTCCACCGTTCCGATAACTGAAAACGCGCGGCGTTACCGCTACCCCGACGCCGGAGGGGGGCGGCAGTACGCGAATCGGTACGCGTTCCGCGCTGGAGTTGCCGGCCCGGTCCCGGACTTCGACGACCAGGGAGTACTCTCCGGGCGCAAGGGGCGAGCCATCTTTTTTTGCAGGGTAAAACGTGAAGGGGAAGGGAAGCGTCCCCTGCACCTCTGTACGCCCCCCCTCCGCACCGTCCGTTCCGACGACCGCAACGCTCCACGTCCAATAGTCCGTTGCGTCGATAAACAGATCTACTTCAGGTGATTCATGCCGGAGAGTGGGGGAATCGAGCGACACGGCGAGCGCCGGAGGCGTGTCATCGACCCAAATCACAACGGGCCCCTGCGCAAGGCGCCGCCCCTCCCGCGTCACCACTTCACCGGCGATCTCCACGGGCCCCACGCCCGCTGCAAAGGGCGTGCCTGCGAGCGAAAACCCTTCCGGCGGAACGTCGACGCCGGACCACTGGAACTCCTCGTCGTCCTTCCGGGCGGTTACGCGCCACGACTCCACGGCGGCGATTCCCTCCAGGTAAAGTCGAAACTGCGCGGCGCCGGAGTCTACCCGGGGCGACCAATACTCGGTGAGGCGTTTTAGGGACGCCGTCGGTGAGACGCTCGCCACGACGAACCAGTCGCTCCGGTGCTCGCCCACGTTCCCGGCGGCGTCCACACCGCGCGTTACAGCCCGAAACTGCCCGGGCGAAATGGCGGTGCCGCTTAGGTCCGCCCATCGCAAGCGTTCCGGTTCACCGCCGGTGATCGTCGTTGTCCCGACGGTACGACCGGCGCCATTCTCCAGGAGCACGTCCCACTCCATCGTCCCCGATGCGCGCGCCCACTCGACGCGAAAGGACGGTGATTCCCCGGGTCCGTAGAGGTCCTTTTCCGCACCCACCCGGGGGGCTACTGGGGCCGATGTATCGACTTCTACCGTAAACCCCGCCGTCCGCCCCCGATTCCCCTGTTTGTCGACCGCCTCAACGACGATCGTATACGTCCCGTCCGCGACTACGTTCCCCAGACCGTCGCGTCCGTCCCATGAACCGGACTCTCGAATCTGCCGCTCTCCCACCGGCGAAGCCAGCGTCGTGGCTACATCCCCGAACCGTACCCGTTCCCGCGCCGCAGGCACATACCGGTACTCCCGCACCATCTGTCCCCGATTATCGACGAAGGAAACGCGTACGAAGTCAAGTGCCCGATCGTCCGTGGCAACAAACCCAAAGGGAACGGAATCGCGGTTGCCCTTGGGCGAGAGGGAGGCGTCACTCCCGGCCGAAATCTCCACCTCCGGCGGCGACGGATCGCCGAAAAGCTCACCCGTCCAGAGGCCGATCGTAGCGATCCCGGAGCCGCCCCTGAGGTCGTACGCCCCGGTTGAACCGAGCGTCACGCCGCCGACCGGTACGAATACACCGCCCGTTACCGGTTGCGAGAGAGGATGCGAGGTATACGATGCCCCCGCTTCAAGGCGCGTACCGTTTCCAATATGGAGGCGTCCCCCGACTCCCACGCGGGGTCGGACAAACGCGTCCAGGCCCGCCTCCACCACGAGCGAAAGGGAACCATTTCCGGGTCCCGCCAGTTCCCACGTCTCGAACCGCAGCCGCGGAGTGAAGGCCGGCATGGAAAAGAGCCAATCCTCGGGTTCATAGGAGGTTCCGATTCCGTGAAGCGAGAGACCGAGCACCCCGGCGCCGTCCCCGAGGTAGGGACGCAACCGGCGGGAGATCCCAAGGGAGGCGCCGGCACCACTTCCCTCACCGTCCCCCGTTCCGAGGACACCGCGAAGGCCGACACCGACCGACCATAGCGGGTCCAGCCGGCGTCCCAGAAGGAGGCCCGCAACGTGGGTTCCTCCCCTGTGCGATTCCTGGAGATACAGCAACGACGCGGCATCCAGGGTGAGGAGCGCCCGTTCCAGGGGGAACGCGATTTCCGCCGCTGCTGCCCCGCCGCGAACCGTGCCCGTCTCCGTGATTACACCGGCCTCGAAACCGACGCCCTCCCCGGCATCGCCGCCCCACCAGCGCGTTTCAGAGGGGTCGCGGTATAACGAGGAATCGATCGCTCCGGCGGGAACGGGCATGAGCAGGAGGGCCAGAGAGAAACGCTTGACGAGATACAGGCGGCGTCGACGGGATTTCATTCCCGAGAGTCGTTTCCCCGTCTCCCGACCCCGCGCAACTGACCCATCTCTTCGATCGTCGTTCCTCGCGATACGGCCTTCTCCAGTCTTCGCGCCAGGCGCAGCAGGTCGGGGTTCAGATCACGTTCTGAACCCGCCAGAAACGAAAAGAGCGTGACTACCTCTTCCGGCTCCAGGAGAACCGAGGGAACGTTCTCACACGTCAATTTCCACTCCCTCAGTAGACAATAGCACCTGCAATTCGTTCCCACCAATGCGGTTTGCGTACCACCGCGCCGACTGCTCGTTCTGGTGGAGTTTTCGGTCGTGATACTGCGGTTCGTGGTGAAAGAGGAACAACCGGCGTACTCCCCAGGTGAGCGCAAAATCAACGCCAAGACTGAACGACGTATGGCCCCAGTTATACTTTTCGATCGCTTCGTCCAGCGTGTACTGCGTGTCGAGGATCATCACGTCCAGACCGCCGAAAAACGCCTCGTTTTCCGGAGTGCGGTGAAAATCCGTTTCCAGCAGTTCCACGTCCGTACAGTAACACCACGACTTTCCGCCGTGATCCACCCGGTACGCGTAGGCTTTACCCGGGTGGTTGAGTTCCCGCCACCGAACCTTGGCACCGTGCACGGTCCGCTCCGTTTCCCCCTCCCGTCCCAGCACGTGGAACCGCAGCTTTTTGCTCATCTTATCTTCCATCGTGACCGGGAAATAGGGATACAGCATTTGATCCGACAGAATCGAGCGAATGTCCCGATTGGGGCTGTAGAAGTTGGTCGTCACGTTACTATCGTAGGCCGGCGTGAAGAACGGGAGTCCCTGGATGTGATCGTAGTGGAAGTGCGTAAAAAAAATGTGATACTCCCGGGGCCGCCCCGGTTTGCGCATCTCCCGCTGACCCAGACCTACAATACCCGTGCCGGCGTCAAAGATGATCTGTGATCCGTCATTGAGAACGACTTCGGCGCAGGCGGTATTGCCGCCGGTGGTCCCGAAGAGCCAATCCGGCAAGGAAGCGAGAAATCGCTCGCGCGACTCAGCAGAAACGAGGTCACCCGGACGGACCCGTTGAATCACGGTCGCGATCTTGCTCCGAATCGCCTCGGTCGTCAGGGGTACCGGATGGGATCCCCTGGCACCCCAGATCGTGAACTTCACCGGTCCGCCTCCGGGACTGATAGGACAAGCGGAACGTTTCCCTGTCGTTCGACTATCGCCGCACGAATCGCATCCGCCTCCCGCCGTGGACCGACGCCGATTCCCGGACACGACCGCCCTTCTCCTTTCCAGGACTCTGCGTCCGCTACGATTGGCCGCCAGAACGGATAGGTGCGGCACTGCACCGGCCGCGCCGGATAGATCGAACACCCTCCGTCCGTCCAGAAGACGCAGTCCTTGTTCTCCCGTTCCGAAAGGGACACCGTAGCCGCGCCACCCGCGCGCACGTGAACGCAGTACCGGCTGATAACCTCTTCCGGCACGAGGTCGAGGTAGGTTGCAATGGAGGAAATATCGTCCTGTGACACGAATACATAGCCCGATTCGTGGCGACAGCAGTGGGAACACTGTGTGCAGAAAAAACGGAGCCCTTCCCGCTCCCAGAAGAGACGCATCGCGCCAGTATTCTACGATACCCGGTACATACAAAAAAAGCCCCCGGCCTGTGCCGGGGGCATCTGGGGAGTGAAGGATTCGAACCTTCGAAGGCGTAGCCAACAGATTTACAGTCTGCCCCCTTTGACCGCTCGGGAAACTCCCCGTGTGTTTTGGAGCGGCGCAAACCTATCATGAGCGGTTCACGCTGTCAAGCCATCTGCCCGACTCGAACGGGCGACCCCGAGATTACAAGTCACGTGCTCTACCAACTGAGCTAAGATGGCGCGTTTGTTCGCGAATAGTGCCAAGGCCGCGAGGACAATGTCAACCGAAAACGGGTCGGGCCGGTAGGTCGGTTCCCCGCATGCCGCCCAACCCGAGTACCCGGCATCCGTCGTTCTCTGCAACCACGGTAATCTCGAAATGCGCCGCCGGCGAACGATCATCCGTGCGGCAGTCCCACCCGTCCTCTCCGCACGCCACCACCGGCACACCGAGAGTAATTACCGGCTCGATGCTGATAACCTCACCTGCATCGAGCCGGTATCCACCCCGGCCGCTCGCGCCGTTTGTAACGAACGGTATCTGCGGCGCTTCGTGCAGTTCGCGGCCGATCCCGTGGCCGGCGAACTGCGGCACCACGGAGGCGCCGGCTCGGCCCGCCGCTTCCTCGGCGCATTCCGCGATTTCCCGGACCGAGATCCCGCTCCTGACGATACCCGCGACCGCGCGAAGAACCGTCCATGCCGCTTGGATGGTCCGCACCGCCCGTTCCGACGCACCGGGCATCGCGAAGGTCCAGGCGGAATCCGCCATCCACCCGCCGCCCTGGCCGGCGATGTCCAGTGTGAATATGTCACCGCGCGCGAATGGTCGGGTGGTCGGTATCCCGTGAACGACAACGTCGTTTGCGGATATACACGAGTTTGCAGGGTACCCATTGTACCCCGCCATAGACGGCGACACGCCCAGGCGTGAGAGTTCTCTCCCAACCCAGGCATCGAGGTCTGTCGCGGCACGATCGATCCAATCGGTTGGCCGGATACGGCGGAAAATGGAAAAAAGCGCTTCCGCATTTTGCGCGATCCGTCGAATTTGAAGGGCGCTATAGATGGCCATTGCCGTTACGGTGTGCGGGAGGCGATCATACGGAACCGGCCAATGCGGCAATCGCCGTAGAACCTACCAGGAACGAGACGCTGACAACGCCCATGCCCAGGATTCCCGGAAGCAGCCACGCCAGGCGCCCCTCCCGACCCGCCACGGCAATGACAATGGTAGCCAGAAGCGCGATGGCCACACCGCCGGTCACGAGCGACGATACGCCGCGGAGTCCCTCCACGAGGGCTCCCTGCGTAGTGTCGCTGAACCGCTGGAAGTTCCCGAGCGCGTACAGCGAAGCGAGCAGGAGTTCAATAAAGGTTCCATAGAGCAGCGTCCGTACAAACCATCGCAACCCGGTGGCAGCTGCCGTTCCTTGCATCGCTCTTCTCATGCGCGTACCATACATTATATATGACCATGGCGCCTAACACGCAACATTTGCAGCAGATAGTCCGGTCCGAATCGCACCGCCTCTCGCCGATCCCAACGGAACGGGAGGACCTGCTGATTCCAATGCCGGATGTGCGAGTCGCCGCCTTCGACGTGTACGGCACACTCCTGACGTCCGCGGCCGGCGAGATCGCCGTCGCCGAAAACGGCCGGGGTTCGCTGGAGCGCTTTTGCAGCCATTTCGGGCTCTCCCAACGTAGGGACGCGGCGCAGATACGGACGGAACTCCGCGCCGCCATCGACGAGTCCCACCGGTCCGCCCGCGCCCGCGGTGTCGACGTTCCGGAGGTCGATATCGTCCAGATCTGGCGCACGGTCATGGATCGGCTCCCCTTCCCGGACGGTGCGGAGGTCGAGGAGGTTGCGCTTCGATACGAACTCGCCACCAACCCGGTGTGGCCCATGCCCGGCGCAAAAGAAACGGTGGACCACCTTCGCAACATGGGCATTACCCTCGCTATCGTTTCCAACGCCCAGTTCTATACGCCGCTGGTGATCGAAGCACTCTTTGATTGTACACTTTTGGAGCTTGGTTTTCGCACCTGCCTATGGTCGTACCGGGAAGGCCGAGCCAAACCGTCGTCGCTCCTTTTTGCACGTCTCCTTTCGGATGTGGGAAACGTGGATCCGTCGAGAGTTGTCTATATCGGCAACGATATGCTCAATGACGTCGAAGGTGCCGCCGCGGCCGGGTATCGAACGGTACTCTTCGCCGGCGACCGGCGGTCATTGCGCGAGCGCCGCGACGACGGCCGGGTGAAGGCAAAGCCCGACGCGGTCATCACCAGCCTCTCTCAACTCACAGGCATTCTCAGGAAGGACACGGAATGAAACGATTCGCAATCCTGCTGCTTTTTATATTTCTCGTTGCCGTGGCCGTGGCAGTTGTCGGCTATGTACCTCTGCGGCTGGACCACGAAGGAGCCCACCTCCTGCAATCCAAAACGTCAGGCTGGACCGTGGTTCCCAACCCGGAAACGCGATTCGACTGGCGCTGGGAACTGCTCATTCCCCGCAATGCAAAAATTCACACCTTTCCAGTGATCCAGCGGGAGATTTCCATTCGAGTGAGCGAGAAACTCCCGTCGGCGGACCTGTACAAAACCGTTGTGGACGGTTCCCCCGATTTCAGCGTCGCCTTCGACATCGACATCATCGTCGTTCCACGGAGGGAGTATCTCCCGGAACTCGCCGCCGGGGGGCTCCGGCCCGATTCCTACGCCCAGTGGTTCGACCGGGTGGAATCGCAAGCCGCCGTGGCACTGGCGTCGCGGATCAGGACCATCGCCGCCGACGCATCGCTCCTCTCCAACGAAGACCTTCACGGACGGCTGACCGAGGACGTTGAGCGAACGCTGGTCGATCGGTTTCCGGCGCTCTCTTTTGTCTCAATCGTTCCCCGTTCGTTTGACGTGCCGGATATGGCGCTGTACGCCCTGGCGCGGGAAACGTACCGCGATCTGGAAGAGGCGCGGCGCACGGCCCTCCTTTCCGCCGCGGCCGAATTTGCTCTCCAGGCGGCGGCGCAGCAGAGTCGAATGGAGCTCTTTCACCAGTACGGTGAGATCCTGGAGCGCTATCCCGCGCTGATCGACTATCTATCGATTGTCGCTCAAACGGGCGGTGATCCTCTTGGACTCGGCGACCTGGCACAGATAGGCGTTGAACAGTAATCGTACCGTTATCTGTCGAGATTGCTCTCGACAACGATCATCTGGCCGACGATCTTGCCGGAGAGTCCAACGGCGGAGATCATGTGATCCAGCTTGTCGTCAAAGGGTTTGGTACCTTTTGACCGCGTTTCGAACGCGGCGTACCGTTCATTCAGGTAGTCGTGCGCAGTGTTTTTGATTGCGACAAAAACCTGGTGAATTCCACGCATCTGATCCTGGAAACGCTCGATGATTGACCTGGACTCCCGATCCAACTGACCAACGAGCGCCCGAAAGGCCGCCTGCTGCTGCGTGTTGCCTTCCGAAGCGAATCGGTACCGGTAGAGCGTCTTCCCTTCGTCCGCGTCCGGGGAGAAGGCCGCGTCGAACACGCCGAGCCGTTCCCGGACGTCGTCCAGACCGGCCAGAAAAATCGTGAGATCGCTGACCGCTTCCCGGCTCCGGGCCGGAATAATCCTTCCGATTATCCGCATGAACTCCATCAGCTCCGGGGTGTAGATCTGGTCGATGAAGTTCTTGATGATCTTCAAGGTCTGGTAGTTTTTGACCGCATTGATCCCCGCATTCTGGATAAGCGACGAGACGTTCGGGTGGTAGTAGGCGAAGTCCTGGAGAGGTTTTGGGAACACCTCCTGGATCATCCGCCCGACAACACCGGTCCGCAAATCGTGGAAACGGTCATCCAGCGTCTGCAGCATGGCTATCTTGAGATTGGCGTAGTAAAAGTCTTTGAGCCGCAGCCGCGGGACGTATGCCATAAAGCGATAGTACGGATCGTTACGGAAGTATCGGATCAGTTCGACCAGACGCAATCGTTCATCGGTCTCGTCCACCTGCCCGCGAAGCGCTACGAGGGTGCGCCGGAGTACCTGAGCCTCTTTTGATTCGCCGTTTTCCATCAGGTTGTCCCCCGGCGCTTCGTCTCCGCGGCGCACGCGAACGAAGTACTCCAGTATTTCCGGAAAGAGGTCGACGGTTTTTGCTACACGTTTGGCGTTGTAAAGTGCCAGATGAAGACTCTCGAGTGCCGGAAAGAGGCGTGCAATGGCGATCCGTTTGAACGACGGCTGCTTCGGCCGGTTCAGGGACGCAAGCGGGACCTGGAACATCGAAAAGAACTCATCGAAATCGTACAGCACGAGGTCCTTAAGGTAGTACGCCGGAAGAATCCCCTCTTCCAGTTGTTTCATCACGTCTGGATGAATACCTTCGACGTAGGTCGATATGCGGTCGAGCACCAGCTGCTTGAGATAACCCCTCGATTCCGCCTTCTTGAACTCGTCCTGCAGTTCCTGGGTACCGACAAACTCGTTGAGTTTGCCTTTTGCCTCGGGAACGCGCGCTTCGAGCAGCGCCTCGATGACGCGCCGCAGCGTTTCCTCGCCTTTCCAGAGCATGCGGAACAGGGGGATAACCGGCTCCACCTTTGCGTACAAATCGGCAACGGCCCGCGCCAGCGGTGGTTCCGCCGTTCGAAGGTCGAAATCGACAAGATCGTTCCCGACGGTCGCGACGGTTCGTTTCATCTGATGAAGGCGAAAGGACAAAAAAACGTTCTCGTCGCTGCTGCTGGAAAAGAGACGCCGAAACCAGAGCGACAATCGTTCCCAGAGCGACAGGCTGGCAAAATCGGCCTCTATGATTTCACGACGCCGTTCTTTCCTGAGTTCCCCGTGAACGATCTTCTCTTCGGCACGATCATGAATGCTCAGGCTGTGCGCGATCCGATCCAGCAGAACACGGCGCTCTTCATCAGTGAGCGCCCGAACAAGCTCCGGGACCGCGCTTACGAGAGGACGATTGTAGCTGACGCTCGGTGCCGTACCATGAGGAGGCGTCCCGACCGGATTACTACTCGACATTCCGTTGATACCGAACGATTGCTGACGCCGAAATCTCCACTGGTCCAGGAAAAACCATCAAGCGGCCACTGGAAACCGGAGGACGAATCGATTTCCACCCGCAAACCAACGGGAAAGAACGAGATCGTCTCCCCCGGAGTGGTTCCAACCTCAACTGCGCCTTCAAGGCATTCTACTACCTCTGAACGGGTCAGCCAAGTTTTCGGGCTTCGGGTCCGCGCAAAGAGCGAAACAACCGCCAACAGGTGATCGAGGCGTCCTCCGCCGCCGCCGATCATCGTCACCCGCGACGCACCACGGTTCCAGAGCTCGATCAGGCCGAGTTCAGTGTCCGTCTCATCCTTGTCGCGGGGGCTGACCCGTATCGAGGCGTCCGGATAGCGTTCAATCAGTGCCGGATCCCGGATCGAGTCCATGTCGCCCACGATGATATCGGGCTTCCAACCACGAGTGTTTACAAAATCGAGGCCGGAGTCGGCCGCGGCGAGGAGAAACGGCGAATCCGACGGAAGCACAATATCGCAATCCGGGGTCTCCCCGCCGGTTACCAGTATTCCGAGCACGGGTCATTCTATCTAAAGACGCCCCCCCCAACAACCGAAACTAAGAAAGGACACAGACAGGGACGTCTGTGAAGTGATCAATTCAAGGAGGAACGAATGATCATCAACCACAACATGAGCGCGATCTTCGCTCAGCGGACTCAGAAGTTCAACAACATTACTGTTGACAAGAACATCGAGAAGCTGTCGAGCGGAATGCGCATCAACCGCGCGGGAGACGATGCCTCGGGGCTCGCCGTGTCGGAGAAGATGCGCAGCCAGATTCGCGGACTGCAGCGGGCTGAACAGAACGCTGCGGACGGAATCTCGCTCATCCAGACCACGGAAGGGTACTTGCAGGAGACCCAGGACATCCTGCAGCGCCTTCGGGAACTCGCCGTCCAGGCTTCGAACGGTATTTACACCACCGAAGACCGGATGCAGATTCAAGTCGAGGTGAGCCAGCTCGTAGATGAGATCAACCGGATCGCGTCGCACGCTCAGTTCAACGGCATGAATCTCCTGACTGGTCGCTTTGCCCGTGACACCGGTACGAACGTGGTCACGGCGAGCATGTGGCTCCACATCGGTGCCAACATGGACCAGCGGGAACGCGTTTTCATCGGTACGATGACCGCCCAGGGTCTCGGTTTGCAGAGTCCGTCAGGTCTTCCGCACACCGCGAGTTTTATCTCGATCTCGACCCCGGACAATGCGAACTCTTCGATCGCAGTCATCGACAACGCCCTGAAAGCGGTGAGCAAGCAGCGCGCCGACCTTGGTGCCTACCAGAACCGACTCGACATGGCTCGGATCGGTCTCAGCGTGGGTGCCGAAAACATCCAGGCCGCTGAATCTCGTATTCGCGACGTGGATATGGCCTCAGAGGTGGTGAACTACACCAAGAACCAGATCCTGGTTCAGGCTTCCACCGCCATGCTCGCTCAGGCGAACCAGAAGACGCAGTCGGTACTGCAGCTGCTGCAGTAGTTCCTGGGAACCCGACAAAAGGCGGCCGATCGGCCGCCTTTTTTGTTTTATTGACACCCGGTGTACCACTTACTACGCTTCTGTTGTGGTGCGCATCCCTTCATCCGTACGACGCTTTGCCCGCTCTTTTGCCGACAACGGTCATGAACTCTATCTCGTGGGCGGGGCCGTTCGCGATCTTTTCCTGGGCAAGCGCGTCGAGGATTTTGACTTTGCAACCGATGCGCTGCCGGACACGGTTCGCTCGATCTTTCGCCGGGTGATTCCGACGGGCATTCGTCACGGAACGGTAACGGTCCTATTCGAAGGGAACTCGTTCGAGGTAACCACCTACAGGTCCGACGGAGACTACAGTGACTCCCGCCGTCCCGATACCGTTTCGTTTGCCCCCTCTATCCGGGAGGACCTGGCGCGACGGGACTTCACGATGAACGCCATCGCCCTGGACCCCCGGTCCATGGACGTTGTTGATCCTTACCAGGGAAGGGAGGCGATCAGTCAGGGGCGAATCGTGGCGGTTGGCGACGCCGCCATCCGCTTCGCCGAGGATGCCCTGAGGATGGTCCGCGCGGTCCGGTTTGCCGCCCAACTCCGGTTCGACCTGGATACTGCGACGCAGGCCGCGATTTTGCCGCTGGCAGAGCGGATTCTCGCGGTTGCTCGGGAACGACTCAACCGGGAGTACGCAAAAATCATGGAGTCGGAACGTCCCTCCGTCGCGTGGCGGCTCATGCGGGAGACGGGACTGCTGCCGGTAGTCGCGCCGGAACTGGACGTCGAGGACGACCTCTTCGAACACCTCCTCGCAACGTGCGATTGCGTTCCCGCTGGAAACGCTCCCCTCCGGTGGGCAGCCCTCCTCCACGATGTGGGAAAGCCGGAGTGCGCACGGATAGTTGACGGTCGGATGACATTTCACGACCACGATCGCGTATCGGCTCGCCGTGCGGAGGATTTCCTGGACCGGTATCGTTTTTCGAAGGCGGAACGGGAACGTATCGTTCACCTGGTTCGCAACCACATGTTCGGATACTCTCCGGAATGGAGCGACGCCGCAGTTCGCCGGTTCCTGCACCGCCTGGGACGGGACGCCGTGGAAGACGTGATCGCCCTGCGAATCGCCGATGCCTGCGGAAAGGGTGCAACACTTCGCATGACCGAGAACCTCCGCAGTTTGAAGAAACGCGTGGACGAAGTGCTCGGTCAGGGCCAGCCCTTGACCGTCTCAGACCTGGCAATAACCGGTACCGATCTCATGACGGAGATCGGTCTGTCGCCGGGCCCTCGTATCGGGATACTGTTACATCAACTGCTGGAGACGTGCCTGGACGATCCAACGCAAAACGAACGGGGCCGCCTGCTTGCGATCGCCGGCGCCTTCGCACGGGAGACCTGGGGAGGGAGCGCGGAATAGTCGGCCCCTATCTCTCCGCCAGTGCGCGGTAGGCTGCCCTGGCCGCGCTTTGTTCCGCTTCCTTCTTGTTTTTGCCCTTTCCCGGTCCAAAGGTCTTGTCATTGACGGAGACGTTCATCCAGAACGTTCGGTCGTGATCGGGACCCGTCCGTTTTTCCAGATGATACCGGGGATACGACTTGTACTGCTTCTGCACAAACTCCTGCAGGAGCGTTTTGTAGTCTTTGCGGTGTTTGTTTTGAAGAACCGTTTCGATCTGGGGGCGAATCCAGCGGAGAACGAACGTACGGGCTGCGCGGAATCCGGAGTCCAGGAAGAGCGCCCCGATGATCGCCTCCAGAACGTCCGCGAGAATGGCCTTCTTTTGGCGTCCGCCGGAGCTTTCCTCCCCTTTTCCCACCAGGACAAAACGTTCCACGCCCAGTTCGTGGGCGATTTCCGCGAGGCTTTCCTCTGAAACCACGTACGATTTGATCCGCGCCAGATCGCCCTCGGGCCGATCGGATAACGTCTCGTAGAGGTACTCCGCCACGACCAAACCGAGGACCGAGTCGCCCAGGAATTCCAGGCGTTCGTTGTTCTCGATTGTGCCGGTGGATTCGTTCGCAAAGGAGCGGTGAGAAAAGGCTTGGTTCAGCAGATTGAGGCTATGGAATCGAACTCCAGCCCGTTTTTCGAATGCCCGAAGATCCACTTTGCGCGACGACACGTCGTCGGTGACATTCGTGAGATTCCGTAATATCGCCATAAAAAAAGCGCCCGGCCGAGGCCGGGCGAGAAATGTTACTTGAGTTGTGTCTTCAGGTATTCCAGCGCGTCACCGACGGTTTCAAACTCGTTGGCTTTTTCATCGGGGATAGAAACACCAAGTTCCTCCTCGATCGCGTATACCAGCTCGTA
>JANQHT010000122.1 GCA_028282545.1 Spirochaetales bacterium
TGCTTATGAATATCGTTCGATTCCTCATGAAATCATGTGATATCCGGCTGACTACAGTGTGAAGCCGTAAGTCGGCTGTTGTTCAGGAAGCTCTAAATATATACGGAAAAACTGGCTTCTTACTTCACGGGGAGGATAGATTCATTGAGCAACATAGCAATCCACTTCAGCAGGACCCGTCTTGTGATTATTGACCGAACTTTGTTTTCCCTCACACAGAAGTACTGAATGCTGTCCTCAAAATCCTTGTAGGGTTGGGACAACGCCAAATCGATTGCCTTCTGTATCATTGGCGCGATTTGAACCAGTTGTCGCAGTCCTTTGATTTTTCTGACCGAGTAACTCTGTGAGCGAACTTTCGAAAGGATGTAGGAAACGTTGTCGATAGCTACCGGTGAGACGGACGCGTTGATGGTTTTGTTATTCTGTTCTAAAAACGCTCCGATGTGCCCTATCGGGCGACTGTCCCCTCAAATAGACGGGAAAAGCTCCGCCAGCAGCCTGTGAAGCGCGATCGTCGCCAGTTTTTCGCGAGATCTCGTCAAACTCGTCAAAGATGACCATATTCGCGGTTGTGTCCCGAGATTGGTTTTCCTATAATCTGCTCTGTGTGTAAGGGTGTCCTTTGCTGATTGGTCAAAGTCGATCTATACTGAGAGAAATTAATAGAACCGAGGGAGGTTTCAGATGAGAAAGATTATTTCTCTGGTGCTCGTTGTTGTAGTGGCCGGTCTATCATTTGCCGGGGGCGGCCAAGAAGCGGGTGGTGCCGCGGTAGAGCCGTCGATTACCCTCACAATTGAGAGTTGGCGGAACGACGACCTGTCGATCTGGCAAGATGTGATCATTCCCGCGTTCAATGAACAATATCCGGATATCGAAGTAGTCTTTCAGCCGCTCCCACCGGCGGAGTACAACTCCGCGTTGAACGCAAAACTGGAAGGCGGTAGTGCTGGCGACCTGATCACCGCACGTCCCTTCGACGCGTCGCTTTCGCTGTACCAAAAAGGGTATCTGGCGAATCTGACCGATCTGCCCGGCATGGACAATTTCTCCGACGTAGCCAAGAGCGCTTGGCAGACGGACGATGGCGCGGAGACCTTCGCGGTACCGATGGCGTCGGTGATCCACGGATTTATCTACAACAAGGACGTTTTTGATGAACTGAACCTGGAAGAACCGAAAACCGTGGATGAGTTCTTTGCTGTGCTTGACGCGATCAAGGACGAGGGCACCTACGTTCCATTGGCAATGGGCACCGCCGACCTGTGGGAAGCAGCTACAATGGGATTCCAGAACATCGGCCCCAACTATTGGAACGGTGAAGAGGGACGGCGCGGTCTGATCGAGGGATCGGAGGGGTTCACCGATCCGCAATACATCCCCGTATGGGAACAGCTTGCGCGCTGGGCTGGATACATGCCTAACGGATTTGAAGCGCAGACGTACCCCGATTCCCAAAACATGTTTACCCTCGGGCGCGCAGCGATCTACCCGGCGGGATCCTGGGAGATCGGACTGTTCAACCAACAGGCCGATTTCGAGATGGGGGCCTTTCCTCCTCCGCTCCCGGCGGGCCAGAACACGCTGTACATCTCCGACCACACCGACATCGCGCTGGGCATGAACCCTGATACGCCTCACCCGGAAGAAGCGCGTCTCTTCCTCGAATGGATGACAACTGAAGAGTTTGCCGAGATCTACAGCAATCAACTTCCCGGGTTCTTCTCGCTCTCCGATCACGCCATCACCATCGAGGATCCGCTGGCGCAAGTATTCCTCCAATGGCGACAGATCGGTGAGAGCACGATTCGCAACTCCTATCAAATCCTCTCGCGCGGAGAACCAAACCTGGAAAACGATCTATGGAACTACTCCGCTCAGGTCATCAACGGCGATATAACGCCCGAGGAAGCTGGCCAAATGACGCAGGATGGACTCGATCAGTGGTACGAGCCGCAACGGTAACGAAACGACTGAAATCAGCACATCGCTGAGGAAACGGTACGATGCCCCGCGTACGGCGGGGGCCATCGTCCTCAACGCGACGCGTGACGCGGTTCGTGCTCACCGCATTGGCGTGATTTCTGCACGTTGGAGGGAACGTGACGGTAACCGGCAACCGATTTCGGTCATACATCGCGGTATTTCTGCTACCCGCAACGGCGATTTACACGATGTTTCTCATCTATCCGTTGTTGGGATCTCTTGGACTCAGTCTCCAGGAGACGGTTGGCCAGGGTGGCCAGACGCAGTTCGTAGGTTTTGCCAATTTCAGACGCCTACTCACGAACGAAAACTGGGCACCGGGATTCTGGAACGCGTTGGGAAACAACGTCTATTTCTTTGTCATACACTCGCTGGTTCAAAACCCGATTGGCTTGCTGCTGGCTTCGTTGCTGACCGCCGGAAAACTCCGGGGGCAAAACTCATACCGAACGGCACTCTTCATGCCGACCATGTTGTCGGTTGTCATTGTTGGTTTTATCTGGCAGTTGATACTCTCTCCTATCTGGGGTGTCGCGGAGGGGTTTCTGGGTGCGCTCGGGCTCGAGAATTGGTTCAAGCCCTGGTTGGGACTCAGAGAGAGCGCGCTCACGGCACTTTCTCTCATTTCCGTGTGGCAGTTTTACGGCATTCCGATGATGCTCTTTTATACCGGTCTTATCGGTATTCCGGATGAACTCATCGAATCCGCGTACGTGGACGGTGCAAGCGGCTGGAAGATTTTCTGGCGGCTGAAGTTCCCCCTCATTCTCCCGGTACTCGGAATTGTGACCGTTCTGACGTTCGTCGGTAACTTCAACGCGTTTGACCTGATCTACACGACTCAAGGTACGCTCGCAGGACCGGATTTTTCCACGGACATCCTCGGTACGTACTTTTTCCGTGTCTTCTTCGGACATCAACTCCAACTGGGGAATCCCACGATGGGGGCCACCGTAGCAACGATGATGTTCTTGATTATCCTGGCGGGTGTGCTGACGTACATGTTTGCCTGGCGGCGCCGGGTCGAAACCTACGAAATGTAGAGGGACGACGATGAAAATAGCCCATGACGTACGATCTGTCCGTCGGCGACGAATCGGACGCGCAGTCACGCACCTGATTCTTTTGGGCTTTGTCCTACTGGCAGCATTCCCGGTGATTCTGGTGTTTATGAACGCGTTCAAGGCGCGACGCGCTATTTTCAGCGCCCCGCTTGCCCTCCCGACACGAGAAACCTTCAGTCTGGTAGGATTCGAAACGGTGTTTTCTCGGTCGAATTTTCCGATCTACTACCTGAACAGTGTCACGGTTGTAGTGGTAGCGATCGGTTTTGTCGTATTTTTCGGAGCGATGGCAGCTTGGGCGCTGTCGGAATACACCTTCAAGGGTAACAGGTTCATGTCGATTTACCTGGCGATCGGTATCATGATACCGATCCGTATCGGAACGGTGAGCATTTTGCGGCTGATGGTCGCACTCGGATTGGTCAACACTCTGTGGTCACTAATATTCGTGTACACGGCGCAGGGCCTGGCGCTCACGATCTTCATCCTTTCACAGTTCATGGCCCAGGTTCCGCGGGACCTGAAGGACGCAGCGCGAGTCGATGGTGCGAGTGAATACCGGATTTTCGGCATCGTACTCCCGGTGGTACGGCCGGCGCTGGCGACCGTCGCAGTGTTCACGATGATCCCGATATGGAACGACTTGTGGTTCCCGCTCATCCTCGCACCGAGTGGGCGCACGAAGACGGTGATCCTGGGGGCTCAGGAATTTCTCGGGCAATTCGTTTCCGACTGGAACTCTGTGTTGGCGGCTTTGTCGCTGGCGATCATTCCGGTTCTGGCGCTCTACCTGGTTTTTTCCCGACAACTCATAGTAGGACTTACCAAAGGCGCGCTCAAACAGTAGCCCCCGGGTTGATCCGTCGTCGATGCGTCAAACGAGCGGGGCCTTTACCATCGATCAATGGCACGAGTTCCGGCGCGCGCCGGGCAGCTCGATGTATCGACATCTGCTTTTGCGTGGGAACGCACGGTTAACAGAGGGAAGACGGTATGAAGATTGGATTGGTTGGCGCGGGTTTCATGGGCCGTACCCATTTGGCGGGTTGGCGGTCGATCGGTGAAGAGGTAGTTGGATTGCTGCGCTTTGACGATCCGACAATTGCCGAACTTGCGGTCGCAGAAGGGCTATCCGTGTTCGATAACGTGCCCGACATGGCCACGCGGTGCGATGTGATCGATGTGTGTTCACCGACGTTTACCCACCGCGACTACGTGCTGGCGGCGGTGGCGGCGGGCACGCCGATATTCTGTGAGAAACCCCTTGCGCTGAGCGTCGAAGATGGAGTGTCGATGGTGCGCGCCGCAGAAGACGCAGGCGTACCCTTGGGGGTAGGACACGTATTGCGGTACTTCCCGGAGTACGCCGCCGCCGCTCGTACGGTTCGTTCAGGTGACCTGGGAGACCCGGCGGTTCTCCGCTTTTCTCGATGCACATTTGCCCCCAAGAACGCATGGTATCTCGACGAGTCCCGTTCAGGTGGTGTTATTCTCGATCTCATGATTCATGACCTGGACTTTGCGCGACACGTCGGCGGTGATGTCAAGCGCGTGTTTGCGTCGATTGATCGAGGTTCTGACGTCAGCGGTCGTTTGGCGCCGCACGCGCATGCGCTGTTGACACACACATCCGGTGCCATATCTCACGTTGAAGGTTCCTGGCGAATGCCGCAGCCGGAGTTTCTCACTTCATTTGAGATCGCCGGCTCGAAAGCTCTGTTGACCTTTGATTCTCGGGATACAAGTTCGGTAAGCCCGATAATTGGCTTCATACAACGACCGTTGGTCGCGGAAGCAACGACTGCAGGTCCGACAACCAGCGGTTCGGAGGGACCTGGACGCGTTGGCGCGGGGGATTCGGATTCGGCTGAGATGCCCGATATTCCGGTCGCCGCCAGTCCGGTCTCAGAGGATCCCTACGCGCTTGAGCTACTTGCGTTTCGAAATGCCCTTCGTACCGGCAACCCTCCGCCCGTGGACGGTCGAGAGGGTTTACTTGCGATTCAGATCGCTTTGGCTGCACAGAGGTCGGCCCGAACGGGAACACCGGTAGATATTGAACCGTTGGAGGTGGCGCGATGAAACGACTCAAAGTAGGGATCGTCAGTTTTGCACATCTGCACGCCGAAGCCTATATCGGGAATCTCCGAAACAACCCCGCCGTAGAGTACGTGGGCTTTGTTGACGAGGATTCCGAACGGCGGAACACGTACGGCGCAGCGTATGAGTCCGCAGTCTTCGATGACTGGCAGTCGTTTCTCGACAGCGGCGTTGAAGCGGTCATCGTATGTTCGGAAAACGTGTACCACAAGCGGTATGCGATCGCCGCGGCCAAGGCCGGCTTGCATGTGTTGTGCGAAAAACCGTTAGCAACAAACCCGGACGACGCCGACGAAATTATCTCCGCGGCTCGAACGGCCGGTGTACGACTGATGACGGCGTTCCCGATGCGTTTTAATATGCCGCTACGAACCGCACACGCCACACTGGCCCAAGGCGGGTACGGTACTATCACCTCAATAATCGGACGCAACCAGGGCCAATGTCCCAAACGACATCGGGCATGGTTCGTTGATCCGGACCTTGCCGGCGGCGGCGCGATGGCCGATCACACGGTGCATCTTGCCGATATCTATCGTTGGTTCACCACCGCGGAGTTCGAAACGGTCTACGCCATCAACAATCGAATCACCTGGAGGGATGAAGCCGGATCAGACACCGGTGGATTGGTCGCGCTCCGATTCACCGACGGCCGGAGCGCATCGGTGGATTGTAGTTGGAGTCGCCCACGGCACTATCCGACCTGGGGTGGTCTTGCTCTTCGACTGATTACCGATCGCGGCACGGTAGACATTGACGCCTTTCGGCAGGTTGTCAGCGTCCACGGACACGCGTCGAAACACCTTCGATGGGACTACTGGGGCAGCGATGCCAATCAGGCGATGATAGATGAGTTTGTTGCAGCGATTCTTGATGAACGGACACCAACCGTAACCGGGGAGGACGGGCTGCGAGCTGTTGAAGTCGTAGACGCGGCATATCGATCGGTCGCGAGCGGTCGACCCGAAAAGGTTCACCGTCGATCGGTGACATAGGCGGCAACCGACAGCACAGACACCGTGACGATCCTCTACCAAAGGAGTTGTACCCATATGGCTAAGGTGTACTACATCGGCGACTGGGCCGTGCAAATGGGACCAGTCTATGCCGAAACCTCGTTTAACCACGCTCCCAAAGGCTTGGACGTGATCAACTATGGGAAGTGGCTCGTCGACGCTATTCGTTCAAGTGAGCGCCACGAGATCAAAAGCGTACCAACGTGGGAGTTCTACAAACTGTCCCCGGGAGAGTACGAACGAGTGTTAGGCGAATACGACATTATCGTATTCTCAGACGTTGAAGCTAAGAACTTCCAACTACACCCGCAGTTCTTTGACCGCCACGTGTTTGGGAAGAAGGTACTGACGTTTCCCGACCGCGTGCGCCTCACCGTGGAAGCGATTCATACCGGTACCAACGCGATATTCCTCGGCGGGTGGTTGAGTTTTACCGGGGAAATGGGCAAAGGCGGCTGGGGGCGAACGCGGCTTGCAGAGATTCTCCCGTGTCGGTGTTTGGATGTTGAAGACCTGGTCGAAAGTACCGAGGGGTTTTACCTGGTAGCGGCAAATGGCGAGGGGACGGGTATGCACATTGGAGAGTCGACGTCCGGTTCACGTAAACACCCGGTTCTGGCGGGAATCGATTTGAGTTCGATGCCGCCGGTACTCGGATACAATCGTGTACGTCCAAGACCCGACGCCGAGATTCTTGCCTTCTGGAACGACAGGGGGGACCCTGCGCTCATGACCGCGGAGTTCGGCCGGGGCCGCGTGGTGGCCTACACCTCGGACCCAGCGCCGCATTGGGGTTGTAACTTTGTGTTTTGGGACCAATACGCACCGTTTTGGACAAGTGTTTGCGACTGGCTGGAAAACGGCGGTTGAAGGTCAACAGTGGGCGTCAATCGATTACCGAAGTGCCGCCGGTTCATAGATCGTTTCCGCCGTCTTGTCCCAGATCTCGATGAGGAGATGGTGGTTACACGATTTCATGGTATCGATCGGCACAAGAAGTACCCGACTGTTTCGGTCCTTGATCACGGCGGGCGCGAGACACGGTTGCCGCGCTCATGTCAGATGGATGGGTATCTCACCGGATTAGGTCCGGAGGACGCGGTTGTGATGGAGGCTTCATGCGGCAGCTTCTACTGGGCCGAGCGTGTTGAGGCTACCGGTGCCGCATGCTACGTCCTGGACCCGATGCGCTTTCGCATTATCACCGATTCCTGGAACAAGACTGATCGAGGTGACTCTGATTTCAACCGAACGATCGCGTTTGTTCAGAGGCACAGAGTCGGTCTCCGCAATCCTGGGTGCTCACCGGCTCTCGGAGGTGATCGTTGAAGCGCTGCAGATTCAGGTAGATCTGTTGCGAACTATTGCTGAATCGAAAGAGCGGCTCGGACGGCAAGAGTCGTCCCGGGCACATCACCCGGGAAAAGCGCAAGCTCAGCCGGGCACTCCTTACACAGTCGATCTACCAGACGATCAAAGCAACGCCCTGGTGGGAGCGCGACTACGAGGATTTCAAGGCCCGACGTGGCAGTGGCCGAGCGCGGATCGCAATGATCCGGCGAACGTGCGGGGTCATGAGACGGATGCTGCTCCAGGGCGAGCATTTCCACTTGAAGGCGCATGCGAGCCAATGGGACAAATCGGTGCGGTTTCAAGGTTAGTGTGCGCCGGGAGACAGACACACGTCTCCCTTGGAGCGTGACAGAGGAATCGATCATTTGAAACGATCAGGGTCGAAACCGGGCGGAGATCTACCGATCTTGACGAGATGCCGGAGCATGCAATTGATCTCGTCGGGATCCTCAATGATTGCGATCACCCTCATCTCAGCACCGCCCTTCTGGACAGACCGGCGTATCGACCTCGTACACCTTGGCAAGCAGGCGGGCCCAGAGGGCCCAGACGCGTTTCCCGGCTTAAGGTGCGTACCGCAGGTGCAGCCGAGGAACGCACCGACAGTCGACGCCGACTTCTTCTTCGCTGCGTTCACCGCCGCAGCCGGCGGCTCATGCGTACGTTATGTCTCATCCGAACCAAGCGCGGACAGCTCGCTTACTAAATTGCGACCCTGTCGGTATAATGAGAAGTGGTGCGAGACGAACTTGAATCGAAGTTGTCAGAGATTATTTCGAACCTCAAACGGATTGATCCACTAGAAATTTACCTTTTTGGTTCACTCGCGAACGACGGTAACCATGACCCCGCAGACATTGATATCGCAGTTATCATACATCCGGACCATGAACCGACAAATTTCGAGGAAAAACTTGATTTAAAGGTATCAGTGAGAGACGCAATATGGGCTACAAGTATGGAAGTTCCAATCGACCTCGTTGTCTATACAAAGAGTGAATTTGAGCGTCTTCAGTCAGATAAATGGCCCTTCGTACAGGAAGTGATGAAGGGGAAAAAACTGTATGCAAAAATTGGCTGAACAATGGCTCCATGCCGCAAGTATCGATGTTGGAGCCATGGAACGGCTCATGGACGTCCCGAACTTAACTCCTGCTGTCGCATTTCATGCTCAACAGGCTATCGAGAAATCACTCAAAGCTGTTCTCGCACAGAAGTATGCCAAGACTCCGAAAACGCATGACTTGGTCATGCTGTATGGGAATGTCCGGAAAATCGCCTCGGTAGAGATAGATATCAGATTACTGGGAGCTATAAACGAGACCTATATCGAGACTCGATACCCGACTTCTCCAACAACAGACGAGCTAAGCATCCCGTCAAAAAAGACCGCCGAGTTATTCCTTCAAGAAGCACGGCGAATTGCAGATCGGTGTCGTGCGTTTGTCTTAAAACAAACGGACCACGATGAGACATAACTACCCGATGCGACACCCGCTCACGATGTCGCCGGCGGCCGTTGCGGCCCGGGCGTACTCCGCCGCCCGATCGGTGCCTTCTGCGCGTTCAAGCGCATCGTAGAAGTGGTTCCAGGCTAGCGTTTCCGCGTTGTATCGATCCTGCAGCCAGTTCTCCCCGGCGGAGAAGAGGGGAGCGAGTTTCCGTTCGGCAATGTTCAGGAGATCCATCGCCTCTTTTTCCGTCCCGTCGTTCGCGGCGAGTTCTGCCAGGTGGAGCGCCAGCCGAAGATAGATGATCGTGGCGGGGCGCCGCGAGACAAAACAGCCGGTGAAGGGGTCTATCTGCGTTTTTGTTCGATCAACTCCCCAGGGAAGCGCCCTGGCGTACGTGGTGAAGTAGAACGTACGCGCCAGATCGCCGACAAAACGCCCGGCCCGGGCGGCCCGAATCGATTCGCCCGCAAAGGCCTCCTTGTCGTGCCGCATGATCAATCCCGGAGCGTGGAGATACCTCAGGTAGGGCGGGTCGCCTCGATAGAGCACGGAGAGAAGGAACGCCTGGTCTTCGGCGCGACCAATAAACCCCGGCGTAAAGGGACGGTGGGCCCGGAGATGTCGGACGAGGATGCCGTTCGTTCCACCCGTCACGTGGTATCGCTGAAGCGCGGTGTCCTGGCCGTTGGGGTCTGTGTCGTACCGGGTCATCATCTCCGCTTCGGTACTCAGTGCCATGGGAAGCTTGTTGTAGAACACGGTTGCCTCGCCGGCGGGAATCTCATCCGGCAAGGGAACGTCCGGCGTGAAGAGTCCCCGGTGGATGTCCTTTTCGTTTACCAGTGCGCCCGCGATCATTCCCAGGTCGACAGGGGTACCCTGGTCGTCCAGGGCCCGAGCACCCCAGAGGGGCTGGCGGAAGTGTTCGAAGGCACTCTTCCCCGTTTCCGCCACCAGTTCCGCCTGCGGAAAGACTTGGTCCAGATCGATCTTGAAGGTACCTTTTACATCCCGATCGACGAATACCGACCAGATCGCCGCGATTGCCTTGAGGAAGGTGTAGTGTCGACCGTACTCTCCGTCTACGCCGAAGACGTTTAGGATACCCGCAACGGCGTCTGCACCCAGAAAGGGCTGCAGCACGTTCTTCACGATCTGCCGGCACTCCAACTCGGTGAAGAGGTAGACCTGGAGGTTGTCAAACGGTCCCGAGCGAACCAGTTCTCCGTGAAGGTATTCGCGGGCACTCCGGTGGAGTCCCTCGTGTGTGACCGACAGGCTCAGGATGACTGTTGCGCGCGCATCCGACGGGAGATCGGCCCGATCCTTTTCAAACGCCACCGCCTCGTCCAGGCCGCGGAGACCGTAGATCGCCTCGTTGTTTGCCGGCGGCACGCCTATGTGGATCGGGTGGTCGTAGTAGTAGAGCTGCGTTTCACCCATGGTCGCTCGGATGCGCTCCCGAAGCTCCTCTGGAGAGACGGCGTCGAGATCGTTCTCCCCGGCGGGGACGGTGATCAACACGTTCGAGGTAAACACCATCTCCGTGATCGGATCGGATATCGGATCGGGGGCGACCGACTCAATCGTTACTCTCCGGTGTTCCCGGAGGCGGTTGGTCTCCACGGTACGATTCGCCTCGAGCGCAGCTCCCTCCGGGAAGAAGAGCGACCACGTGGCGCGTCGCGTCGCTTCGTCCCACTCCGCCGGTTGCCGCGACAACGTCGCGGCCGCCGCCGCGAGTTCACCGGAGGCCTCGGCCATTTCCCGCTGGATTCTCTCTACCCCGTCGAGGAGAAACGCCGCTCCCGCGTTGCTGCGCAGGGCGGCTTCGTCCGCGTTGGAATCCGCCCCGACCAGGCGTGATGCAAAAAGACGCAGGGCGTCGCGGATCGGGGTGCCGCGCAATTCGGAAAAGGGAACCCCGCCCAGGGGCGGATGGTCGCCGTTCTTCCACAGGAGTCGCTCAAATACGGTGGCCGCGTGGTTGCTCATAGTGCCAAGTGTAGTACAATCTGGTCCAAAAGAAGGAGTATAATTCGATGACCGCTGGACGAACTTTTCCCGAGTCGTTCCTTTGGGGAACGGCAACTGCTAGCTATCAGGTGGAGGGCGCCGCGAGTGCTGACGGGCGAACTCCCAGTATCTGGGACACCTTCTCGCACACCCCCGGCAACGTGTTGCACGGGCACACCGGTGACGTCGCAACCGACCAGTACCATAGATACGAAGAGGACGTTGAACTGATGCGTCAGATCGCGCTCGGCGCCTATCGCTTCAGCATCGCCTGGCCGCGAATCATCCCCGACGCCTCCGGCGCCGTGAACCAGAAGGGTATCGACTACTACCGGCGTCTTATCGACGCGCTCCACGCCGCGGGCATCAAGGCCGCGGCGACGCTCTATCACTGGGACCTGCCGCAGCGATTCGAGGATGCCGGCGGCTGGCCCGTGCGCGACACGGCGCTGCGGTTCGCGGAGTACGCGGAGGTGTGTTATCGCGAACTGGGCGACTCGGTCGATATGTGGATCACCCTGAACGAACCGTGGTGCAGCGCCTTCCACGGCTACTTCGACGGTCATCACGCGCCGGGCCGCCGCGACCCGGGAGATGCCTTTCGCGCTACCCATCACCTGATGCTCGCGCACGGCCTGGCGGTGGAGCGCTACCGCGATAGCGGTCTCACCGCTCCAATCGGGATCACCATGAATCTGGAGAGCCCGCGCCCGGCGACGCGTCGAAGCGAGGATGTCTCGGCGGCCCGGCGCGCGACGGAGATGCACAGTCTGCTCTTTTTGAACCCGATCCTCGGGTTGGACTATCCGGAAGCTGTCCAGGACCGCTATCCGGACCTTCCCTTTCCCGTTGAGCACGGTGACCGCGATACGATAGCGGCGCCGATCGATTTCCTCGGTCTCAACTACTACCACGAGCCGGTGATCGCCTATGACCCGGATGATCCCACCCCGGAGAAATCGCGCGTCGCCCGGTCGTATCACGACACGACCGAGATGGAATGGCCGATCACGCCGCGCGGACTCTACCGCCACCTCTTGTGGGTCGGGGAAATCACCGATCGCCGATGGCCCCTCTACATCACGGAGAACGGTATCGCTCTTCCCGACGAACTGGACCCCTCCGGAACGGCGGTACGCGACCCGCGTCGAATCGCCTATATGCGCGACCATTTCACCGCCATGCTGGACGCAATGGACGCCGGTGTCGACCTCCGCGGGTACTTTGCGTGGACCTTGCTGGACAATTTCGAGTGGGCCTTTGGGTACACGCGGCGCTTTGGCCTCGTTTTCACCGACTACGTATCAAATCGGCGCGTACCCAAAGACAGTTACTACTTCTTTCGGGAAGTGATCTCGGGAGCCGAGGAGTTCTGAAGGTGCACCCGGCGCGTTTCTTCCCTGTTCTCGTAGAAGGAGGCACGAACAATGGCATACCGGTTTGACGAGCGTTTTCTTGCGCGACCCACGGTACGAGAGGTCGACGAGGTCCAGATCACCACGGAGCAGGAAGAGTTGCTCGACCAGCTCATCGCGTTTATCTGGGAGAACGAGGACGCTAAGCCCATCAAGCGGGACTTCCTCGAACTCGTCAAGGCGGCGCAGGAGCGTATCGAAGCGCATGCCGACGAAGGCGGTGAGATCTGGTCCGAGAAGCAACTCGTGTTTATCTGCTACGGCGACCACATTCGATCGAGAGATCCCGGGACCACGCCGCTCCGTGCTTTGCGCGATTTTGTCGCGGAGTATCTGCCGGAGGAGGTCTTTTCCGAGACCACGATGCACCTGCTTCCCATCTACGAGTCGCCCTATCGGGACGGTGGATTCGATGTGGCCGATCCCTTCTCGGTCAATCCAAAGATGGGCGACTGGGACGACGTGCGGGCGCTCCGAGAGGAGAGCTTGGTTGCGGTGGATTTCGTGGCGAATCACCTCTCCATCGACGCTCCCTGGTTCAAGGCGTACCTATCGGACGATCCCGAATACCGCGATTTTTTCATCGGTTTTGACGACGAGAGAGTCGTTGCCGCGTTCGAGAAGAACCACCTGCCGAAGATCTACAGGCCGCGCCCGCACAACCCCCTCATTCCCGTGAAGCGGCCCGACGGCAGCACCCGCTGGGTCTACATGACCTTCAGCGACCACCAGGCGGATGTCAATTTTGCGGTTCCCTTTGTCTTTCTGAAGATGGCGGAGATTCTGCTGTTCTATTTTATCCAGGGGGCAACGGTGGTCCGCCTGGACGCGATACCCTACCTCTGGAAGGAGTGGGGTACGGACTGCGCCCACCATCCCCGGACGCACGCGCTGGTCCAGCTCTTTCGGCTTGCCTCGGACTTGGCCAACCCCGCGTCGATTCTCCTTGCGGAGAGTATGGAACCCCTCGCGGACAGCAGACGCTACCTCTCGTCTGAGACCGAGCTCAAGGCGCAGATGGCCTACAACTTTGCGCCCTGCGGATTGATCCCGCACGCGCACATCAACGGCGACGCCCGCGCCTTCCAGAACAACGTGGAGTTCTTCGCGCCTCCCGGGAACCGAACCGCCTGGGCGGTCGTGTGCGGAGTGACGCACGATTCGTCCTCCATGAATCCCTGCCGTGCACCGAAGAGCGAGGAAGGGGAGGCTCTGCTGTCGGAGGATCAGATCAACCAGGTGGCCGAGTACTTCACCAGTCACGGTTACGAAGAGATTGAACGCCGATCCGCCCTGCCGGACACCGACCCCGAACACATGGCGGCCGGCTACATTGAACGATTCGAGGCGAAACACGGCGAGAAACCGCGCTTCATGAACTTCAAGCGGATCACCGACGCGGAGGGAAACGCACGGAACATCGTGTACGAAGCGGCGTCGGCCTACGGGAGCCTCTTTGACAAGGATCCCGACCGCATCGTGTCGGCCCTGGGAATGGCGCTTGCCCTCCCCGGGATACCCTTCTACTACCTGACAACGGTCTTCGCGGTGATGAACGACTTCGACTACTACTACGAGACGGGGAATCCCCGGGAATTGAACCGTGGTCGCGTTATGCTGGAAGATCTCCGGGAAAAATTGGCCGACACCAATTCACTGACCCACGCGGTCTTTGACCGGATGAAACGAATGCTCCTGGTGCGTCTGTCACATCCCGCCTTCCACCCGGGCGGACTCATTCGACAGGTCAAGAACGACAACGACGCGGTTGTGAGCTTTGTTCGTGCCGACCTGGCAGGTCAGCGATGGGTGCTGGTAGCGCACAACGTGGCTCCCGCGGAGCAGCGCATCCGGTTTGAGGTCGATATTCCCGAACTCAAAGTCATACACGGCGGGACCGATCTCCTGAGCGATATAGAAGTTTCCGCCCGGGAGCGGGTGTTCACGGTAACACTGCCACCGTACACGATCGCCTGGCTCGAACTCGCGTAGCTGCGCCCCACGCTAGTGAGCGTGGACGAATAGACGCTGAACGAATATCATCAGCCTATGAGTCGAAACTGGGAGATCGTCCGATCGCAGATCATCGGACGCCGCGCTGCGCTGCATACACCCTTTGGTCCCCGCACACTGACGTACGCGGATTTTACCGCCTCCGGCCGCGGCCTGCGATCGGTGGAACAGTACATGTCCCACCTGCTTCGTACCTACGCCAATACGCACACCGAGGACGACGATACCGGCTCGGTGACGAGCCGCCGCCTGGCCGAGGCCGAACAGATCATCAAGCGCCACGTTCACGCCGACGACACCCACATCATCGTGACCGTTGGTTCCGGCGCGACCGGCGCGATCAACCGGCTCCAGGAGATGCTCGGTATCTATATCCCGCCGGCCACCCGGGACCGCATCGATTCGGTCTTGACTGCGCGCATCGCAGAGCAGATGCGAGAGCGGGCGCCCGTTGTCTTCGTGGGTCCCTACGAGCACCACTCGAACGAGATTTCCTGGCGCGAAGGCATCTGTGAGGTCGTTGAGATCGATCTGGACTCTCGGGGGCACCTTGACCTGGAAGACCTGCGTCGCCGTCTAAGTGACCCCGCCTACGCGGGCAGGGAAAAGATCGGATCCTTCTCGGCCGCTTCAAACGTATCGGGGATCAAGACGGACACCTATGCGGTGGCACGGATCGTCCACGCCGCCGGGGGGCGCGTCTTCTTCGATTTCAGCGCCAGCGCTCCCTACGTGGAAATAGACATGCAACGCGACGGCGATGCGTACTACGACGGCATCTTTTTCTCGCCCCACAAGTACCTGGGCGGTCCCGGGTCCTCCGGGGTCCTGATTGTCCGGCGAGAGGTGTACCGGGCCGATCTGCCCCCGTCGGAGAGCGGCGGCGGCACCGTTTCCTACGTGAACGCCCAGACGCAGGACTACGTGGCCGATATCGAGGAGCGAGAGAAGCCGGGAACGCCTGGCATTCTGCAGGCGATTCGGGCGGCCCTATCACTCGACCTTCAACACCACCTCGGTATCGATCGCATCGAATCGCGGGAACGTGAACTGATGGCGCGCGCACTCGAGCGCTTCTCCGGGAACGAGAACATCGAGATCATGGGCGATGCCCCCGCCGATGAACGGCTGGCGATATTCTCGTTCAACGTCCGGACCGATCGCGGCTATCTTCATCCGCGCTTTGTGGTGCGACTGATGAACGACCTCTTTGGGATCCAGGCCCGGGCCGGCTGTTCCTGTGCGGGCCCCTACGGACACCGTCTCCTCGAGATCGATATCACCAAGTCTGAGATCTATCGCCAGTTTATTCGTGAAGGGCGGAACGGGCTCAAACCCGGCTGGGTACGGGTGAATTTTCATTACCTCATAGAAGAGGACGAGTTCGAGTTTGTCTGTCGAGCTATCGAGACCGTTGCGGAGTTCGGCCTCTACTATCTGACGCTCTACCGGTTCGACGAGCGGGGTGGTGGGTGGACCCACGCGACGTTTGAACAGACCCCGGAACCGCTGGGCATCGCCGCCGCCCTCCGTGGCGAGGTAGAGGAACGGGACGTGGAACCCGACTACAAGGCGTACATAGACGAGGCGGTAGCCCGGGGCGAGTCGATGAAAGCGGAATTCACGCCGGAGTGTCTGAGCGAAACGGAAGGCAGCCTCATCCCCTTCCTGTACGCAGAGGTATCTTCTTGAAACGTGCCGTAGTTGTGGGGGCGGGCTTCGGCGGCGTATCGGCTGCCGCGTACTTGGCGCGTGCCGGGTACGATGTCACCTGTGTCGAGAAGAACGGATGGGTGGGCGGCCGCGCCCGCGACCTAACGGAGAACGGCTTCCGCTTTGACATGGGCCCCAGCTGGTACTGGATGCCCGGCGAACACGACCGCTGGTTCCGCGATTTCGGCGAAGATCGCGCCGACTACTACGACGTTTCGCGTGTGGACCCGTCGTACACGGTATTTTTCGGCGACTCCACCCCCGGAGAGTCGCGCAACCGGCTCACGATGCCGGCGGACCTATCAGCGGCCAGGGAGGTCTTTGAGTCGTACGAAGCGGGAGCCGGGGATCGCCTGGAGCGCTATCTCGATCAGGCGCGGCGCAAGTACGATTTCGCGATGCGCCACTATATCTATCGCAACTTCTCTTCGATCTTCGATTTCGTGAACGCCACGACGGTTCGCAATCTTCCGACCTTGAGCATCTTCTCGAGCTACGGCGGTATGTTGAGGAGGACCTTCGCACATCCGTACCTCCGCAAGGTCCTTGAGTTCCCGGTTGTCTTCCTGGGAAGCGACGCGCGAAGTACACCGGCGATGTACACGCTCATGAACCACATCGATTTCTCCCTGGGGACGTGGTATCCGCAGGGTGGATTTGCACGCGTCGTTCGTGCCATGCAGCGGGTGGCGGAGAACCAAGGCGTTACATTTCGCTTTTCCCACGAGGTCACCGGATTTGCGTTTACCGGCGAACGGGTTCACGCCGTGCGCGCGCAATCGCAGGAGGGAGAGGTGGAGTTCCCCGCGGACGTGGTAGTTGCCAACGCCGACTATCCGTTTGTGGAGATGCAACTCCTCCCGGAGCGTTTCCGTTCGATCCCGGGTAGGAGCTGGGATCGTGCTTCCCTGGCGCCGTCGGTGGTCAACTTCTACCTGGGGTTCAACCGGCGTCTGGAATCGCTCGCGCACCACACGTTCTTTTTTGATTCGGACTGGGACGAACATTTCGACGCCGTCTACCGCCGCCCCCGGTGGATCGAGAGGCCGCTTTTCTACCTCCACATCCCTTCCGTCACCGATCGTACCTGTGCACCGGAGGGACACGAGGCGGTTTTCCTGCTCGTGCCAGTTGCGCCGGGGCTGGAGGATTCCGCCGACCGTCGCCGGTACTACCTCGACAATGCGCTGGAGCGAATCGAGGCGCTCAGCGGCGAGTCGCTCCGGGATCACCTGATCTACCAGAAGAGCTTCTCCCTGGACGACTTCCGGCGGGACTACAACGCGTACAAGGGAAACGCCTTTGGGTTAGGGCAAACGCTCTTCCAGACCGCTTGGTTTCGGAAGCCCAACCGATCGAAAAAGGTAAAGAACCTGTACTTTGCCGGGCAGTACACGGTGCCCGGAACGGGAACGACGATGAGCATGATCTCGGGAAACGTCGTTGCAGAACGGATTCAAGAGGAGTCGGCGTAGCCTATGAGCTGGTTCGGAAAGATGGTGGGCGGTACCGTGGGACTCATGATTGGAGGTCCCCTCGGTGCCATTGCGGGTGGGGCCATAGGCCACCACCTGTTTGACAAGGGTTCGGGGCGTGCCGCATCGGGGCGGCGCGTATCGTATCAACCGCCGCCGCAGTGGAGCGGTGCGCAGCAGGCTCCGCCACCACCCCGTCGGAGCGAGGAGGAGGAGCGGCAGGCTACCTTTTTCCTGGCGCTCTTTTCGATCCTCGGTAAGCTCGCCAAAGCGGATGGGGCGGTAACGCGGGACGAGGGTGATATGCTCGTCCAGTTTCTGGGTGAGATGGACCTCTCCGGGAAGGAGCGGGAATTCGCGATCAAGGTGTTCAACGAGGCGAAGAACTCACGTTTCACGGTCGAAGATTTTGCGCGCCAGTTCGCGGATGCGACACGTGGGCGGCAGCAACTGCGTACCAGCCTGATGGACATGCTCTTTCGCATAGCCGCCGCCGACGGCACGGTACACCCGGCGGAGGAAGCGATGATCGCGTCGATCGGACGCACGCTCGGCTTCTCCGCCCTTGACGTCGAGCAATTAAAGAAGCGGTACGCCGGCGATCCGGACCAGGCCTACGCGGTGCTGGGTGTTTCGCCCGATGCGAGCGATGGCGAAGTGCGGGACACCTACCGGCGCCTCGTCCAGGAGTACCATCCCGACACCGTAATCGGTCAGGGGATGCCGGAGGAGTTTGTCCAGTACGCCACAAAGCGCTTCCAGGAGGTCCAGACGGCGTGGGAGACGGTGAAGAAAAGCCGCTGCCTCTGAATCGAGGTTCTCAAAGGAGTTTCGCCGAGACGATGCCGTCCCGACGGATTGAAATGGGGTG
>JANQHT010000033.1 GCA_028282545.1 Spirochaetales bacterium
ACTTGAGGAACCTGTAGGACCAACCCGGTTGCGACGACGTTAGCCGTACCGTGTCGGTGTACGTACCTTCCGCGGGTAGGAGGAACGATTCCTCAGCGAAGACAAAGGCCGGCGCCAGGACAAAGATGAGAATGAGCGCGACCAACCGTGGAGCGTTCATACCGCCTATGTTAGACGAGTTGTCGCAAAATATCACGCACCTCGGGGTCCGTATATTGCGCTTCGATCTCCGATTTGCTCAGGCCGACCAGTTCGTGGCTCAGGTAGTGGATCCAGCGTTCATCCTCGGGTCCGGAAAGAACGAATTTCCGCCCGAAATAATCCGGTTGCACCGCGGGTTGGTCGTCCACGTAGGTACGTATCTTGTAGTCGTGCACGGCTATCTTGATATCCGCCCGGGGGATCCCCTTCTCGCCGATGATACCAACCAAGTGATTGATCGTTCTGCCGGTGTCGAAAATATCGTCCACAATCAGAACCTTGTCTCCCGATCGCAGATACTCGGGACCGTATGTCCATCCATCGACCATTACCCGGCTGCGTTTTTGAACGTCCGTGTAGGAGCGCGCGACCACGGCCGCGTAGAAGACGGGTCGCTGGTCACGACGGACAAGCTTAAAGAACTCGCTGATTACGTTGCCCATGTACGCCCCGCCACGGAGACTGACGTAGATCACGTCGGGAACAAACCCGTCGGTATAGATCCGGTGCGCCAGTTTTATGGCGGTGTCACGAACGTGGTCGTAGTCGACGAACTCTTTTCCCACGGAACTACTCCTCGACCGTTACGATTCGCTCGTCGCCGTCCCGAACCAGCGTGATCTCCCGATTACCGTCGACCGCGTTCAGCCTGTGATAGAACTCAATCATCTCCTCTACCGCCACCCCGTTTACCGCGGTCACAACATCGCCCACCTGGATGCCCGCATCGGTGGCGGGTGTGCGCGCTTCTACGGTAGCAACGAGAACTCCCTTGATCCGCCGACTTAAATCCAGGTCCTTGCGGATATCCTCCGTCAGAGGGTACACGCTGAAACCGGGCCACAGAGAGAAGTTTTGCTGCGATATCTCTCGTTCGCTCATTCGTTCCGCAATCGTCACGTCCACCGTGATCTCTTCGCCGTAGCGTATTACCTCGAAGGCGGCCCGTTCGCCCACGGGCAGTTCACCAACCGCGAGGACCACCGCATCTGAACTGTCGACCTGTTCGTCGTTGACGGCGCGGATAAAATCGCCGGGCAAAAGCCCTCCCACGTCCGCGGGTGAGCCCTGAAAGACGTGGTGTACCAGGGCGCCCCGGCGGTTGGGAAGATCAAGCGCCTGGGCGGTATCGGGGCTGGCCGGACGTATGCTGACCCCCAGCCATCCGTACCTGACGGTGCCGGTGGAAATAAAATCATCGATCGCTCGTTTGGCGTTGTTGATAGGAATCGAAAAGCCGAGGCCAACACTACCACCCGTTTGGGACGATATCCACGTGTTGATACCTACGACCTCCCCGTTCAAGTTGACCAGGGCCCCACCGCTATTCCCGCGGTTGATCGCCGCATCGGTCTGGATAAAATCGCTGATATTCCCGTCGGGCCCTCCCCTGCGGCCAAGGGCGCTTACGATTCCGGCGGTCACGGTTGACTGGAACCCGAAAGGACTCCCGATCGCCAGCACCCAGTCTCCGACAAAGAGCGTGTCGGAATCGCCGAGCGTCGCGACGACCATGTCGTCTTCCGTTTCGAAGGCCACCAAGGCGAGGTCCTTCCGCTCGTCGCTGCCGACGATCTCCGCGTTGTACGAAGTCCCGTCATCGAGCGTGACGTTCACACTCTCCGCGTCGCCCAACACGTGGGCGTTGGTGAGTACGTAGAATACGCCGTCGCGCTCTTCCACGATGACACCCGATCCGAGGCCCTGCGTCCGAAACTCACGCTCGCTGTCTCCGTCCTCGTCGGGAGGGCCAAAGAAAAAATCGAACCACGGCACGTCGCCGCCTTCGGGTGTCACCTGCCGGCGGACCTGTTCGACGTCAATGCGTACGACGCTCGGCAGCGAGGCCGCGGCGACCTGCCGGAAACTCTCCTGGAGCGTCTGCGGATCAACGGACACCACCACGCGCTGTTCTTGGGGTTCCCGTACCGGTTCACCCTGCGTCGAACACCCCCACAGGAGCGTCACCGTTGCCAGGCCAATCATTCCAAAAGTGCGTTTCATATCTGCTGAGCCTCCGCAAAGACGCGCTCTCCCGCACGGCGGGTGAGCACTTCCGTAGATTCCTTCAAGATAACGACCGTGTGTTCGAAATGGGCCGAGACGGATCGATCCCGTGTGACAACGGTCCAGTCATCATCGAGGAGTTCCACCGCGTCTCCGCCAAGGTTCACCATCGGTTCTATCGCAATGACCATGCCCGGTTTCAACCTCGGATTGGGACCGCGGCCGACATAGTTGGGCACCTGGGGATCCTCGTGGAGTTCAAGCCCTACACCGTGACCGCAATAGGGGCGTACGATGCCGTAGCCGTGGGGTTCAACGGTCCGGAACACCGAACGGGATATGTCGTTCACCCGACGCCCCGCGGTTGCGGCGGCTATGCCGTTCCAGAGCGCTTCGTAGGTTCGCTTCAAGAGCTGATCTACCTGTGAAGAGACGGTTCCAACGCCTACGGTAATGGCGCTGTCACTGAAATATCCCTCTTTCGCGATGCCGCAATCGATACTGACGACGTCGCCATTCAGGAGCACCCGATCGGACGGGAATCCGTGAATAACCTCTTCGTTCACAGAGACACAGAGGGCTCCTGGAAACCCGTGGTATCCGAGGAACGCCGGGCGCCCGCCGTTGTCACCGATCATTTCGCGCGCCCGAGCATCGAGGACACGCGTGGTGACACCCGGCTCTACCAGGTGTTCCAGCTCTTCCATGACGGATGCCAGGAGCGAGCACGATCTCCGTATGCCGGCAATTTGGGAAGGACTTTTGAGGCGGATCATCGCGAAAAACGTAGCACTCTTGCCTACTCGCCTGCAACCAAGAATAGGTAGGTGCGGTACCCTTCCGCGGCCGGATCAAGTTCGATCGCTCGCCAGACGAGGTCTGCCGCCCGGTCCGAAAAGCCCGACAGGCGCGCCATCTCTGCGCGGAGCATGACAAACCGAGCCCGGGAAGCGTCCGACAACTCCCCGCGCTGGACAAGGCGAACGATCTCGTCTACCCGCTCGTCGCGTTCGGTTTCCGGGTAATGGCGAGCCGCGAAGAGCGCGGCGTTGTAGTACTCTTCCCACGGCGGCGTTTGGCGTGTCAACGCCAAAAAGAGCGCGTCGGCCCGTTCATAATCGCCGTTCCGGGCAGCTTCCACCGCCGCGAAACCGACCGCCCAGGGTGCCTCGGATTCCCCGTACCTCGAGAGAAGATCACGAATACCCGCGTCGTCGTTCCTGAAGCGTAGATAGGCAAGAAGGAACGCAGCGACTTCGTGTGCTTCGGGATATCGGTTGAGGTAGCGCCAGAGCTCGGTCTCGAAGCGTTCGGCCGGTCCCCGAACGGCGCTCAATGCGTGGGATAGGAGCCAGAGGTGATGCGCGTAGTGCCGCTCTACGTCGTGCAGGCCGGTGTGGATCGCAGAAAAATCCACTTCCTGGAGGACCTTGACCGCCTCATCACCGCGTCCCAACCTCCGCAGATCCACAACGTGCCGAATCAACAGGCGCGGATCCGATGGGAAGACCTCGTAACCGCGAACGGTAGCGGCCAGGGCGCCTTCCGCATCTCCCCGGGCGGCCAGGATCAAGGAACGGTTTAGATAGGGGATCGCGCTGTAACTCGGGGCCGTGGCGATGAGATCACGATATACGGCGTCGGCCAATTCCAGTTGTCTTTGCCGAACGTACGCGTCACCCTGCATGAGCAGGACGTCGGGATCTACCGCGGCGCGCGGTTCCAAACGTTGAAACTGAGAAAAGAGCCGGTCATCGTCTCCGGTCCAGGCGGCCAGGATAATCGCGAGACGCGGGTCCGTCTCCGTCTGAACGGAGAGGTCCTCGAGTGAAACGCGTGCGGTGTCGACGGTTGCGCGGTCTCCGGCGAAGGCGGCCAGAACGGCACCGTTTTCGAGGAGGCGGGGGTCACCATATGCGCTACCCAGCGCCACCGTTGCCCGGGCGTCGCCCCGGGCGGCGCCGGCAAGGAGTTCGGAGAGCGGCGTAGTGTCATGAACGCCCCCGGAGAGAAAGGTCAGTTCCGCGTTGAGATCTCCCGGTGATTCGAGGGGTACCATTGCGGCAGCTTCCTCGGTACGCCCGGTGGAAGCGTACATGTACCGGAGGACGTGGTGAAAGAGCTCATTGTTCGGGTGCCGCTCGTAGGCTGATTCGGCAACGCGCACAACGACGGCCGGTGACGAGCCCTTTTCCCAGGCAAACCGGAGAATGTGGACCCATTCGGCCGCGCCTCTGGCGTGGGTCGTTGCGTCGATAAGCGCCTCGTCGAGTTCCGCACCAACCCGGTCGGCGCGTACCAGGAGTTCAATGCGGTCAAACACGCGGTTGATCACGGTCCGGTGACGGATTGCGCCGATTGCGACACCGATAAACACAACGGTTGCCACCGCAACGACTGCGCCGGAAGCGAGCAGCAGCCACGGACGACGCGCCCGCCCATCCGTCGTGTCCCTAAGCGCCATTGTCGCTCGTTTCAATTGTACGGTTGATCGCGTCCAGTACGCCGTTCACAAACCGATACGAATCATCGGATGCGAGAGACTTCGCCAGTTCCACCGCTTCGTCAATCGTCACCTGGGGCGGGATGTCTCGCTGAAACCGCAGTGAATAGACCGCTACGCGAAGAATTGACCGTTCTACCAGGGCCGTGCGCTCCAGGTCCCAGTGTTGAAGGTGTTCCCGGATTAGCGTGTCAACCGTGTCTGCCGCTTCGATTGTGCCGCTTACCAACAGACGGGCGAACTCGAGGTCCGCCCCCGCGGCGTCCTCCCCGGTTATCCATGAAAACGCCAATAGTTCGTCCAGTGGAACGTCGTTGATCTCCCGGCTGTACAGCGCCTGAACGGCGATTCTGCGGGCGCGGTGCCGGGCGAGCATTACCACGTCAGCCGATCGGCATCGATGTTGATGTCCGCGGTTTGCCTGAGTTCGGAGAGCGCGCGCCGGGCCGCCTGCTGGAATACGCGCTGTTGCTCCTGTGCGAAGAGAGCGTTTTCGATCTCCTGCCGCACGGTGACGGACTCACCCGGGAGGACGGGGTCCGCCGGCTCCAGGAGTTTCGGCGCGCGCCGGTCCCGGATACGTACGATGTGGTATCCCAGTGAACTGGAGATAACCCCACTGACCTCGCCCGGTTGCAGGTCGAAAAAGAGGGTTTCCATAAAGGCGGAACCGAGCTGCTCGCGAGCGAGCGGATCGGTCAGGACCAGGTAGCCGAAGTCACCGCCCCCGAGCGTCACGTCATCCAGGGCGCCGGTGAGTTCAGCATCGAAGGTCGTTCGTCCGCCGCGAATGTTGCCCGCGATGGTGTTGGCGCGTCTGCGGATGGTAACCTGTTCGTCCGAGGGACGCCCCCGGGTATCGAAGAAGAGGTGGTCAAACCTGACCATGGCGGGGCGTACAAACTCGACGGCGTTTTCCTCGTAGAACCGGCGAACGTCCCGTTCGGTGGGACCGGCGATCGTGGCGACCAGATCCTGCGATTCCGCGACTACAAAACGCTCCTGGAGGAGCCGCTTTTCCACCTCCGTCCGGTACGCCTCCCAGGAGAGGCCCGTCTGCTGTTGAATGAAGGTACGATATTGCGCCTCGCTCACGTTCTGCCCGAGGCTCATCCGTTCTCGTGCCAGCAGCTCTTCCACGTCCGACCGGGAAATGGTGTACCCCTCGCGCGTCGCCGCCTGGGTCAAAAGCTCGTCATCGATAAACTCGTCGAGAACGGCGCGGCGTTCGTTTTGGGTCATGGTGCGCCCGAGGATACCCTCCCGCCGTTCAATTTCGGGGCGGACCATGCGGGTGGTAATTGGAACGAACTCCTCGAGGTCAACGGTTGCAATAGTCGTATCCAGAAGCTGGGCCGTCGCACAGGTGGCTGATGCCAACAGTGCGGCCAACAGGAAGGATCGTTTCATCGTCCTGCTACCCTATCACGTGACGGAAAAAAATCCGAGATCGCGCCGGAGCTTGGTGGTGCCGGTGATTCGTGGATCAATGTCCATTGCGAGTCCGAGATAGTGCGCCGCGCGACGACGATTCCCCTGTCGGAGGTGGACTTCCGCGGCGGTTCGGTAGCAGAGCGCCTCATCCTTGCGCGGTATTCCAAGGGCAACCATCTTCGCTATGCAGCCCAGGACGATCTCTCCGTTGTACGCGTGGGGCATCTCCTGGCACACCAGACGCCGCAAACGATCGTAGACTTCGTGCATGAAGTGCCTGAAGTACGGCTTCTCGTTCTCAAACGCCACAATTGCCGCCAAGAGGTCAAAGGCGCGGTGAAACTGGCTCCGCTCTTCGTACTCTTCCGCCAGAAGAAAGGCGCAATCCATAAAATCCTCGCGACCAAGATACCGGGCAAGTTCCACGTCACGGGTTCCCACCAATGCGTTGTATACGTGCAGCGCCTCGGTCGGATTGTCGTGGAGCAGATCGTAGAATACGAGCTTGGCCTGGGACTCGGAATCATCGGTACGGGCCCGAAGGAAGGCGGCGTAATCAAAGGAATCGTCGAGGCCCTGTCGCGCTGATCGAGTTCGGTCGTACCACTCGCGACGGTCTGGATTCCCCAGGACCTCGTATGCACGAACCACGGCTTTGACTCTGTCGGCGCTACGGGGATCGTCCTGGTTAAGATCCGGGTGGACTTCCTTGACGCGGCGCCTGTAAGCGTCCTTGACGTCCCGGGCCGACGCCTCGCGGGATATTCCGAGAACCGCGTAGAAATCGGTCACGCGTCGATTTTGAGGCGCCGGGCGATCGCGGTGGCTTCCTGGGTACTGCGGATCACTTCGGAGAACCTGAGGAACATGCCCTCGTGTTCCATCGATTTCATGAGTCGTCCAAGCGCCTTCGCGGATCCAAAGGGTGTGCGAACGACAAAGGCGAAGCTTTTCCGGCCGCTTACTATGCCTGCGCGGCCGAGGAACTCGGCGACGGAAGCCGGTATTCGCCCGCCGAAGAGCGATACGGACTGAGTTCCAAGCACGACGTATCCGTAGCCGGTCAGCCGGGAGTTGACATCCCGCTCGCCGTCGATCAGGTCACAGGTATGACCCTGAGCGGAAATCCCGTCGGCAATCGCCTGCGCAACGTCACGGACGGAATCGCGTGACTTTCCTCCGAAGAATACTACCGCGGTGCGCATTCTCTACTCAGCGTCGTCGACCCACCATTCGACGGACTCACCCGACTCCGCCTCCAGGCGGCGAGCCGCCGCTTCGACGTCACCGCTATCCGGGGTGCGATTGAGCCAGGCCAGGCCGAATGAACTCAGCAAAAAAACCGTCCCCAGAATACTCGTGATCCGGGTCAGAATATTGCCGCTCCGGTTCCCGATCTGGGCGTTCGCGCCCCCGCCGAAGAGGCCCCCAAGACCTTCGCCGGCCTCGTCTTGGACGAGGACAACCAGTACCATGAGGATGGCGCTGATCACGAATAATACCAAAAGAAGAATACCTACAAATCCCATTCCGTTTTTCCTGTCCCGCGTGCCTAGGCGTTAAATTTGACGATGGGCACAAAGGTCTCGGCCTTGAGCGATGCACCGCCCACCAGGGCGCCGTCGATATTTTCCATCGCCATGAGATCCCGGACGTTGCCGGGTTTCACGGAGCCGCCGTACTGGATGATCAGTTCATCGGCGGCCCTTTCGTCATACATTGCGGCGATCCGGGTTCGAATCGCCCCGTGGACCGCATCGGCGTCTTGAGGCGTCGCGGTTTTGCCGGTGCCGATCGCCCAGACCGGTTCGTAGGCGATGACAATGCGCTGGAGCGCACTGCGATCGACTCCGGCCAGTCCCCCTTCAAGCTGGGTTCGTACCACGTCGTCGACACGTCCCGCTTCCCGTTCCTCCAGCGTCTCGCCGACGCAGAGAATGACGTTTAGGGACTCACCGAGTGCCGTCGCGACCTTCGCGTTTATGAGTTGATCCGTTTCGCCGTACGTGTGTCGTCGTTCCGAATGCCCCAGGATCACCACCGAAACGCCGAGATCCTTGAGCATCAACGGGGAAACCTCACCGGTGTGTGCCCCTTCGAGGGCGGAAGAGGCGTTCTGCGCTCCCACCAGGATGTTGGTGCCGGACACGACCGCGGCTACCGTTTCAATCGCGGTAAACGGGGGCGCTACCATGACCGTGTGTCCCACGTCGGCAAGGTCCCGTACCAGCGTTTCAGCCAGAGAGCGCGCTTCAGCGCGCGTCTTGTGCATCTTCCAGTTTCCGGCGATATACGGGATTCTCACGATCTACTCCTCCATCAGAGCGACGATGCCGGGCAGCTCTTTCCCCTCGAGGAACTCGAGCGACGCGCCGCCGCCGGTCGATACGTGGCTCATCTTGTGGGCCAGTCCAAAAGAATTTGCAGCGGCAACCGAATCACCACCGCCGACTACCGTGGTGGCACCGGAGCCGGCGATTGCCTCCGCCACGGCGCGGGTGCCCTCGGCAAATTTCGAGAACTCGAACACACCCATGGGACCGTTCCAGACGATCGTTTGTGCCGTGCCAATCGCCTCGAGGCAACGCGCCGTCGTTCGGGGCCCGATGTCGAGACCCATCAGGTCTTCCGGAACGTCAACCGTATCAATCGCCACGGGCGGCGCCTCCTCAGAAAATTCCGACGCGCCCAGGTGGTCTTCGGGAAGGATGATGTCGACCGATTTGTCCGCGGCGGCGGCGAGAAAATTACGAGCCGTCTCTTCGTAATCGGGTTCGACCAAGCTCTTCCCGATGCCGTGCCCCTTCACCTTGAGGAAGGTGTAGGCCATCCCACCGCCGATGATCATGGCGGCGCAGTTGGGCAGCAGACTCTCCAGGACCGCGATCTTACTCGAAACCTTGGCGCCGCCGATCACGGCGACCATCGGCTTGTCCGGGCTTTTGAGAACCGGTTCGAAAAAGGCAATCTCCTTCTCGATAAGGAGGCCCGCACACGACGGGAGGTGACGCGTCACCCCCTCTGTGGAGGCGTGTGCACGATGAGCGGTCCCGAAGGCGTCGTTCACAAATACGTCACCCAGGGAAGCAAGCTGCTCGGCAAAACCGGGATCGTTCTGTGTCTCTGCGCCGTGAAATCGAACGTTCTCGAGCAGGAGGACATCACCGCCCTTGAGGCTCTTTGCACGGTCACTCACCTCAGGGCCCACGCAATCGGGTGCCATCGCAACGGTGCGGCCCAGGAGATCTCCCAGGCGCGCGGCGACCGGTGCGAGGGTGAACTCCGGTTTTCGTTCTCCCTTTGGACGCCCCAGGTGACTCATCAGGATGAGCGATGCCCCTTCCGCAGCGAGTATCTTCTCGATCGTCGGAAGCGCCGCACGAATGCGCGTGTCGTCCGTGATGCTCCCATCCTTGATGGGAACGTTAAAATCGGCGCGCATGAGTACGCGCTTCCCCGCAACGTCGATATCCTTGAGCGTTTTGAGTGCCATGCGAGTCCTCTTACACGAGGCGCTGTGCCAAGTCGACAACGCGCGCGGAGTAGCCCCACTCGTTGTCATACCACGAGAAGATCTTGACCATGTTGCCTACGACCATCGTCGAAAGCGCGTCAAAGATCGAGGAGTGCTCATTGTGTATGACGTCAACCGAGACAATCGGGTCTTCAGTGTACTGGAGGATACCCTTCATCGGCCCTTCGGCGGCTCTCTTCATCGCAGCGTTGACCTCTTCCGTGGTCACTTCCCGCTTCAGGATAGCCACGAGATCGACAATGGAACCGGTAGGCGTGGGAACGCGCATGGCCGTACCGTCGAGTTTTCCCGCGAGATCGGGAAGCACTTTGCCTACCGCCCGGGCGGCGCCGGTAGTGGTGGGAATAATCGAAATCGCGGCGCTCCGGGCGCGGCGGAGGTCGGAGTGCGGCCCGTCAAGCGTGTTCTGATCGTTCGTGTAACTGTGGACCGTGGTCATCAGGCCGCGCTCGATGCCGAACTCGTCGTTCAGGACCTTGGCTACCGGGGCCAGGCAGTTAGTCGTGCAGCTGGCGTTGGAGACGCAGGTGTCCGTGTCACGAAGCTGCTCCTCGTTTACGCCCAGCACGATCATGTTGTCGATCGTGTCCTTTGCCGGGACCGTGAGGATCACCTTCTTGGCGGGGTACTGCTCGTTGACGAGGTGATCGCCGTATCCACCCTTGGCTCCTTCGCGGGAACGGAAGATACCGGTCGATTCGATAACGACGTCCGGAGCGGCGCCCCAGGGAATCGACTTCGGCGAGCGCTCCGAGCAGATTTTGTACCTGGTTCCGTCAACGATGATGTTTTCGTCGTCGTATGAGACGGTTCCCGGGTACTGTCCCTGGGTCGAGTCGTATTTTAGAAGGTGCGCAAGCGTCTTTGTGTCGGTAAGGTCGTTGATACCGACGACTTCCACTCCCTTTTCGAGGGCGATCTTAAAAACGTTGCGTCCGATGCGGCCGAAGCCGTTAATTGCGATTTTCATACTGCCTCCTGGATGGTTTTACGTACGTACGTGACATTAAGGAATGGAACGGGCCGTGTCAATCGAAGAGGTTCAGGGCTCGTTGCAGCAGGTTGTTGTTGCCCGGTGGCGGCTGAACCGTCGGTTCCGCCCGGGAGACAAGGGAGGTTTCCTCTTCCGAGTCTGCTTCTTCATCCTCCGCCGGCACCACCAGGGCGACACTTTCCGTCGACAGCCGATCGATCCCGGCGGCGGCT
>JANQHT010000114.1 GCA_028282545.1 Spirochaetales bacterium
GGCTCCGCCCCGCGTCAACTGCCCGGGTACTACGGCGCGATAAAGCGGCTCGACGAGGCGTTGGGCCGGATCGTCGACGCGACCTACAGCCTCGGAATCCTCGACAATACGATCATCATCTACCTCTCCGACCACGGGTGCCACTTTCACACCCGCATCGGTTTCGACAAGCGTAGCGGCCACGAGGCCTCGATTCGGGTTCCGTGCATGGCGAGCGGTCCCGGGTTTGAAAGGGGCGGGAGAGTGACCAACCTCGTCAGCCTGGTGGACATCCCACCGACCCTTCTCGACGCTGCGGGTATTCCCGTTCCCGGTTCGATGGAGGGTACATCGCTCGTTCCCCTGGTGTCGCGGCGCACCGACGACTGGCGTGACTACATCTTTGTCCAGATCTCCGAAAGCTCAGTCGGGCGCGCGATCCGAACGAGGAGATGGAAATACATCGTCGCCGCCGAACGAAAACAGGGGTTTGGCTCGCCGGCCGATGGCGCCGTCGAGGACGCCGACGCCGACACCTACATCGAAACCGACCTCTACGATCTGGAACACGACCCCTACGAACTCCGCAATCTTGCCGGGGCCACCGCGTACCGCGCGGTAGCCGATCGGTTAAAAGAGCGGCTTCTGCGGCGGATTCGTGAGGTCGAAGGTGCGTCGCCACGGATCCACAACGCCCCGGGCGTACCGTCGGGTCAGTCCATCGTGTTTGACCACGAACTGGACCTGTAGACCGCCCCGCCGTACGGCACACCCCGACACCATCACCCTGATGGGGTGGATTTTTTTCGTTGACAGCCCCCGGTGGCCGTGCTAAAGTCGTGGTACGATATTTGCGGGCCATACCTAATGTTGGATTTCGCGATTCGAAAGGAGGAGCGTCAAATGCGCAGAGTAATAGTGACAATGGTTTTCCTGTTGGCGACGATTGGGATCGTGCTTGCGGGTGGACGGCAGGAGGGTAACGCGGCATCTGTCGGCGGCGAGGGGTCCCCGTTTACGATCCGGGTCGCGACGTGGGCGGTGCAGGAATCGGGAACGGTGCCCTATTTCGAGGCGCTCAAAAACGACTTCGAAACCGACAACCCCGGCATTGAGATCGAGTGGGTCGGCTTCCCCTACGGCCAGTTGCGCGAGCAGGTACTGATCCAGGCCGCGGCCGGGAACCCGCCCGACGTCGTGCAGACGGCGCGCCCGTGGTTGCCTGATTTTGCCAACAGTGGCTTTTTTCAGCCCGTAACCGGGCTCCTCTCCGAGGCGTACATCGCCGACATCTACCCGGAGATTCGTTCCGACCTCCTGTACAATGACGAACTCTACGCGGCACCGTGGTTCTACGGACCCTTTGTGGTCTACTACAATGCCGACCTGTTCGAGCAGGCCGGACTCGATCCCGACGCCCCGCCGACCACCTACGAAGAGGCGCTTGAAGCCGCGCGAGCCATATCGGCGCTCTCCGACAGCGAGGAAAATCGGATCTACGGCCTCGGCATGACTACCGGTTCGGTGCCGGTCAGCGGTGGTGCGGTCCTGACGATGCTGATGAGTTTCGGCGGGGGAGTCTGGGACGAACAGGGAAACCTGATCATTGACGGCGCCGGTAATCGAGAGGCGCTTGCGTTTTTGAAAACACTCCACGCCGAGCGATTAAATCCGGAAGGCGCGCTCCTGAAGGACCTCAGGAACCTCTTCGCGATCGGCCGCCTGGGGATTTACATCGACCAAACGTGGGGAATGAACGGTGTGATGGCAATTAACCCGGACGCGGCCGACTACGCCCGCATCGCGCTGCCTTTTGGTACGGAAAACTCACCGCCGCGCAGCACGCTGGAGGGGCACCTCCTGACGATCCCAGCCGATGCCGAGCACCCGGAAGCGGCGGCCACCTTTATCGAGTACGTCACCTCGCGTGAGCAACTCGCCGCGTACATGGAGAGTCTGCCGTTTCTGTTGGCGCGGAGTTCGCTCGGGGACATGCCCGAATTACAGGAGTCGATCGTGGCGCCGATCGCCGCCGGAGCACCCGGTGTGATCACTGCCGTTCCGAAGCATCCAAAAATGACCGACCTGTTCCTGGAACTCACCAAGATCGCCCAGATGGTAACGATCGGTGGTTCCGATCCCGCGGAGGCAACCGCCGCTGCGCGCGCGTGGGCCGATCGCGAACTGTAGGTTGCACCGGGCCCGACGCGTCGGTCGGGCAGATCTGTAGTACAATGATGGGACGCGCGCCGTCAGGTGCGCGTCCTTTTCTCACCCGCACAAGGGAGGTCACACGGTGGTCACGCGGTTGCGCGTCCGGGACGAGTTTTTTGGTCTGGCGCTGATCCTTCCGGCGAGTCTGATCGTCGGGGCGCTTATTTTTCTTCCCGTAGCTCAGTCCGTCGCGATGGGATTCGTGGATTACACGCTCCGACGGAACCAGGACGGGGTGTCCTGGAACAACTTTGCGAATTTTGTCTATCTGATTGAGACGGGCGAATTGTGGAACTCGTGGCGGATCACGCTTCTCTTTGTGATCGGGGTAGTCACCGCGCTGATCGTTGCCGCCGTCGCGATGGCGATTGCGCTCAATCAAAGGATTCCCGGGCAGCGGCTTCTCCGCAGTGTGGTGCTGCTACCCTGGGTGACGCCGACGATGATCGCGGCGCTCCTGTGGATGTGGATCCTCCAGCCGCAGTACGGTGTGGCCAATTTTCTATTGCGCCGCGTCGGAATGATCGAGCAGCCGATTTCCTGGCTCGCGAGCATCCAATGGGCCTTACCCTCGGTGATGGTCGCGTCGTTCTGGCGACAGTTTCCCTTTGTGTTTATCGTCGTGCTCGCGGGGCTACAGAGCATCCCCGTCGAACTGTACGAGTCGGCGATGATCGACGGCGCCGGATTTTCCCGTCGCGTGTTTTCGATCACCATCCCGCTCCTCCGAAACGTCATTCGGGTGGTCATTCTTATGTCGGTCATTCAGAGTTTTCGGCAGTTTCCTCTGGTGTGGACGATGACAGGAGGCGGTCCGATTGACGCCACCGAAACGCTGGCTGTACTGAGTTACAAACAATCCTTTGTCAATCTGAACTTCGGGCGCGGGTCGGCGGTGGCGACCGTATGGCTCGTGACCGTTCTTGTCTTTTCGGTCCTCTTCACCCGGCTCGTTCGCACGAGGGAGTACTAATCGATGGCGGTAGGCGACTCATACAGATCGGTACGCCACGCGCTGTACTACGCCACACTGGTCGCGTTTATCGCGTTGATGTTGTTCCCACTCTACTGGATGCTCGTGACCTCCTTCAAACCGAACATCGAGATCTACCGCATCCCGCCGCGCTTCTTCCCCGATTCACTCTATCTCGATCACTACGCACGGACCCTGGAGGACGGCTATTTTGTCCGTTACCTGTGGAACAACTTCATTGTCGCGTCGATCACGACCCTGGTTAATCTGATCGCGGCGACCCTCGCCGGGTACTCGATCTCCCGTTATCCGACCAGGATCACCGCCGTGATTTCGTTCGGCCTGCTTTCGACGCAGATGTTTCCAGTGGTTGGAATCGTGATTGCGCTCTACACGCTCTACCTGCGCGTGTCGATGCTGAACACCCATACGGGTTTGATACTCGTGTTGACCGCGACCACTATCCCGTTTACCACTTGGATGTTAAAAGGATTCTTTGACGAACTCCCGAAGTCGATCGAGGACTCCGCCTTCGTTGACGGGGCCTCTCGCCTTACGGTGCTGACGCGAATCGCCCTGCCATTGGCAAAGCCGGGACTTCTGGCGGCAGGCCTGTACTCCTTTATGCTGGCGTGGAACGATTTTCTCTTCGGGTTGACCCTGATCAGTTCGGACAAACTCCGGACCCTGAGTGTCGGCATCTCGCTCAGGTATTTGGGAGAGGTCTCCTACGACTGGGGGCAGGTCACGACGGTCGCCGTATTTGGCACCGTCCCAATGTTTGTCCTGTTTTTTCTGTTCCAACGCTACCTCGTCGAGGGGCTAACCGCCGGGGCGGTGAAAGGGTAGGGATGAGATGAGTCAGACCCGCTTTGTGAATCAACTCACGGGGCGCGCCCCGTACCGGAGCCACGATCACGGCGCGCGCGACAACATCGTGTTTGTTACCACGGACATGGTACCGCCCGAGTTCTGGCAGGACGGAAGTTATCGTCCCGTCCGGCAGACGCCGGCGCTCGATGCGCTCGCCGGCGACGGAGTCACCTTTTCGAATTGCTTCGCGACCGCGCCGATTTGCTCGCCGTCACGCGCGGCGTACCTGACTGGGCGTCACGCCTACCTCACCGGCAACGATGAGCGCGGCCACGACGGTCACGCGGTCCACCTGCGTGAAAGCGACACGATCTTTCCCGAATACCTGCTCGCGAACGGGTACCACACCCGTCACGTCGGCAAGTGCCACGTCGGGCGAAACAAGTTCCTTGACGCGTTTTCCGAAAACGACTCGCCCTGGGACAGATGGTCTCCGCCCTGGTTTGACGACGATGCGTATATCTCCTACCTGGCGGGACTCGGCCTCAAGCCGATCACCTTTTCGCGTGAAATCTACGGGACCGCGGCGAGTGGAACGGGACGCGGAAACTTCTACGGCGGATACATCGCTCCCCAGAATGGTGAGCCGTTCCCGATCGAAGGGACCTATCCGTGGTTTCTGGTCGAACGCGCGATCGCGGCGCTCGAGTCTCGTCGCTCCGCCGACCAGCCTTTTTACCTGCAACTCGACTTCTTTGGTCCACATCAGCCTTTTGCGATTCCCGGTGGCTTCGAGGGGCGTGAACGGCAAATCCGTGCCCAGCTTCCGGAGCCGTACGGCGTCTCGGACCTGCTCGAGAACGGGTCTCGCGATCGGCGCAGGGAGCCGCGCGTATATCAGTTGTATCGAAAAAACTGGGGTTGTCGCGACGCCGAGACGATTACCGAGTACCGCGTGGCAAACTTGCTACAGTACGAGCTGATAGACCGCGCGATCGACCATTTGGTCAACTACCTGCGAAACAACCGCCTGTACGACCAGACCACCATCGTTTACGCCGCCGACCACGGTGAGATGAACGGCAATTTGGCGTTGATCGACAAAGGCGCATACCTGAGTCCGCAGGTGCTGCGTTCGCCGCTGGTAATAAAACCGTCGGTGGCCGGCCGCGCGTATTTTCCTCGGGAGAGCTGCGACACGCCGGTGAGCCTCATTGACATCGCTCCTACGATACTCTCCCTCGCCGGCGCCGATATCTTTGACCGGCTCGACGGGGTACCGCTCCAGAACACCGTGGCCGGCCGCGAGCGCCCGCAGGAAAAACCGATTCTTGCCGAAACGTGGGTCCACGTCGTCCCCAACCCCGCGGTGGCCACGGTATTTCAAGCGCGCGACACGCAATGGTATCTCTTCTCGTTTAACATTTGCGACCCGATCTCAGAGCTGTACCGGGTTGACGCGGTTGACATCGAAGCCGGACGCCTAGACAATCTCGCTATTGCACCCGGTCACGACGAGGTCGTTCACGAGGCGGTCCAGGTGATGTATTCGAGGTTGGCGGCGGACCAACGGTGGCAAGGATATCGCGCGTATCTCGAGCTGGTATTCGCTGAGGTTGTCAGATCTGCCGGGGACCGGCAGAGTTTTGTGTAGTGGATTCGATTCGGACAATATCGGCAAACGGAAAAAAAATACTTTCCCTAATCGTCCAGCACGGTCCCCTGACAAAACGGCAACTCGCCGAGCGGGGAGGTATCGGCTGGGCCACCGCCGTCAAGTTCGTCAATCGGCTCGATTCTGTCGAGGTGCTCACACGCATCGGGACCTCCGACCGCGAGATCGTGTCCGGAAAAAACTCCTACGTCTACGACCTCGGCCGGCGCGCGCCCGTCTTTCTCGGCCTCGATATCGAATACCGGACCACCCGCTTTGCCCTGACCAATCTCCGCAACGAGATCCTGTGGTCTTCCCGGGCCGAGACGCCCCGGGCGTCGTCGTTGGATGATATCGAGGGGTTTGTGGCGCGCCTCGTATCCGAAGCCAATCAAGCCGCAGCATCGAACGGATTTGGTCCGCTCGATGGTATCGGGATCGGAATGCCGACCTGGCTGACCGAGGAAGGTGCGACGATTTTCGACGCGCTCGGCGGGAGGCTTTCGGCGCGGTTTGATCTCCCCACGCGCGTCGAGAACAATATTCGCGCCTACACCCTCTACAAGGAGCACACCACACTCCAGCAGTCTTTCGTCGTTGTAAGTGTTCGAAACGGCATCGGCGCCGGATACGTGGTCAACGGTGAACTGCTCCGTGGTGAACAGGGCCTCGCCGGAGAGATTGGGCACATAACGATTCCCGGCAACACGACGCGCTGCCGCTGCGGCAAGTCGGGGTGTATTGAAACGGTTGTCAACGAGCACGCCCTTACCCAGGAGTATGCGGTCCGGTGCGGAGACGCGGTGTCTGCGAACCGTACCGATTCGGCGTTTTCGACGCTCTTCCGTGACGCCGCGGAGGGCTCGGAAGTCGCGGTCGGGCTGTTGTCGGAGTCGGCCGAGCTCCTGGGACAGGCGATCGCGACTCTCGTGCTCGTGCTCAACGTGCGCAACGTCTTTGTTGTCGGGCAGTTCGGAGCCGACGGCGATGTGTGGGTTCCGTTTCTCGAGGAATCGATACGGAAGCACGTCGAACCGCGCACCGAGTTTGCTCTGCACTACCGCGAACTCGATGATAGCGGCTATCTCATCGGCGCGGCGCTGCTCGTTGCGCGCGAGTACCTTGACTACTCGGTCATGGAGTCGCCCGCTACCGCGTGGTAAAGCCGTTCCGGGGGAAAACCAATCCCGGAGCGGAGCCGCAAACCCGCCGATCAGTGGCGAGATTTCGCGAAAACACGGCAACGATCGCGTTTTGCAGGCCGATTTTCGGCCGGTCTGGGGCTGCCGGAGGGAGCTGCGCGTCAATAGGAGAAGAAAGAGCGGTATGGGGATGGTGTACGGCGGCAAACGCACACACTTCCCTGAACAACAACGGCGTCTATGATGTCGGGTTCATGGAGTCGGTCGGCAACGGCGCTTTTCTCTTGGAGTTCGATGAGACGTCGAAAACGGTCAACTTGAGCTGGTTCTCCGTGTATTAACGCCTACCTCCCTTGCAAGGGTCTTGCAAACGTCCGGGTAGTTGGGTCAAGCTTGCGATCTGTTCTGTGCGGGCTCGGCCCGGCCGGACCGTGCAGCACCTGATTGTCGGCCGATACATCGCGGGGTGGAGAGGGACGGTGCGATCGCAGTTGCCGTGCGATTGGAGACGTAGGTCGGACGTTACGCCCGATCTCGTGGAAGCGTCGCGTGCTACGGTCCGACTATCTCGCGGACTCTTCCGGCATGACGCATCTCTTCGGTTCGGACATCCCTGACAAATGCGATTGTGGGCTGCTCACATCGGCGGCAGCCCACAACGTTTCCTTGTCGTACAAACTGTACACGATGCTATGTCGCCCGCGATGAACGATACTTCTCTATCGTGCAAATGAAGGAGTGAACGTACGGTGCGGACCAGCTTGCGTCATATCGATGCGGCGCAACGACGGTGTTTGAGACGTCACGACCGTGTTGAAAACACGGTCGACCGTTATCGCACCGGCTTCGAAATCTGAGCGATCGAGTATCGACAGTAAGAGCGCACCTGCGGCCGGCAAACTTGGGGTTGCATCGAGTGCAACGCCGTGCACCACATACACACGGTCGCCGTCTACAGCTATCGCCAGCGAGTTGAACGACGGAAATCCGAACGCGTAGCTACCCGCAACGACATCCGGATTCGTGATTGCACGAACCTGTCCGCGATCGGCGTACACATAATTGCCGGTGAACAGCGGTTCCCCACTCATCTCCCACGTATCCAAGACGACCGGGGCGGTCGGATCGGCGATATTGAGCAACGACGCAGAGTCCAAACTGGTGAACAAATCGTCTACCACAACCGCCTGCGTACCGAAGCGGGAAATGTATTGGCCGGCGGCGTTCGTCAATTCAACCTCCGTCTGATCCGAAACCGTGATCGTGTCGTCGGCGAGGTTGATCGCGACGTAGTGATCGCTCCCGATCGCGTCGGACCGCTCCGTAAGAATCAGAAAATCGGGGGTGTTTGGTACGAATACGATGTCCGAATTGCGATCGTAGACGCCTGCGATAGACTCCAACGCGTTTGCGCTCAAAGCGGCGGTATCATAGACGTACAAGTCCGTATAGAAACCTTGGTGGGAAAGGACATAGAGACGGTCACCCGTGTCGTTGATCGCTAACTCATCGGCACCGAAGAGCAGCGCACTGGAACCGGCTTCTCGTAGCAACGTGTGCTCGGTCGGGGCGGGGAGCGCATTCGGGTTCGAGACGTCGTAGACCGAAAGGTGCGTGTCGGGTGTGCTGAAGGATCGATCGGTGCCCACGTACAAGGTGTCGCCGCTCAACAGGATCTCCGTGACATTGTACGGGCTCCGTTCGGAGCCGTCACGCACGTCTTCGGTGAGAACCTCAGGTGCGGTCGGATCGGTCACGTCTACCAGGGCGACCGCGCTACGGCCCGGACCACTATAGGCGATATAGAGTCGATCGCCGTCGATCGCGATGTCGGCACTATCGATCGGCCCATCGCTGTACAGCGCCCCGGCCGATAACGCAATCGCGTCGACGTCAAACGCGGGTCCAACTGTAGTTGCCAGTGCAACGTCCGATAGGAAGCCGCTTGTCGGTATCGTGGGGGTGAAGACCGCCGCGATACGAAACGATCCGGACGCCGCCGGATTGAAGTAAACCTCCGTGAAGTCAAAACGGATGGGGATCGTCTCTCCTGCGGAGATGCCGTTGGTCAACACAAGCGGGATTGCGATCTGGTCATCCTCGTTACCGCCCACGTCATCGATCGAAATCGTTATCCATATGTACCCCTCGGATAAAGACTCGTCGGTATCGTTGATAAGTTCGAGTAATGAAAAGTTTGCGATGCGTGTGGCAGGATCATATGGTGTTTCAAAGTACTCAAACCGGTACGAAGGAGGGGGAGAAGAGGCATCGTCATCGCTCCCGGTCACCAACTCACAAGACGCGATAAGAACTATTACGAATATGACAAAGACCCGATACAATCGGCTCACGGAACGGTGCATGGTGTTTACTCCCGGTGTAAAGATATTCTTAGATAATCCGGTGACGGTCTTAGCAAGATAATATGCTTTTGTCAATATTTTTTATTCAATGTGTCAAAAATTGATTAAAATGTTCCCATTCGCTATGCTGAGAGGGCGTCTTCATAGTTCTTCCTGGGTCTCTCGGATATCTCCTCAACGAGGAGTTTGTGCCCGTCGGTGGTGAAGCAGTGCAGTGAGTCATCAAGCCACGTGTGCACTTCGATAGGGGTGCCTGGACTCATGAGCCGGCGTCGTTTCTGCCGCTGGATCTGGAACAGCCGATTCTTGAACTGCACCACGTAGTCGTTGGAAACCACACGCAGATTCTTGAAGCACAGCGCGCCGGCCAGGCTCTGGTTCGGCAGCAGCGGCACGTGCGCATCGGCCGGAATGAACTCCACACCATCTTTGAACGGCACTTCGACGATTTCTGCGAGCACCGTGTGGATCGTCGTGGAGACGGTCTCTCGTTCCGCCGGAATGACCCTGGAGCCACTGGACCGGCTCTGTCGGACGGTCCGTGGTATGATGGAGGCGCTTGTGTCTTCCGGTTGCTCCGTGATCTGCACGACAAGCGCCGACGGTACGATCAACGGCGCAGCTGGATCCGCTACCGCCCGGGACTTGGCGGCCTTGTCCTGGGATCGGGTTCATGCGGAGCGCGGTACAACCGCGGGCGACGCCGCCTCTTTGAGCGTTGCCGTCGATTCAGACGGGAGGGTCCGTGTCACCCGGCGCCGGTAAGATTGTGACGCGGGATGACTGCGCGTACTGCGTGGTCGTCGCCGGTGTTCAGCTCATCATGAAGGTTACCCCGACGTCGGTACGTACGCTCGAATTGAAGCCGGGAGCCGACGTTGTCTGCCTATTCAAAGCACACTCGGTGAAGGTTGAGTAGTCGAGTCTCGTCGCGCGTCCCACACCCCAATCGGGAACTCCCGACTCGGGCGCCTCGAGTATCCTCCCGATTTCGAACGGCTTCTTGACGAGACCCTTTGCTCCGGCGCGGAACGCCGCGGCGGCGGGCGCTCACACCGACGAAAGAGACGGCGACCTGACCGGGAACGCGTCGGAGTTCCTCGACCGACGACGCACCCTCGACCTCGTCCCGAGAGAGTCCCGTCGTTCGTTCCCACGTCGAGGTACGTCGTTTCACGATCGCCGCGGCGATGAGTAGGCTTCCGACGAGCACCGCACCCCGACCACGGTCGCAACTGCGGCTTGACGAATCGCAACACTTCTCTATTCGAATCCTAACGAACTTCTATTCAAATTTTTCTTCTCGGATGCGTTCCTTCTATTGTAAGATAAAAAACGAAGTAACACGTGTTACCTAACCGTTCAGAACAGGAGGAAAGGAATGACAATGGGAACATGCAGATTGCTTGTCGCCGCGCTCGTGCTCGCAGCGCTCGGCGCTCCGGCCTTCGCCGGCGGCGGCCGGGAGCAGACGACGAACGACGACACGACGATGATGTCGGAGGCGACGCACGAAGCGCCGATGCTCCACGCGATGGTCGAAGACGGATCGCTGCCGCCGCTCGAAGAACGTCTCCCGATCGCATCCGACGTCATGGTGGAGGAAGTCCACGAAGAGGGGCAGTACGGCGGCGACTGGCGAATGCCGTGGAAGGGAATCGACGACAAGTGGGCGCTCAGTTTCATCACCGAGGAGGCTCTCTTCCGGTTCCGTACCGACGGCGAAGGAGTCGAGCCGAACGTCGCGAAAGGCTACGACGTCAACGACGACGCGACCGAGTACACGATCTACCTGCGCGAAGGCATGAAGTGGTCAGACGGCGAGCCGTTTACCGCCGCCGACGTGCTCTTCTACTGGGATCATATGCTCCTGCCGGAGACCTTCGGAAAGGCGCTCTACGACTGCTACTACTCGGTCGATCCCGAGACCGGCGAGCGCGTTCGCGCCGAGGTCGAAAAGGTCGATGACTACACCGTGAAGATCACGCACGCCTTCCCGAGCCCGCTCTTTCTCGAGCGCGTCGCGATCGACAACAAGTGGTTCTTCGCGCCGGCGCACTTCTACGAGACGATACTGCCCGAGTTCATCGGTGACGCGCGCGCGCAGGAAGTCGCCGAGGAGTGGGGCTTCGCCGACGCGGGCGCGCTCGGCAAGTGGACCGGCTACTACTATTGGGTGTGGCCCGAGCGTCCGACGGTCCGCGCGTGGGTCGCGTCGAACGACCCGAACAGCCAGCGGTTCATCATGGAGCGCAACCCCTACTTCTGGAAGACCGATCCGGAGGGCAACCAACTGCCGTACATCGATCGGATCGTGGTCGATAAGGCCGAGGGCGACACGGCGCTACTCGACGCGATCTCGGGGGGCATCGACCTGCTCGGCTTTCCCTTCACCGATTTCACGATGCTCAAGGAGAACGAATCGCAGGGTGACTACCGCGTTATCCAGTGGAACTCCTCGGCGCTCGCGAGCACCGGCGTCATGCTCAACCAAACTTTCGACGACCCGCATCTCCGTCCGCTCTTCCGGGACATTCGATTCCGCGAGGCGCTTTCGGTCGCGGTCGACCGCGAGGCGCTTTCGGAGATCGTCACCGACGGGCTGACCGAGCCGCGTCAGGCCGCGCTCCTGCCGGGTATCCCGAACTACCGCGCGTCGTGGGAGACCAAGTGGATCGACTACGACGTTGATCGGGCGAACGCGCTCCTCGACGAGATCGGGCTTCCGTGGAACTCCGAGCATACGCGCCGGTCGTTCTCCGACGGGACACCGCTCGAGCTCGTGATCTTCTACTCGCAGGACGGCAACGCCACGCGTGACGCGGAGTCGGAACTCCTGAAGAGCTACTACGAGGCGGTCGGGATCACGACGATCATCCGTCCGATCGATCAGGGGCTCTACCACGAGATGAAGTACGCGAACCAGATTCCCGCGTCGCTGCTCGGCGGCATCGGGACGGTGAACGTCGCGTTCAGACCCGATAACTTCCTGCCGCTCCGCGTCCTCACCGAGTGGTACGGCCACTACGGTCTCTACAACCAGACCGAAGGCGAGGAGGGAGTCGAGCCGACCGGCGATGTCGCGAAGCTCCTCGAGAACTGGAGCCGCGTCGTAGCGGCGAAGTCGCGCGAAGAGGTCGACGAGTGGGCCGACCGGATCATCGATATTCACGAGAAGAACGTCTGGATGATCGGCTACACGAGCCCGTTGCCGCACCTCTTCATCGTGAAGAACGACATGCGCAACGTACCGAGCGGTCTCGTCTTCTGCGATGAGTTCCGGGGCATCGGCCACGGACGACCCTCGCAATTCTTCTTCGAGCAGTAACCTCGTTGCCGGGCCTTCGGGCCCGGCTTCCCGAAAGGAAACGCGATGCTCCGCTACGTGACGAAACGGCTCCTGCTCATGATTCCGACCGTCTTCGTCGTCTCGCTCATCACCTTCTATATCATCCAGCTTCCGCCGGGCGACTTCATGACAACCTACATCGCCGAGGCCGAGGCCGCGGGCGAGCGACTCGATCTCCAGGCGATCCGGATGATGCGCGAGAACTACGGCCTCGATCGCCCGTGGTACGTTCAGTACGGGAAGTGGATCGGTGGAATCGTCACGAGAGGTGACTTCGGATTCTCGTTCAAGTACAACCGTCCGGTGATGACGATCATCCGCCAGCGAATGGCGATCACGATCTTCATCTCGCTCGTCTCGCTCTTGTTCACCTACATGATCGCGATCCCGGTCGGTATCTTCAGCGCGACTCACCAGTACACGTGGGGCGATTACCTAACGACGTTGCTGGGGTTTCTCGGAATGGCAACTCCCAACTTCCTGCTCGGGATCATACTCATGTACCTCTCGTTCCGGTGGTTCGGGAATCCGATGCTCGGATTGCAGTCGCCTGAATACATCGGTTTGCCGTTGAGCATCCCGGTGATCGTCGATTTCGTGAAGCACTTGATCATCCCCGTTATCGTCATCGGCACTGCGGGGGCGAGCTCGCTCATTCGCGTGATGCGTGGCCAGCTCCTCGACGAATTGCGACAGCCGTACGTTGAAACGGCGCTCGCGAAGGGGCTGTCGTGGCGTCGGCTCCTCTTCAAGTACCCCGTCCGCGCGGCGATCAACCCGATCTTGAGCACGCTCGGGTGGACGCTCACAGCCATCTTCTCCGGCTCCACGATCACCGCCATCGTGCTCAACCTTCCGACGCAGGGACCGGTCATGTACGAGGCTCTCTTGAGTCAGGATATGTACCTCGCCGGGAGCTGGCTCCTCATCCTCACCGTTCTCACCGTCATCGGGACGCTCGTCTCCGACATACTGCTCGCCTGGCTCGACCCGCGGATTCGCGAGGAGTACTCGTGATGATACGGATTGCCCGGTTCTTCGCCGGAGGACCGCGCGACGCAGGCGACGCGCTCGACGACTACTACTCGGCATCCCAGTGGAAGCTGATCTTACTTCGGCTCTCCAAGCACCGGCTCGCGCAGGTGAGCTTCGTCGTCCTGGGCATCCTCTACCTCCAGGCGCTCTTCGCCCAGTTCATCGCACCGCAGGGCCTGACGACTTACAACAGCGTCTACGTCAACTGCCCGCCGAGCCGCATCCGCTTTATCGACGCGGAAGGGCGGTTTCACCTGCGTCCTTTCGTCCACGCGCTGGAGAGCTCGCGCGACCCGGAGACGCTTCGCAAGACGTTCGTCGAAGACCGAAGCGTGCGTTATCCGCTCCGTCTCTTTCACCACGGTGAACCGTATCGCCTATGGGGCTTCATCGAGACCGATCTTCACCTCTTCGGCGTAGACGAGCCGGGGGCGTTCTTCCTCTTCGGAACCGATTCGCTCGGGCGCGACCTCTTCTCCCGGATCGTCCACGGGAGTCTCTTCTCGCTGACGATTCCGTTCGCGGGCGTGCTCATCAGCTTCCTGCTCGGGATCGTCATCGGAGGTATCTCGGGATACTTCGGAGGAATCATCGACACGATCATCCAGCGACTGATCGAGATCATACGCTCGTTCCCTACGCTTCCGCTTTGGATGGCGCTCTCGGCGGCCATCCCGCCGAACATTCCCCTCGTCCGCATGTACTTCTACATCACGATCATCCTCTCGGTGATCGGATGGACCGGCCTTGCACGCGTCGTGCGCAGCCGGTTCCTCTCGCTCCGTACCGAGGACTTCGTGATGGCCGCACGGGTCGCTGGCGCCGGTACGATGCGCACTCTCTTCGTCCATATGATCCCCAACTTCATGAGCTACCTGATCGTCCACATGACGCTCGCGGTACCGGAAATGATCATAGGCGAGACGGCGATGAGTTTCCTCGGGCTCGGGATACGGAGCCCGGCGACGAGTTGGGGAGTGCTGCTTCAGGAGGCACAACGTATCCAGAACGTCGCGCTCTACCCGTGGCGCCTGATCCCGCTGGTCTACGTCGTCGTGACGGTCCTGGCGTTCAACTTCCTCGGCGACGGGCTGCGCGACGCGGCCGATCCGTACAAGCAGGCGTCGCGATGACGGGCACGGTGACGACGCGGCACGAGGTGCTTCGCGTCGACGATCTCAGAGTATCCTTCCCGACCGACGAAGGACTCGTCGAGGCGGTTCGCGGGACGAGCTTCTCGCTCGTAGCCGGCAGAGTCCTTGGTATCGTCGGGGAGTCGGGGTGCGGCAAGAGCGTCATGAGCCGCGCGATCATGCGTCTCCTCCCGCCGCAGGCACGAGTCAGCGGCCGCATCGTGCTGACGAGGGGCAGCGAGAAGATCGATGTCGGTTCGCTCGATCCGGACGGCGAGGAGATCCGCGCGATCCGCGGCGCGTCGATCTCGATGATCTTCCAGGAGCCGATGAAGAGTCTCTCGCCGTTCTATACGATCGGGAATCAGATCCTCGAAGCGATCTACCTTCACCGCACGAGCGACCCCGAGGAGGCGACCTCGATCGCGGTCGCGATGCTCGAGCGCCTCGGGATATCGAACGCCGCCGAACGAATGACGCACTATCCGCACGAGTTCTCGGGCGGTATGCGCCAGCGAGTGATGATCGCGATGGCGCTCTCGTGCCGCCCCGCGGTGCTCATCGCCGACGAGCCGACAACCGCACTCGACGTTACGATTCAAGCGCAAGTGCTCGACCTCGTCTCCGAGCTCCAGCGCGAAATGGGAACGGCGGTCATCTTCGTCACCCACGATCTCGGCGTCGTCGCCGAGATCTGCGACGACGTCGGGGTCATGTATCTGGGGCGACTCGTCGAACTCGGTTCGGTCGAGCAGGTGCTCGTCTCCCCGACTCATCCCTACACGAAGGCGCTCCTCAGGTCGACGCCTCGCCTCGGCATGCCGCGCGGCACGAGGTTGCCGTCCATTCCGGGTGTCGTCCCCGTTCCGATCGGGCTTCCCCGTAGGTGCAGCTTCTGGGAGCGATGCGACGAGCGCGTCCCGGGCCGCTGCGACACGGGAGAAATATCGGTGGCGAAGCTTTCGGACGGCAGGAGCGTCCGATGCGTCCATGCCGGAAGCAACGTAGAGGTCGCGGTTGATGAGTAATCCCGTCGTACGTATTCGCGGACTGAGCAAATCGTTTCCGGGGCGACGATCGTTCTGGGGCAGACCCGTATCGGACATCGTGGCGCTTCGCCCGACCGACCTCGACATCGGACGCGGCGAGACGGTCGGGCTCGTCGGCGAGTCGGGATGCGGAAAGACGACGCTCGGACGGTGCATCGTTCGCGGGATCGAGCCGTCGAGCGGCGAAATCTGGGTGGACGACGACGCAGGCGGATGCACCGACTTCGCTCGCCTCTCCGGCTCGATCCCGCGAACGATGCACCGTCCGAGCGTCGTCTTTCCGCATCCCGACTCGCCCACGAGCCC
>JANQHT010000046.1 GCA_028282545.1 Spirochaetales bacterium
TCGCTCCAGCTTCCGCCGCCGTTGGTGGTACTGGTGAACAGGCGTATCTGGTCGGTGTTGAGGCGGGTCGTGTTGTTGCTCAAGGGGTCCAGGACGATCCTGGTGACTTCGTAGACGGACAGCAGGTCTACGCCGATGCCGGTTGCTGCGTAGTCGAAGTGTACCAGCGTGATGTCCTCTACGACGTTCTCCAGGTCGAAGCGGAGCGATCCCTCTCCGAGGACGTCGTCGCGCCTGACGCCGATGCGTTGCGTCTCCAGTGATCCGTCTACGGCGAAGGCGCCTTCGAGTTCCGCTCTGATGAGGCGATTGCGGTTGTCATAGCGGTAGAGGTTGTTGTTGCGCGCTCTGATGTTGTCGGCGTTGTCCCAGGTGAAGGTGTAGCTCGGGAGGTCTTGTGCTCCGGTGTAGGAGAGTCTTGAGAGGCGGCCGATCGTGTCGTAGTCGCGGGAGAGGGCGTTGCCGTTGGCGTAGGTGAGCGCGTCGAGGCGTGCGTAGTCATAGCCGGCGGTGTCGATGATGCCGGGGGCGGAGATGAGGCGCCCCAGGTCGTCCCACGCGTAGTTTTGGGTGGAGCCGGTGGGGTAAGTGACGGCCGTGACACGGTCGCCGGCGTCGTAGGCGTAGGCGAGGTCGAAGCTTCTGCCGTCTATGTCGGTGGTGAGGTTCGTGACCCGTCCGTAGACGTCGGGGGTGTAGGTGCCGCCGGGGCTGTTGTAGCGCGTGGTGATGCCGCCTGTTACGGCGGTGATCATGGCGCCCGCTTCGTCGTAGGTGTATGAAATCGCTTCGGTCCCGGCGTTCTGGTAGGTGACGGCGTCGATCTGGTAGCGGTCGGTGTAATCGGTGGTGATGACCGTTCCGTTGGGATCGACCATCTCGAGGACGTTGCCGAGGCCGTCGTAGCTGGTCCATTGACGCGTGAAGCCGCCGGGAGCGGTTTCCGCGGTGACGCGACCCAGGCCGTCGTAGCTCCACGTGGAGAGGAGCGTTTCGGTGTCGTTTGCTTGCAGGAGGTCGCGCCGTATGACGTTGCCCGTCGCGTCGTAGCCGAGGCGATCGCGGGAGGTGTCGGGGTGGGTCGTGGCGAGGAGCTGGTTCCTCAGGTTGTAGCTCATCGTCGTGGTGTTCCCGCGCCCGTCGGTGGCGCTCGTGACGTTGCCGACCGCGTCGTAGGTGCGGGAGGCGGTACTGCCGTCGTCGCGGATGGTGCGTGTCGGGCGGTTTACGGCGTCGTACTCGGTCGCTGTCGTCACACCGTTGGGGTCGGTGACGGAGGTGACGTTACCGTTCCGGTCGTAGTCGTAGGCTGTGTGGAGCGACGCGGTGTGGGGACTCGCCGATCCGGTGGTGCGCCTTTCACTTGTGAGCCAGTTGGTGGCGGCGTAGGCGTAGGTGGTGACCGATCCGTCGGGGTCTTCGCGGAGCGTGAGGTTGCCCGACTCATCGTAGTCGAACGCTGTCGTTGCCCGCGCGCTTGATGTGGTGTTTCGTGGCGGGAGGTCCGCCTCTACGAGACGGCCGAGGTCGTCGTAGGCGTAGTTCACGGTGAAGAGGGCCGCCGGGTAGCCGGCGTTGCCGCGCGGGTCGGTGGTTGTGACGACCCGGCCGGCGTTGTCGTAGGAGACGGTGGTTACGCCGCCTGCGGTATCGGTCGTCGAGAGAACGGTGTTCGCGTCGCTGTAGGCGTGGGCGGTGCGTTTGCCGTTTGCGTCGGTCACTGACGTGACGTTGCCGTTCTGGTCGTACGCGTAAGTTGCCTCGGTCATCGCGCCGTCTCGCGAGGTCTCCTGGTGGAGGAGCCAGCCGAGGGGGTTGACCGTGTAGGCGGTGACCAGGGCGTTTTCGATTCCCGTTTCCAGGCGTTCTTCGATAACGTTGCCGAAGATGTCGAGGGTTCGACTCGTGGTCGGTTGGACGGTGTTGGCGTACGCGCCGTTGGTCCCGAGGTCTGTGGTGGGCTCGACCGTTTGCACGAGCGCTCCGAGGGTGTCGTAGCTCAGTCGGACCACCTCTCCCGTTCGCGGGCCTTCGCTCCGCACGGTGTTCCCATTGCCGTCGTAGGTGAAGTGGGTCACGTACGTTTCACTGCCATTTCGGACGTCACGGCGCAGGACGAGGTCGTCGGCGTCGAGGTACTCGATCGTGCGGTTGCCGCGCGCGTCGGTGGTGGTGCGTTGTCGCAGCGTGTCGTTGTAGGCGACGGTGACGGTGGGTCGTTGGCCGCTCGGCGCGGCCGGGAGGCGGGAGCGGACGAGGCGGCCGAGCGCGTCGTAGGCGTAGTCGGTCGTGTTCCCGCGCGGATCGACGTGGGTTGCCACGTTTCCCTGCCAGTCGTAGGTGAACCGACGATGCGATTCGATCGCATAGCTCGTCCCGCCGTCGCGGTCGTACTGCTTGATGGCGGAGAGCGCCCCATCGTCGTTGAACGCGTAGTCGGTCCGGGCACCGGTGGGATCGGTGACACGCACGAGTAGTGCGCCCGTCGTGTCCCGGTACGAGACGGTGGTGGTTCGACGGGGGCTGCCGGCGTTGACCGCCGGTTCGGTGACGGAGGTCACGCGGCCCAGTGCGTCGTAGGCGTAGTCGGTCCAGGAGGCGCGGGCGTCGCGGCTCCTGGAAAGCCACCCCGTATTTTGGTCGTAGACGGTTCGGGTCACCAGGTCGTACGCCAGGGTGTTGTTGCCGCCGTCGTAGGCGACCGATTCGGTGGTGTTGCTTGCCGGATAGCCGCGACTGTCGTAGGTGTAGGTGGTGGTGAGGCCGGGACTCGATCCGTCGTACCGGCGCTCTCTCATGAGGTATCCGGAGTACGCATTGGGCCTGCCGATCGTGTCGTAGGTCATTCGCGTTACGGCCCACCCGTCCCACGAGCCGGCGCGACCTGGGGCGTAGGCGGCGGTAGCGATGAGATAGCCGCGCCGATCGTAGCCGTACCGCGTCTCTTCGACGCGTGTCGTGCCGTTGTCGTCACTCACGGTCGTCCGCCTGCCGGCGAGCGCTTCGACGTTGTTGGTGTAGTCTCGTGCGCGAAACCGCAGGAGGTACGCCAACCGTGAACCGGGGAAGAAGTCGGCGGCGATAGGACCGGGGAGAGAGGCACCGTTCCACCCTCCGATGGTGTCGAAGTAGTCGTGCCAGTAGAGGAGGTCGGTTGTTGTCGAACGCAAGCGGGTAGTGGAGACGCCGCTGTCGGTGAGCGTGCGGGTGATGCGGCGCGCGTTGCCCCAGTCGTCGTAGTTCTCGTACTCGATTGTCGTTTCCGATGTTCCCTGGGTCGTCGTCTCGCGCCAGACCCACTCCTTCGAACGCGACGCGTCGGGGTGGGAGGCACCATGGGCATCCACGTAGGTGGTCGTCTGGACCACGATCGGTGTTGTCGCGCTGCGCGTCACATCGTAGGTCTCCACGCGGGTAAGACGCGCGCGGAGCTGGGACGCACTCGCCACCTTTTCGATCGTCAACGTGCCGTCCGGACGGTTCTTCGGTTCGTACGGTCTCCACGTGTAGACATCGTAGGTGTAGTTGGTACGGCGGTCGTTCTCCATTTGGACGGTAGACGCTACGACCGGATACGAGTCGATGGGGCCGTTCGTGAACACGTAGGTGTACGCTTCGGAGACGTACGGCGACGAGTCGGAAACGTCGCGAAAGCGTCGGAGTTCGGTGACGCGGATATGCCGGTATCCGTTGATCGGTGCGTCGTCATACGCGACCACGGCACGCCCCAGACCGGGGCCGCTCGCCAGGGTCAATACGGGTGTTCGATTGGCCGCCGACGCGATCCTGGCCGATAGCGTTCTCGGCGCGCCTGATGCGGCGTTCGCCGTTTCAACGACAACGGGAACGGGCGTCGGGTTTGTTTCCGACTGCATTTCCTGGTAGTCGTAGGAAAACTGCCTTCCTGCCGCGTCGACGACGCCGCGCAACAGTCCGTCGTCGGGTGTAATCGTGTACCGTACAGAGCGACTCTCCGAACTCGTTTCCCGTATTCGAGTTATGTACGGCACGAGCGTCGCTGAGTCGGTGCCGCCGTAGGTAAACGTCACGCCGCGGCCGAGTTCGTCGGTGATCGAGGCGAGTTCCGGCCGCTCTCCGACGTACGTATAGGTGATGCGGTTGAGTCCCGCCTCGTCGGTCCTGCGCGTCGTGCGCCCCTGGTCGTCCAGGTCGTAGGTCGTGCCGTCGGAGAGAATCAATCGATACGAATCCGATCGCCACGCCTCGTAGCTGTCCGACCAATCGACCGAGCCGCCGGAGAATAGCGTGGCGATCTGTGTCTTCCGCTGTTCGACGTAGAGCGAGAAGCGCGGCGCCTCGTGGTGAACGAGAACCAGCGACCTCGTATTTGTCGAGTTCGGGGCGTCTTTCGATCCGAGCGACTGCTCGACGATCTCCATGTCGGAGAGCGACACCGCGGCACCGCCGGGAAGGACGACCTGGAAATCGCTCGAGACGTCGCGTACGTAGGGGATGTCCAGGCGCCACCCGCGCCCCACACGGTAGGCGAAGTCGCCCTGGTTGGCGAGAAACGCGCGGACATCGTCGGAGACCACGACGCGCTCGTCCATCTTCGCGAGCGAAACGTCCCAGATGCGGCGGATCTCAAGGTCAAATCCGTCGGGACCGGGTATGTGAAAGTCGACCGCGCCGGTCGACGCCGTCCCGCTGCTCGGGGCGACCGTTATGGGAGCGTGTCCCACGGCGGGGGGCGCCTGCGAATACCCCGTCTCGCGGTACTCTTCGGCCGAGAGTGCTGCCGACGGGCTCGGCGCCACGGTGTAGATCGAGAAGTGATCCGCCGCAAAGACGACCTCGTTGGTCGTCACGTCGACGGCGCTCTGGGCAATCTCGGTCCATCGCCCCCACACGGGGTCGAATGTCCACGCTACCAAGTTCTCTTCCGGGTAGTCGTCGGGGAGGAGCGACGGGTCGTATGCGATACGACCGACGTAGACCTCCGAAAAGGAGGGATCCTCGATCACCTCGCCGCTCGCGTCCACGAGATCCAACGCAAACAATTGGGAAACCGGCGCCATCACAAAGAGCTCTTCCAGCTCTTCCGATGCAACGCTTTGAACGACGACGTGAACGGCACCGTCTTCGGCGCTCCCCGGTTGGATCTCTATTTCCGTCCCGCCGAACTCCGCGACCGTTACCTCATCGTCGGACAGCTCTTCGGTCTCGATCCCCGCCGTTGAGGTACGCCAATTCGTCCAGGCGCTCCGGTTCTCGGCGCGGTCGGCCGCGCGTACGCGGTACGCGTACTCCTCGCCCTGCACCACGTCGGTGTCGTTGTACTCGAGGTCGGTAAGCGCGACGAGTCCGGCGGCAAACGACGGTGACCGTTCGAGTTCAAAGTATCCATATTCGTTCCCCGGTTCGGCCCACGAGAAGAGGATCTCCCCCGTCCCCGGTACGGCATGAGTTGACGCGGGCGTTTCCGGCGGTACCGTGTCGATCATCGCCGTCACGCTCGAGATTGTCGTCCAGCCGGCGTTATCTACCGCCCGAACCACCACCAGGTGCTCGCCGTCGTCGAGCGCCGGAAGCGTGTAGGGGCTCGAAACGGGAGCAAAGTCGCCACCGTCGATCGACACCTCGTAATGAGAGATGCCCGACGTTGCGTCGCTCGTGGCGAAGAAGATCGTCGGTTGGGTGGTGCTGGTCCACCCCTCCGGTTCGATCGTGACCTCAAACGCTTCCGGCGGCGTCTACCGCAGGACAGGCCTCCGCGATTTGCCGGGGCCGTCGAAATCCGCTATTTTGGCGGAACGGAGGACGCAATGAGTTCAACAATCGTTCCGGAGATAGAGAAGCGCCGCGCGCGCCGGGCGTACTCGGAACAGGCAATCGATCAAGAGACGATGGAACGCATCTTCACCGCCGCCACACTCGCGCCCAGTTGCAGCAACAAGCAGTCCTGGCGCTACATCGCGTGTACGGATGAGCCCGCGTTGGAAAAGGCCCGTGAAGCGCTCAACGGCGGTAACTACTGGGCCAGGAAGGCTCCCTTGCTGGTCGTCGCCACGGCGGTGGACGACTTTGACTGCAAGCTTCCCGACGACCGCAACTACGCGCAGTTCGACCTCGGACTGGGTGTCATGGCGATGTTGCTGCAGGCGACTCGTGAGGGGATGTACGCGCACCCCATGGCGGGCTTCGATTCGTTCAAGCTGCGGGAGAACTTCGGTATTGAAGAGAGCGTTCGTGTGGTGACGATGATCGCCATCGGGTATCCCGGTGATTCAGATCACTTGAACGAAAAGCACCTCGCATCGGAAACGAGCGAACGCCAGCGAAAGCCGCTGGAAGAAGTGGTTCAGTGGAACGGCTACCAGCCGGTGACCGGCGAGTAGCGGTACGTCCTTTCCCCGGGGTCGGGCGATTTTGTCCGGCCTCCGGCCGCACCGCGTGCGGCCCCTTTCCCTAAACCGCTTCCACCTCTGACATGTAAGCTTCCTCGACCCCGACGCCGAGCCCCAGCCGGCGGGCGATCGCTTTGCTCTGCTCCATGAGCCCCACGTGGGTCAGCGTTTGTTGCTGCTCCCACGACTCGAGGCTGCCGTCGCGCTGGAAATCGGGCCCCGTAACGGCCTGTGATAGTTGAATCGCGTCGTCCACCGCTTTGGACGTGCCCGATCCGATGTGGGGCCGGATGAGGCAGGCGGCATCCCCGATCAGCACAACGCGCCCGAATACGAGGCGCGATGCGTGGTAGTCAAAAACGGCGTTCACAAAGAGCTCTTCAGTTGCGTCGACGATGGTGGTGAAGTGATCGTTGAGCTGCTCCCGTGCAACGTGGCGGACGGCACGCTCCGTCTCCGCCGGCATCAGCCCGCGCGGGATCATGGCCCGATGGCTCGTGCCTTCCGAGTCAGTGAGCAGTGTGTCGAGTTCCGTGCCGTATTCCACGTTGAGGTACCAAACCCAGTTCACCCGGCGTCTTCCGTCCTCGATGGACCCATCCGCCCCGGGAACCAGGTATGCGAGGATGCTTGTTGCGTTCCCTAGGAATGAGCAGAGGCTGCCGCTGCAGGTGTCGCGCACCTCCCGGGGAATCCGTTCTTCCGGGACCATCCCGCGCCACGCAACGTACCCGGCGTAGAGCGGTCTTTCGTCCGGGAGCAACAGTTTCCGCGTACGCGATCCGATACCGTCCGCCGCCACCAGGAGGTCCGCCTCCATCGAGTTCCCGTCGGCAAGAGAGATGGAGACCGTGTGTGAATCCCCTTCGACTCCGGTCATTTCGCACCCCCGTCGAATCCGGCCCGCACCCACCGTCTCCTGGATCTCGCCGAGCAGCACGTCCCAGGCGGTGTAGGCAACCGCCGTTTCCGGCAGATGGAGAATCCGTCCGTCCGGTTGAAACATCATGCGCATCTTGGCCGGCACGGAACTCACCCGCGGGGACGCGATTCCGTGTTCCTCCAGGTAGTCCGCCATCTGTTTCTGAACAACCACGCCGCCGCCGACACGTCCCGTATCCGCCGATTTTTCGAGTACCTCGACCTCCCATCCTTTGCACCGGAGTGCGGCCGCGGCGCTCAACCCGGCGTAGGAGGCGCCAACGATGATCGCTTTGTTGCTCATGTTGCAAATGTAACGGTTCGGTGGACATTCGTCGAACACCCTTGACCCGGAGCTGCGAATCGACAGACTTGTAGGCAAGGAGATGCGTATGAGAATCGCAACGATCGTTCTGTTCCTGGTCATCACAGCGGCCGCTTGGGGTGCGCCCATCGACGAAGGTATGTGGATGCAAACCTCTTCCACAGCCGGAGACTGCGCCGAATGTGGTCTAACCGTGGAGGCACCGACACCGCACCTTCGGGCTGTACACGCCAACAACGGCTGGGTCGCGTTTATTCGCTACCATCCCGACGAGGATCTGTACACCGGTTTCCTCGAGCTGACCGGCGAAAACGAGATGATGGTCGAGAACTGGCGGGACGAAGTGTTCGCCGTTGAAGCGGTCGTTGACGGTCCCACGTTGACAATCGAAGCGGACAGCGGGATGCACGAGTTCCGCGCAACCTACCGGCGGCGGTAGCGACGGCGTCCCGACTACAAACCGCCGTCCGGACACAAGTCGGCTGTCCCGACTACAACAGGAGCAGGGCCTGTGGTGCCGCTATCAGGACGCCGCCGAAGAGCACCATCACGCCGGCAACCGCTGTTTTGAGCCGGCACCCGTGCGTCTCGCTCACCCTTCGTGACCGGAACGTAACCGCGAAGTCCGCAACGATCGCAACCATCGGCAGGACGTAGACGAGCCCGTACCAGGTGGTCCAGGCGACGTGTACGCCGCCCAGGTTGGTACCGTACCGCGTAAGGAGCGCGCTCATGTAGACGGCAGGGAGAATCGCTGTGCACCCTAATTCCACGCCGTTCACCACTACCGCGAGGACCACCACGCCGCCCAGGCCGGCGATACGTTTCCCCGTTGTGTCGGCTTCGACAAATCGACGAACCGCGACCCCGGCGCGTGTCCCCAGGCTCGCCTTTTGATTCTGCGACAGCGTCGTAACCGGCACCGACGTACCGCGTATGGACTCCACAAGTGACAACACTCCCATGACAAGCACCACCGCACCCACCGCCCGCAGGACCCACGTTCCCAGGGCGGAGAGGGCAAAGGAACCGACGGCAACCATCGCCAGGATGAAGGCCACGTACACGACACCGGAGGCGGTCACAAAAACGCCTCCCACAAGCGCCATATCACGGCGGCGTCGGGCGTGGGTGAGGAGTGAGAGCAGGATAAAGAGCACCGTGAAGGCGCACGGGTTGAAACCGTCCAGGAGGGCGATAAGGGTAACCGTGAGTGGGAACGGCCACGCCTCGGCACGGCCTGCAATCTCTCCCGCCGGCACCGCGGTGGCGACCGCAAAGAGTGAGATTACAAGGAGGAGAATCCCACCGCCCACCCATAGGCGTCGTGCGCTTTGTTCGGCGCGCCGCCCGGCAAATACCGCGACTACGGTGTAGAGAAGGAGCGCCAAACTCGCCACCGCCGCCGTCCACCTTACCCGTCGCCAGGTGCCGGCGGGATCCACGGCGGGCGGCGGGGCCGTGGCGGCCCCCGCTAACGAAGCGTTGAGTTCTTCGATTGCACGAAGGAGCTGATTCTCGTACCCCGCCCAGGCACGGTATGACTCGATCCACTGGAGGGGGCCACTCTCCTCGTTGTATCCGATAAAAACGCGGCCTCCCACCACGGTGCGCGGCCATGATGAGGGGTAGCTGTCGAGCCGCTCCATAATACTCGTGAAGAACGCTTCGTTTGCCGCGTTGCCCGATTGGTCCACCTCGATTTGAACAAAGCTGAGGTCCGGGAAGTCATCCTTGATGGAGTCGAGAAAACGCATCTCCCGGTGACAGTGACTACAGGCATCGCTGTAGAAGAGCACCACGGTCCTGGTGAAGTCGATCGTGCCGCCCTGGTCGATCTCGTCCGGTGGTACGGGCGACGGTTGAGCAAAGAGGGCCGTTGCCGTCCAGAAAAATAGCGCCGGCCTTAGGACGCGGCGCAACGCCCGGTTCCACGGGTGCACGATCATACCGGTGTGAAGATAATACACGCGTCGCACTATCGCAACGATGGCCGACGCGATACGATACGGCCGTGACGCTATCCGGCTATGACTTCGTGATCTGGGATTGGAACGGAACGCTTCTTGACGACGCATGGGTGTGCCTGGAAATCGTAAACGGCATGCTCTCCCGGCGGAACCTGCCCACCATGGACCTAAAACGCTACCGGGAAATTTTTGACTTTCCCGTGGCCGACTACTACCGGCGGGCCGGGTTCGATTTTTCCCGAGAACCCTTCGAGAGACTCGCGGACGAGTTCATCGGGGAGTACCTTGCTCGCATGGGCGAGTGCGCCTTGCATGATGCGGTTGAGGAGACGCTGGCGCGCGTTGAGCGTTCCGGTGGTCGCAATGTGGTTCTTTCCGCGAGCAACCACGGCACTCTCGAGACGGCGCTCCGGGGCGCCGGGATACGGGAACGCTTCCTCGATATCCAGGGAGTTGAGGACCACTTTGCCGTTTCCAAGATCGACATGGGACACGCTCTGTTGGGGCGCCACGCGGTTGATGCCGGGCGGGCCGTCCTGGTGGGAGATACCACGCACGACCACGAGGTTGCGGTATCGCTCGATGTCGATTCGATTCTTGTTGCCGGCGGTCATCAATCGAGCGACCGTCTGCGTTCAACCGGTGCCCCCGTCGCAGGATCGATCGCGGCGCTGTTTCCCGCCTAAGGCGCAGGAGACGGCAGGGTACGGACGCAACGCCTCACGAGCCGTTCCACCCGTTCAACACCGGGCGGCGCTCCGTTTCTTCCCGATCGTTCCGCGTTTTTCGATCTTTTCAATGTAGGAGCGGATGACGGGGACTTTGCACGCGGTCCCGCCCATGTCCACTGTGACCTTTCCGATCGCGTCGCCGATCCGTTTCGCCCGCTCTGTGAACGCGGGAAGGTAGACGCCGGCGGCGATAACAAATGAGTTCATCCCGTAGCGAACGCGATTCTGCGCCTGGTGTATCGAGGTTTCGACGCGGCGCAGCAGAGACTCGATTTCCGCGTCGTGGAACTCTTCGTTTGGACGCGTGGATAGCATGGCTGAGAAGGTCGCCCACCCGGCGGCGGCGATCATCTCCTCCGGCGCGTCTATCCACCGGCGGGCAAGTTCAAACCCGAAAGGAGACTCGGCGGCAACGTCCGCAACGGTCGTCTCCGCGAGCAGATACCAATACGCGTTGCGTACCCACACTTGCAAGGTCTCCCGGGAGATCTGCGTTTCGTCGGCGATGAGCCCCGCGAAGTACATGGCGTCACTGTTGCCGGTGCTGTAGAGCGCCAACGACAGTTCGTGGTCCTTTTTGATCTTCCCGGTGAGTTTCTTCATGTCTCCGATGCGCGTACCGAAGAATGGATCCCGCGCACCATGCCGCTTCAGGACCTCCTTTCCGTCCGGGTTTTCGTGTTCTTCCAGGAAGCGCATTACCTCTTCCACCGAAAAGCGTTTCTGCGTTTTCATACATCAAAGGTATCCACCGGCGGGGCAAAAAAAAACCGCCGGCCTAACGCCGGCGGTGTTCGCACAAGAGACGGAAGGGCTATTCGTCCTCAGACTCCTCGTCGCCCTCTTCGTCTTCTTCTTGGATGTAACGCGCATCCTGGGGACCGCCCGGATTGAGGTACTCCAGGTAACTCTGGTCGTCCTCCGGCGTACCGTCAGGTTTGTCACGGTTCTGCCGTTTGGCGCGTTTCTCTTCCTGTTTCTTCTTCTTCTTTAACTCTCGGCGTCTCTTATCGCCCTGGTATGACCGTCGTGCCATTCGCTACGGCGGCGCCTTACCAGTCGTTCCGGCTTCCGCCGCCGCCACCGCGACCGCCGCGGTCTTCCCGCGGGCGAGCCTCGTTCACGCGCAGGTTTCGACCGTCAAACTCGGCACCGTCCAGCGCTTTGATTGCCGCATCCGCCGCGGCGTCATCTGCCATCTCCACAAAACCGAACCCCCGGCTCCGACCCGTTACGCGATCGACCAGGATGTTCAGGGATGTTACTTCACCATACTCTGCAAAGAGAGTTTCAAGATCGGATTCCTCACTGCGATAGTTGAGGTTTCCAACGTACAGTTTCTTGGCCACATCTCCTCCTTCAATGGCCGCGTCGTTCAACGCATGCTATGTACAGAACTCTGAACGTGGGAAGGAACGGTGTCTACCAAGTGGGAAAACACGAGCACTATCCAGCTCACGCTGTCGAGAACTGTTCCAGAATGAGCCATATTCGGGCTCAGGTCAAGTGGAGATTTCACCCTCGGAGGTACGCGGCTTGTTCTGGAGACTGGCCCAAAGGTAGTGACAGGCGGAGGAGCGGTACGGTGACCAACGCTCGGAGATCGCTGCGATCGCGTCTCTGTCGTCCCGGTCGACGCCGTAGAGACGGGAAACCGCGGTCCTCAGTCCCAGATCACCCATGCTGAAGACGTCCGGCCGGCCGAAGTCGAACATCAGGAGCATTTCTGCCGTCCACGGACCGATTCCCCGTAGCTGAACGAGGTGTGCGACGAGTTCATCGTCCGGAAGCGTTCGAAGCGCCTCCAGGTCCACCTCTCCGGAGGAAACGCGTTCCGCCAGTTCGCGGATGGATCGCGTCTTGGCGCGGGAAAGACCAACGCCGCGAAGGTCTTCTTCGTTGAGTTCGAGGATCGATTGCGGCCGGATCTTGCCCGCGGGCATCAGCGCAAGAAGGCGACCGAATATGGACGCCGCCGCTTTGACGCTCAACTGTTGACCGGTGATCGTCTCAACCGTGGAGGCAAAGAGGTCCTCCGACACGGACCACCCCGGTGGATCAAACGCCTCTATGAGTTCGGCCATGACGGGGTCCCGTGCGAGATGCGCCACCGCCGCGTCGGTGTTACGGTCGCGTCGCACCAAAACCGCCGTCCACGCCAAGAACCTGACCGGTGATCCACGACGAACCCGCACCAAGAAGGAACCGCATGGCTTCTGCAATATCGCCGGGCTGACCAAACCTGCCAAGCGGGTGGCGCTGATTCATTCGCTCCCGTTTCTCGTGGCTGTTCACAAACGACGCGGTCAGGGCGGACTCCGTCAGCGAAGGCGCCACGGCGTTGAAGCGGATACCTTTTGCCGCGTACTCCGCGGCGAGCGAACGGACGAGGCCCTCCAGCGCACCCTTTGCCTGGCCCACGGTAGCGTGAAAGGAGAGACCCGTCTGCACGGCAACCGAGGAAACGGCGACCACCGACGGCGCCGATCCCTTCTGCAGGGCCGGTAGCATCCGTTGAACGGCGTTGATAAAACCACCCACGTTCACCTCCCAGTCGGCCCGAAATGCCTCCAGTGAGATGCGATGAAAGGGCGCGAGCTTGAGCGTACCCGGGAAGTAGGCGAGACCGTCCAGCGTTTCCGGCACCACGTCCAATTCGTCCACGTAGCTCTCCACCGGCGTTGCGCCGCCCCCACCGCCGCGAGACCAGCGGAGGACCGTATGGCCGTCCGTTTCAAGGCGGGACGCGAGATCCCGTGCGATCGCCGATCCCGCACCGACGATCGCGATTGTTCGTGATTGCATTGCTACAAGGTAGTCCAAGGATGTTTTGCGGGCAACTATCGGCCCCAGCGCTCGTAGAGATCCTCGTAGATTCGCGTCACCCGGTCCAGCCGCTTTGAAAGGCGCGCCGCCGCCCCGAGGTCGTCCCGTTCATAGGCGGTTGCAAGCTGCTTTTCGATCGCGATCTTCTCCGCCTCGGCGCGGAGCAGCCGATCTTCGACACTCGCACCATCTCCGTCCTCGCGCCGTTGTGCCGGTCGTTCCCCGCCGGTCCGAGAGGTCTGGTTCCAAAAACGGCCGGCGCTGAACCAATAATCGCTGAACGTGCCCGGATAGCTCACCAGTGATCGCTCTTCGAAAGCCACCACGCGCGTTGCAACGGCGTCGAGGAAGTAGCGATCGTGGCTCACCATGAGAACCGTTCCGTCGAACTCGGCCAGGGCCTCTTCGACCACCTCACGGCCCGCAATGTCCATGTGATTGGTCGGTTCGTCCAGGACGAGGAAGTTGGCGCCGATGAGTTCCGCCCGGGCCAGGTGAAGGCGATTGAGTTCGCCCCCGGACAGCGTCGCAACCGGCCGTTCCATATCTTTGTAGGCAAAGCGATATCGGGATAGCGTCTGGAAGATCTTCTCCCGATTGAACGCACCAAGGGGTATGAGGTTTTCTTCGATACTCCTCGTTCCGTCCAGCAGTTCCGGGTGCTGCGGGCAATAGCCGATTCGCATGGACGGCCCCAGCCGCAGATGTGCATGATCCCACGACGCCGCGCCTACGATGTCCCGGATCAGCGTGGTTTTCCCGCATCCGTTTGGTCCGAGCAGGGCCACCCGTTCCCCCGCCTCTATGAGTACCGCTGCATCCTCGAGGAGCATCCGATCTCCATCTTCATGTTTGACTGCCCGGGAGTAGCCTTGAACATCGAGGGCGATGTTCGCCTTGCCGGCCGTCCCGGCGAGGCGCACCTGGGCCCGCTCGTCCGAGAGGTCCGGGCGCGTACGCGCTTCTGCCCGGGCCCGTTCGAGTTGGGTACGTCGAGCGCGGAGGCGCTGACCGATGGCCGGGTCGGCCCGGTTTCGCGCCAGGTCCGCCAGCTTCCGAACCATCTCTTCCAGGCGCGATAGTCTCTTCTCGTCCGCCCGAGCGTCCCGGGCGCGGGCAACCGCTTCCCTAAGGCGGACGGCGCGGTACGCGGAGTAGTTACCGCTCCAGGAGGCCGTGGTTCCCGAGCGAAGTTCCACGATCCGTGCAACCACCCGGTCCAGGAGGTACCGATTGTGCGATACCACGAGCACCGCCGAGGGGAGATTGGCGAGTGTTTCCTCCAGCCACGATAGGCCCCAGGCGTCCAGGTGGTTGCCCGGTTCGTCCAGCACCAGCAGGTCCGGTCGGCGCATAAGCGCCGCGGCGATCTGGAGTCTGTTGCGCTCCCCTCCGGAGAGCGTCCGGACATCCGTCTCGCCCGCCCCTTCCATGTCGACGGTTGCAAGGGTGGTCCGGGCACGCTCTTCGGCCGTATCGCCGTCGGTGCGATCGTACGCTTCCCGGGCGTCACCGTACCGCTTGAGCAAGCGATCGAGCGGTGCGCCGGTCGCGTGTGCCATGTTCGCTTCCATCCGCTCCAGCTCGACTCGCTGCCTTTGTGCGTCGGCGGTCAGGAACTCAACCGCGGTTCCCGTGGCTGTTTTCGGAAAGTGCTGGGCCACAACGGCGATTCGGTCCGAGGGAATCCGGGCGAGGCGCTTGGCCCCGTCCGGTTCGATTTCCCCGGTGAGGACGCCGATGAGGGTGCTTTTCCCCGCACCGTTCGCCCCGATCAACCCGATCTTCTCGCCGGGCAGGACGGTCAACGACGCGCCATCGAGTACCGGATCGGAGCCGAAGTGGACGGTCACACTCTCGATACCAATCAGTTGCATGGTAATCTCCCCGCCGCGCCGCAAAGCGCCGGGGACAAAAAAAGCCGCAGCACCTCGCGGCCTGCGGCATGTATCGTATCTCCAGTCGATCACATGGATCGATCCGACGCAGCAGACATGCTTCAGCGGAACCCGCCGAAGCATGTGAAGATGCCACGGATGTGAATCCGTGGAGCTTCACGAAAGGACAGTCATGATTAAAGTCAAGAGAGCATTGATGAGTGTTTCGGATAAGACCGGTATTGTGGAGTTCGCGCGCGGGCTTGCGCGGCTCGGCGTGGAAATTCTTTCTACCGGTGGGACCGCCAGGGCGCTGAGAGAGCATGATGTGCCGGTGATCGAGGTGGCGGATTATACCGGATCCCCGGAG
>JANQHT010000051.1 GCA_028282545.1 Spirochaetales bacterium
TCTCGCGCCCGTTCTCGTCCTCTACGTTCTCTACTTCGTCTATCCCCTGGGGTTTGTGTTCGTTACGAGCACCCTCGACTGGAACGGGGTGAGCACGCCGGAGTTCGTCGGTCTGCAGAACTTTTTCGATAACTTTGGCGACCGGACATTCCAAAAATCGATCCGGAACAACTTCATCTGGCTCCTGGCGCTCGGTTTCGGTCAGATTTCCCTGGCGGCGCTCGTTGCCGTCGTGCTGGCCCGCGAGCCAAAGGGGTGGCGCTTCCTGCGCACCGCCTACTTCCTACCGAACGTCATCTCGCAGGTCGCAATCGCCATGATGTGGAAGGCGCTCTACAACGCCGAGTACGGCGCCATCAACCAGTTTCTCGAGATGGTCGGACTATCGTCGTGGACGCACAACTGGCTGGGCGAGATCGGCACGGCGCTTCCCTCAATTCTCATTCAACAAGTTTTTTACATCGGATACTTCATGATCATCATCTTGGCGTCGACGATGTCGATCCCTTCGAGTTTTTACGAGGCGGCTGAGATCGACGGCGCCAACGTCTACCAGCAGGAGTGGTACATCACGCTCCCCATGATCAGGGACATCCTCGTAACGACGATGACCCTCGCGATGGCGTACGGTCTGAGACACTTCGAGGCCACGTTCCTCCTGACCGACGGGGGGCCGGCCAACTCAACGAGCGTCATGGGCATTCAGCTCTACAAGATGCTGACCTACCTGGACTACGGGCACGCCAACGCGATCGGCGCTACCCTGGTCATCCTGGGGATCATCGTCATCGTGGTGATTCGTTCAACCTTCGGACGCGCCGGCGGCGCAGCCGATACGAGCCAGTAGGGGGACGGCGATGGCACAGGTAGAACGAACCGACAATCGATTTGGCTCCGCCCTTGGAACCACCGGCAAATGGGTGCTGCTGCTCTTCTTCCTCGCCTTTACCTTCTTTCCGCTGATCTGGCTTTTGCTCTCGTCGTTCAAGACGAACCTCGAACTCCAGATGCAGCCCTTTGCCCTGCCCGCGGTGTGGCAGTTCCAGAACTACGTGAACGCCGTGCAGATTTCCGGCCTCCCGCGGCTCTTTGTGAACAGCGTCTTCGTGAGTACCGTTTCGACCTTCCTCTGTATGCTCATCACGAGCATGGCGGCCTTCGTCTTTGCCCGCGAGACGTTCCGTGGTCAACAGATGATGTTGAATCTGATCCTGGCGGGTGTCCTGGTGCCGATCATCGGGCTCATGGCACCGTACTTCCGTTTGACGAACCGGCTCGGTCTCTACGACACGCTCTGGGCGCTCGTGCTGACATACACGGCGATCAATATCCCGATCTCGACCTTTCTGATGAACGGCTTTATGAAAACGATCCCCGTTGAACTGGAGGAAGCGGCGGTCATCGACGGTGCCTCTTTCTACCAGCGCTTCTGGAGGATCGTCTTTCCCCTTTCGCGCATCGGGTTGGTCACGGCCGGGACCTTTGTCTTCCTCTTCTCCTGGAACGAGTTTATCTACGCGCTGCTGCTGACGTCGAGTATGACCTCTCGGACGCTGCAGCTGGGTATCAGGTTCTTCACCAGCCAGTTCTTCACCGACTACACGTCGATGTTCGCGGCAATCGTCTTGACGATCATCCCGAGCATCCTGGTGTACGTCCTGCTGCACGAGAAGATCATCAAGGGCCTCACCAGCGGCGCCGTGAAGGGGTAGGGCCGGTCGCGTCTGAAGTAGGCGGAGCGGGCGGGCCGGCACCCGCCCCGGACGCGTCCATCTACGATTGGGACATCCTCCGCTTACGCCCGGAGATAGCTCTTTCTAAGGATTAATTGCTGCGTTACCGGAAAAGTGCTGCAAGTAGGAGATACGAGATCACGACGACCGCAATGATGATGAGAAGAAAGGGAAGGACGATCTGGATAGCCGCCACGATCATCGCGGCGATCTCGCCGGCGCGGAGGTCGTGTCCGTCGGAACGCCGGCCGCGTTCGGAACGATTCCTCCACATCGGACGACGCCCGCCGTTGTCAGAGCGGCGCCTCACCGCTCTTTATCTTTGCCGCTCTCCGGCGGATGGACGAGGTGGCACGCTGCGTAGCGGCCGGTTGCGGTGGGGCGAAGCTGCGGTTTAACCGTCTTACACACCTCCATCACCGAGGGGCAACGCGTGTGGAAGGGGCAGCCCGCGGGCGGATTGGCCGGACTCGGGACGTCGCCGCGCAGGATGATACGCTTTTTTTGGATCGTGGGATCGCTCTTCGGTATCGCCGATAAGAGCGCCTGGCTGTAGGGGTGCAACTGTTCGCGGTAGAACTCCTCTTTCTCCGAGACCTCCACAAGGTGTCCGAGATACATCACGCCCACCCGGTCGGCGATATGCCGTACCACGCTCAGATCGTGGCTGATAAAGAGGTAGGTCAGATCGCGGTCGCTCCGTAGATCCTCGAGCAGGTTGATGATCTGGCTCTGAATGCTCACATCCAACGCAGAGATCGGTTCGTCGGCGACGACAAAAGTGGGATCGAGTGCCAACGCACGCGCGATAACCACGCGTTGTCGCTGTCCTCCCGAGAACTCGTGCGGGTAGCGGTTAACGTGGTGCGATTGGAGGCCACAGCGCACCAATACTGCCTCGACGCGATCCTGCGCCTCCAATCCCGTCGCGATCCCATGCACGTGGAGGATCTCTCTGATCGCGGCGCCGACGGTCATGCGGGGGTTGAGCGCGCTGTAGGGATCCTGAAAGACGATCTGCATCTCCTTGCGGAGCGTTCGCATGCGATCTTCGCTCGCGTCGAATACGTTCTCACCGCGGTACAACACCGAGCCCGCGGTGGCGCTTTGGAGGCGTAGGACGACCTGACCGGTCGTGCTTTTTCCACACCCGCTCTCGCCGACCAATGCAAACGTCGTGCCGGGGTAGATATCAAGGTTGATTCCGTCGACCGCCTTGACGTAGCCGCTCGTCCTACCGAACACGCCCGTTTTGATCGGGAAGTATTTTTTGAGACCTCGTAGCGAGATCAACGCCTCGGACCGCCGTGACCCGCCGGTGACCGTTTCGGTCGTGCGGGAGATTCGTCGCGTCTCAGCCATCGTGCGTCTCCCCGTTTCCTCGCTCGTCGTGGAGCCAACACCGAACCGCATGACGCGCCGCGAAGGTCGTCACCGACGGCATGCGCTCTCTGCACACCTCCATCGCATGGGGACAACGGGGGTGAAAGGGGCACCCGGCGAGCATCTCGAGCGGATTTGGAACGTTGCCGGGGATATACTGAAGGCGCTCCCCGTTGCCCTCGATAGTCGGCCGGCTCCTGATCAAACCTTGCGTGTACGGGTGGCGTGGATCGTGAAAGAGCGTCGTCACATCCGCCTCCTCCACTACCTTGCCGGCGTACATCACCGCCACGCGATCGGCCATCTCGGCGATAACGCTCAGATCGTGGGTGATAAAGAGGATCGCGGTGCCGATCCGTTCGGAGAGCTCGCGCATCAGTTCGAGGATCTGCGCTTGGATCGTTACGTCGAGCGCGGTTGTCGGCTCGTCGGCGATCAGGAGCTTGGGGTTGCAGGAGAGCGCCATCGCGATCATCGCGCGTTGGCGCATCCCGCCGGAGAAGCGGTGCGGGTACTCGTCGATCACCTCCTCCGCTCGTGGAATACCCACCAGTCGTAACATCACGATCGCCCGTTCGCGAAGAGCCGTACCGGTCAATCCCTGGTGAAGAGCGATCGACTCCATTAGCTGGTTTCCGATCGTAAACACGGGGTTGAGGCTGGTCATCGGTTCCTGAAAGATCATCGCGATCTCGTTGCCTCGTATGCGCCGCAGTTCATCCTGCGACACGGTGAGGAGATCGCGGCCTTCAAAGCGTATCTCGCCGCCGTCGATCGTGGCCGGAGGAGTGGGGAGGAGTTGCAGGATGCTGAGCGAGACAGCGGTCTTGCCGCACCCGCTCTCACCGACCAGCCCGACCACCTCGCCGGATTCGATATCGAGAGACACGTCATTGACGGCGCGCACCTTCCCCTCGTCGGTGTTGAAGGTGGTGCGGAGGCCGCGTATTTCCAGTAGCTTCGTCATCGCATCTTGGGATCGAGAGCGTCGCGCAACCCGTCGCCTACCAGGTTGAACCCGAGTACCATGCAGAGGATCGCCAAACCGGGGTAGGTCGTCAGGTGGTGCGCACTGCGGATATAGTCGCGACCGTTGCTGAGGATCGCTCCCCACTCCGGCGTCGGGGCTTGTGCACCGAGCCCCAAAAACCCGAGGCCCGCCGCCCATAAGATCGACGTGGCGATCTGGAAGGTGCTCTGGACGATTATCGGCGCCAAGCAATTGGGTAAGATGTGGCGAAAGATGATACTCGCGTGCCCGATCCCCGCCGCCCGCGCCGCGGTCACGTAACTCTGCTCCTTGGCGGCGAGGACCGATCCGCGAACGAGTCTGGCGTAGATCGGAACGCTGGCGATCCCCGTCGCGATCATCACGTTCTCAACACCGACGCCGAGCACCGTGACGATCACGATTGCGAGGAGGATACCCGGGAACGCAATCATGATATCGATGAAACGCTGCACCACGATATCGAATCGCCCGCCGAGGTACCCGCTCACCGCTCCCAAGGGAACCCCCAGGCCGGTCCCGATCGCAACGGAGATGAGTCCGATCCCCAGAGAGATGCGACTCCCGTAGAGCATACGGCTCAAAAGGTCGCGCCCGAGTTCGTCGGTGCCCATCCAATGTTCGGCATCGGCCGGTCGCAAGCGGTTTGTGAGAGAGGTTTCGGTGGGGTCGTGCGGCGCGAGGATCGGCGCAAACAGCGCCGCGAGCGTAAACAACCCGATGATGATGAGTCCAATCACCGCACCGCGATTGCGCAGCAAGTGGCGGATCACGGTGCGAAATTCGCTATGCCCCGCTCGGGGGGCGCTCTCCCCGCGCTTCGTTTCGTGAACGATCGGCTCGGAACTCATCCCTCTTCTTTTCCTTGATAGTGAATGCGCGGATCCAGAAACGCGTAGATAACGTCGACCGTAAGGTTGATGATGACGAACAGAAACGCCAGAAGCATCACCGTTCCCTGCACCACCGGATAGTCGCGCCTGAGGATCGCATCTACCAGCAGTCGCCCGACGCCGGGCCACGCGAATACCGTCTCGGTGAGCACCGCGCCTCCGAGTAGGATCCCGAACTGCAGACCCAACACGGTAACGACCGGTATGAGCGCATTTTTCAGCGCGTGTTTATACACGACGATGCGTTCCGCAAGCCCTTTTGAGCGCGCGGTCGTGATGAAGTCTTGTTTAAGCACATCCAACATGCTCGAACGCGTGATGCGCGCCATCAACGCGGCGCTCGCCATCCCCAAGGTGATACTGGGCAAGATCAAGTGTGCGACGCTTCCCATCCCCGTCGCGGGCAGCCAACGCAGATGGACCGAAAAGAGCAGTTGGAGCATCAACGCCATCCAGAATACCGGAGCCGCAACTCCGACCAGCGCGACGAGCATGCTCGCGTTGTCAAACCACGAGTTACGCTTGGTGGCGGAGACGATTCCCGCGGAAACACCGAGGATCGTTGCGATGAGCAACGATATACTCGCCAATGTGAGCGTCCGCGGGAAGCGTTCCGCGATCTCCGTCGTAACGGGGCGGCGACTGAACGTGGAGGTGCCGAGGTCTCCGGTCACGAGCCCGGCCATAAAGCGGCCGTACTGGATGTGGAGCGGCTGGTCCAGACCGTACCGCACCCGCGTTTGTTCTATAAACTCCGGCGTCGCTTGCACGCCGGCGAGTGCGCGCGCGGGATCCCCGGGTAACATACGGATGATCGAAAATACGATGATCGATACGCCGAGCACGACCGGAATCGTCAGGAATAGCCGACGCACAATGTACTGATACACGAGTAAACCTCTCCTCTAAAAACGGGATTGCGACGCGCTGCGCCGCGAATTACCGTGAGTGGGAGACCGCCGCTCCGAAGAACGGCGGCCTCATCATCGTTCGGTTTACTCGGAAAAGAACGCGTCCCAGGCGCTCAAGTTCTCCAGCGGGTGGTGGATCAACCCCTCCACATCGACGTGGTTGGCGTTGATCTGCCCCTGGTTGTAGAGATAAATCCACGGGGAGTCGTCCCAGATGTTCTGAATCGCCTCTGCGTACAACTCTTCCCGACGCACGCGATCGGTCTCGACGCGCGCCTCATCCAGCAGCGCATCCACACGCTCGTTGCGGTAGAACCCGCGGTTGTTGCCGTTGGGGTTCCACTGTCGACTGTGCAGCAGCGCGTACAACCCGTAGTCGGCATCGAGCGTAACCGTGCCCCAACCGAGCATAAACGCGTCGTACTCCGCCTGATCCGGCGGCTGGCTGGTGAAATCGAGATAGCTCGACCACTCGCGCGTCTCCAGCGTTACCTCGACGCCGACCTCGCCGAGCATGTCCTGCACCGCTTCCGCGACGGTCGCATCCAGGAGGTAGCGTCCCGTCGGGTGGTGGAACGTCATCGAGAGCCCGTCGGGAAAGCCCGCTTCGGCGAGCAGCTCCCGCGCACGTTCGGGGTCGTACTCGTAGGGCCCCACCGACGCGTGGCCGAAGACCGCCGGCACGATCGGCGCGTCGGCGACGGTAAATACGCCGTCGAAGAGCCCGTCGACGATGGCCTGTTTGTCGATCGCGTGGTTGAGGGCCCGGCGCACGAGCGGATCGTTGAACGGCTCGCGCATGTTGTTGAACCCGATGTAGATCGTGCGTACGCTCTCGGCAAAGACGACCTCGAGATTGGGGTCATCCTCGAGGCGTGCGATATCTTGCGGCGGGACGCGCATGATCGCATCCGCCTCGCCCGTCTCCAGAGCGACGAGCAGCGCCGAGGACTCGGGGATGAAGTTGAAGACGACGTTGGGTATCGCCGGTACATTGCCGTAGAAATCCTCGTTCACCTCGAGCGTGATCCGCTCTCCGCGACTCCACTCGGTCATCCGGTAAGGACCGGTGCCGATCGGGATATCGAACGTGTCTTCGGGCCCCAGCCCTTCGATTTGCGCGGGGCTCACGATACCGATAAAGCTGTGGGAGAGGTGCGCGAGGATCGGTGCAAAGGGCTGCGACAGGGTGAGCTGCAGCGTGTGCTCACCGATCGCGTCGATCGATACAACCGTTCCCAGCAAAAACGCGTATGCCGCACCCACCTCGGGATCGATAAAGCGATCGAGGTTCGCCTTTACCGCGGCGGCGTTGAGCGGCTCTCCATCGTGAAAGGTGACTCCTTGGCGGATCTCGAAGGTCCACACGGTGCTGTCCGCGTTTGCCTCCCAACTCGTGGCGATCATCGGGGTGAGCGAGCCGTCCTCTTCCATATAGATCATACGCTCCACCACGTGCTCACTCACCGTCGCCGCCGGAGCCGAGGTCATGTTGACCGGGTCGAGCGACTCAGGCTCGGCGCCGATCGCAATCGTGAGCGTATCTCGCTCCTCTGCAGGTTCTTCCGCTCCTCCGCCCGCAAACACCGTTCCGACCGCAATGAGCGATACGAGTGCCCACACACCGAGGCGAGACCATACATTGATTGTACGTCCCATATTATTCCTCCTTATAGAAATAGTAGATGCGAGTATATGCGTGTGATTTTATACGGTCAACGACCCAAAATCGGCGAAAACATGCAACGGGGATTCGATCTTCTTTACGCATCGGGAGCTTTTCCATTCTTTCAATATTGATAACCGTCTTACCGGCTTAATCGGACCTCGTGGTACGGGAAAAACAACTCTGCTTCTCCAGTTCATTCAGAGTAGACCGGAAGACCATGATCGGTATTTTTATGCGTCGTTGGATAATATCTTCTTCGCGCGGCAATCACTTCTATATTTTGTAAACGAGCTGTACGAGGTTCACGGGGTTCGATATTTCTTTTTTGACGAAGTGCACAAGTATCCCAATTGGGATCAAGAGCTGAAGAACATTTATGATTCGTATCCCGACGTCAAGGTGGTGTTCTCCGGAAGTTCGAGCATCGACCTGGTCAAGGGAACGTACGATCTGTCACGACGTGGGGTAACGTACCGCATTTCCGGGCTGTCATTTCGAGAGTATCTGCATTTCCGCGGTGTAATCAAAAAGGATCCAATTGCCTACGAGTCTCTCCTGTCAGAAAAGAACAGGCACGAACGGGAGATTGGTAGTATCGATATGATTCGGGGCTATTTCAAGCAATACCTGAGCGATGGGTATTACCCATTCTTCATGGAGGACGAGAAGACATACCAACAGAAACTGTTCCAGATAGTTGAAAAGACGATTTTCGAGGACATTTCGAACTACTATCGCTTGAAGACGGAGAATCTGGTCTATTTCAAGCGAATATTGAGCTATATTGCCACTATTCCTCCCGGGGAATTGAACCGGAACAGCATCGCGAGAAATATCCAGCTCGATTATAAAACGGTACAAACGTATTTGCACATTCTTGAAGAAACGGGATTGATCACATTGATATCGTCCAATCGTGCGGGAAGTGCCGTGCTCAAAGCTCGGGAAAAGGTGTATCTGGAAAACAGCAACCTGTACGCGGCTATCACCAAGCAAACCGGGTACGAAGCGAACGAAGGCTCGATTCGGGAGACGTTTTTTTTGAGCATGTTGCGAAATACCGGCAAAACCGTGTTGTATAGCTCAACCGGTGATTTCGAGGTGGACGGTACGGTTTTCGAAATAGGCGGGCGAAACAAGGATATAAAACAGATCGAATCAGACTTGGACCATAGCTTTTTGGTTAAGGATGACATCCTATACGGGACCCGATATGAAATCCCGTTGTTTTTATTCGGTTTCTTGTATTGAGCGTAACTCCATTGGATATACGCGGGGCACAACATCGGGGACATGGTGATCGAAACGGTACGTGCCGTTGAATCGGGTGAGCCCTTTGCGACGGGCCCCGAGGCGGGGATTCGATCGCTGGAGGTGGCGCCGGCCGCCCGGACCTCACTCGAGAAGAGAAAGGAAGTTACGATTTGAGTTTGAGATGTGAGTACTCTAACGGGCGATACGCCCTGTGCCTCGGCGCCGACACGCTCCTCGTACACGAGCGAAAACGGCCGCTCCTTGCGGTGGGGACGGGACGTCCCAGGGTGACCTCGCGGCACGGCAATTACAGCGTGCGCGATTCATTGACCGACGCAATGACGCCGCTAAGAAACGTGGAGGTTCTCTCCTCCCCGGAAGACACGGTTGTTCTTCGGTGCGCCGATGAAACGGGCACGCGTTCCGCCCTCCTGGAGTGTTCGCTCCAGCCGGGTGCCGGGGGCACCGCGTTTCTGAGCGTGTCGATCAAAGCCGCCGGCGACGTGAACCGCGTGACGCTCTTTGTCGACCTGGATCGCCGGGAGGGCGTTTTCGGCGGCGGAGAGCAGTTCTCGCGCCTGGATCTACGGGGATCGCGACTTCCTCTCCTCTCAGAGGAGCAGGGGGTGGGGCGGGCGAAAAACCTGGTGACCCTTGCGGCGGATCTCCACTCCGGCGCCGGTGGACGCTGGTACTCCACCTATTTTCCGCAGCCGAGTTTTGTTACGACCGGCGGCACCTGGGTCCTGGGCCACAACGGTTGTTATGCGGTGTTCGATTTCCGCGGCGGTCTCCCTCGGCGGATGCGATCGTCGCGGTACCGGGCGGGGCTTTTGTTCTGGACCGGAGAGGTGCAGGTCGACCTGGGCCGGGCCCCCGGCGGCGTAGCCGGTGCGGTGAGCGCCCTCAGCGAGCGTCTGGG
>JANQHT010000053.1 GCA_028282545.1 Spirochaetales bacterium
CGGAGGGCGACGAGCCCTCCGACGAAATTGTCTATAGCCAAACAACAAGCAGTTCGCATGGTGGAGATTACATGGCCTATAGTTAAGAGCATATCACCAAGCGCGCCCGGAAGGGAGAACAAAACGCGTCTCTGCAGCGCAGCGAAGCCCAGCGTTTTGTTCTTCGAACTGTGCCACGGGTATGTGATCTCCACCATGCGAACTACCGGCCCGTCGACGGCCGGTGAGCCTTTGGTATAGGGTGGCGTAATCATGGAACAGAATCCGGTTCGCGGCGTGGTTTCAGCCATTGCCGCCTTTGTGCTCTGGGGCGTTCTGCCCCTTTACTGGCATACGATCAACTACGTTCCCGCCTTCGAAATCACCATGCACCGCGTGGGCTGGGGGTTCCTGACCGCCTGGGCGGTGGTGTTGTGGCGGCGCGCGGTCGCGCGGGGTTCCCGGAGTGCGGCTGTACCTCCGGCAGCCGGATACGCCCCCTCCGACGATCCCGCTGTCGGCGACGAGCGCCTCTGGCCACCCTTCGTGGTCTACCGGTGGCACCTGCTGAGTGGGCTGCTCCTCCTGGCAAACTGGCTCACGTATATCTGGGCGGTGAACAACGGTCACACCCTCGACGCGAGCCTCGCGTACTATATCAATCCACTGGTCAACGTCGTTGTGGGCATGGCGATCTTCGGGGAGCGCCTTGACCGGCTCCAGTGGGTAGCGGTGGCCTTTGCCGTAGCCGGCGTTATCTACCAGACGATCGGGCTGGGTCGCGTTCCGTGGATCAGCCTCACCCTGGCCGGTACCTTTGCGTTTTTCGGAGTCGTCAAGAAGCGGTCAACCCTTGGATCGATCCATTCAATGGCCGTGGAACTCACCGCCGTGGGCCCGATTGCACTCCTTTTCATCGGCCTGACCATCGTTGTTTCCGGCTTTCCCGCCTGGACCGGCGGCGGTTCCTTCCTCGCCGGTGACGGTACCGCCACAGGAATACTCCTGGGCGCCGGCGTCGCGACGGTGACTCCGCTCTTCCTCTTTGGTGTCGCCGCCCGAAATATCCGGCTCTCAGACGTAGGGTTTATCCAGTACATCGGGCCCACGTTGATGCTCATCATCGGAGTGGCTGCCTTTGGCGAGCCCCTGGACTATCGGCGTTTTCCGGGGTTCCTCCTGGTCTGGATTGGGCTTGTTGTCTACACCTACTCGACGTTGCGAAGGAGGAACGCGTGAAAAACGCGCTCGTGGCCCAGTCCGGCGGTCCCTCACCTGTCATCAACGCGTCCTTGCAGGGGGTGATCGACACCTGTCGCGACCATGACGCGATCGGCCGCGTTTTCGCGGGCCATCACGGCGTGGAGGGCGTCCTCGAGGAGGAACTGCTCGATCTCGACCGTGAGGATCCTGCCGAGATCGCGCGCCTCAGGGACACTCCCTCCGCCGGCGCGATTGGTACGTGTCGGTACAAGCTCGACGATTCCAATTCGGCTGACTTCGAACGAATCGTCGATGTGTTCGCCGCACACGGTATCGGTTTTTTCTTCTACATCGGCGGCAACGACTCGATGGACACGGCCAACAAGGTTGCACGCCTCGCTCACTCGCGCGGGCACGATCTCACCGTAGTGGGTGTTCCCAAGACGATCGACAACGATGTCGGGGACGATACCTTTCGCCTTGTGGACCACACACCCGGGTACGGCAGCGCCGCCCGGTACTGGGCGTATATCACGCAGATTCTTGTCGAGGAGAACCGTGCCATGTCGCCCAGCGAACCCGTCGCCGTCGTTCAGGCGATGGGGCGCAGCGCCGGTTTTATTCCCGCCGCGGCACGGCTCGCGGATCCCGACCGGTGGGAACCGATTCACCTCTACCTCGCGGAGAGCGACCACACGCTCGAATCGATGACCGACCACGTGAGCGACGAACTGCGACGCTCAGGGCGCTGTATCGTAGTGGTGGGGGAGGGTTTCCCGGTGGGAACGCTGGGAGAACGACATGACGCTTTTGGGCACGTGGAGTACGCGGCGAGCGAAGACACCGTGGCCCAGATCGTCGTCAACCACTTGAACCGTGCCGGTCTCCCGGTACCGGGGAACGCGACGGGACAGGTGCCGGGGGCGCTCCAGCGATCGACATCGATCTTCGCCTCGTCGCAAGATCGCGACGAAGCGTACCAAGTAGGGCGACACGCGGTGGAACTCGGGGCACGCGGTGAGAGCGGCGTGATGGCTACGATCACCCGGGACGGAGGCGTACCCTGGGCCGCCCCCGGTGTCGCCGTACCACCGGCAAACATCGCGTATGCACCGATCTACGGATCGGTCCCCCTCGAACTCGTGGCCAACTTTCACCGTCAGCTGCCGTCACACTGGCTAAGCACGGACCAACTGGACGTGACCGACGGGTTTGTCCGCTACGCGGAGCCGCTCATCGGCGACGAGTGGCCGCCGCGTGAGATCGAGGGGAGACTGCAGCGTTTTGCCCGGCTGAAACTCGTTGCCGTCGAAAAGAAGCTTCCGCCCTACGTTCCGCAGAACAAACGGTAGGATGCGGCGCCGTTGAGGCCGGCTCCTTTCCGGCGCGTACCTACATCGCGTAGTTGCCGGAAATCCCGATCGCGAATCCCTGCAGAAGAACGATAAACTCGTCGAAGAGCGCCTCGTCGTCGGTGTCGAAGTCGCCGCGATTGCCGTTGCTATCAAACCAGTCACCCTCGATACGAAGGTTGTGTCGAACCTGGCGATAGGTGGCGTTTACGTCCACTCCGATCTGCCCGATCTGCACACCCAGACCTGCTCCCGCAACCCAGCCCCAGCCGATCGCACCGTCGGTCACGTTGAGGTCGTGTACTGCGGCGGTACCGGTTGCGGGATTGTCACCCGCGTCGACAAGCCGTCCCGCCTCTTCAAGATCCCCCGCGATGCGGTTGTGCAAGGGCCGGAGGGCAATGTTCCAGTTCATCGCACCGCCACCGAAGAGATCCAGGTAGAGCGGTCCAAGCGGAACGTGCGCCTTGAGCATCAGGTAGGTCAGGAGACTGTCGGAGTAGAACCACGGTCCGGACGCTTCAAAATCGTCATCGTTCGCGAGGGTACCTGCCGGACGCAGCCCCCATACCTGGTTGTAGGAGATCCCCAGAGGTACGCTGAAGATTGGTCCGAGACCCATGGCCGTTTCCGCCGATGTCTCGAAACCGACGCTTCCCTCCTGGTCTTCGAACATGGTGAGCGGTACAAACACCGATATACCGCCACCGACGGATTGTGCCGCGGCGGTCCCGGCAAAGGCAAACACGCAGATCATTGCAAGACACATCGTTGCGGGTCGTTTCATCGAATCGCACCTCCGAAACCAGTGTCGCCGCTCACGCGGCGTCTTGCAAGCATCGGTGGGTCAAAAAACGATTTTCATGAAGCGGCAGCGTCATGGCGCATCTACCCGGAGTATGCGCCGTCTTCGAAGCGCCTCCCACGCCTTTACCTTGTGCATCCTGGTGGCTGCTGTTGCCTCACCCTGCGCAGCGGACCGGTCCCGGGAGCTATCACCGGCCATGTCCGTACCTCCGGGCGGCGTCGTGGATGTGTCCGTCGGAACCGACCGGATCGAATTGCGCGCCCGGGTAGAGTACGGCGGCACCCGGTGGTTCCTTTACCAGGCCTGGGAAACCCTGCTGGTTCGGGAGCACCCGGTAGCGCACCTGACGGGCCCGCGCGTACGGGTTGATCGGTATCGTACTCCCGACGTGTCACAGCTCGCCTTCGAAAGCGCCCCGCTCACCTTTGGCCGCTTGGCACCGCGCGGCCTCTACCGGCGCATGATCCAACCACTCGGTGTCAGGGCGTGGTCGTCGT
>JANQHT010000067.1 GCA_028282545.1 Spirochaetales bacterium
CGGAGGCGGAGCGCAAAGCCCTCGGGGAAGTCCGAACGTACACCGCCGGGAATCATGTGCATGTGGTAGATGCGGCCCCCGCTGAGCTCCTCGAAGCGATCGAGAATGTAATCGCGCATGGTAACCGTCCACTGCCCCTGCGTGCCGATCCCGAAGGAGCCGGCCTGCCCGCCGAGCCACATAAAGAAACTCGCCAGGCGCGCCATCTCCAGGTTGAGAGCGCGGATCCACTTCGCTCGCTCGGGGATCTCAATTCCCGCCAGCTCTTCCACGGTGGCGGCAAAGAGGTACTCGTTGAAGTCCGGCTCAGGAACAGCGATGCGGCAGACGATCGGGAAGCACTGAATGTACTTCCGCCGCTCCATGAGCTTCTCGAAGCCTCGGTGCAGGTACCCCACGTGCGTCTTGCACTCCACGATTTCGTCGCCGCAGACGACCAGTTCGAGGCTCATGTTTCCGGTGATACCGGGGTGTTGCGGACCCTGCCAGATTTTGAGGTACTTGCCGCTCTCGAGGTCGAAGAGCGCCTTGCCGTTCACGATCGGCGGCAGACGGTGATTGTCGTTGATGTGCTCCTGGTTGCGGGTATCGAGATTTGCGACGCCCCGGGCCGACGCTGCCGTTGGGATGCTCACCATGTCTCAGCCTCGCTGGGGTAGAGATTCTCTTTCATGTGTTTCCGTGTTTCCTTTGTCACACGACCGGGGCGCGCGTAGTAGACGCGCTCCGAGTACTCCCGCGTGTCGAAGTCGCGCCGCATGGGTGGGAGATCGTCCCATCCCTCCAGGGCAAAATCCTCGTCTACGCGAGGACAGTCGGGAAAGGCGATGCCGAACATCTCCCGGAGTTCCCGCTGGTACGTCAGCGCCGCCGGCCAGAGGCGGTGGATCGTCTCCATGGTACACCCGTCACCCTCCCGGGGGATCTCCGCGATAATGCCCAGGTCGTGGCGGAGTTCGTAGTTGTGCACCATGTAGAGCAGCTCGAATACACCCTCTTCAATCCGGTCCACGGCGGTAAAAAAGGCGAGGTGCCCGTACCCGTGTACCGCCTGTAGATGCGTCAGGAGCGGGATGACCTCGTCGCGGTCCGCCCGCAGGTAGGCCTGGTCCGCCCGCCTCTTCTCCAGCCCCCGCACGCCGAAGCGCCTGTGAAGATCCTTGAAAACGTCGTGTATCTCCCGTGGGGTCTCTGCCACCCGGTTTGTAGTCATCCTTCCCACCTCACCAGTTGTAGTCCGGCATGTTCCAGTTCTTGATGATGCGTTTCTGGTTCGTCTTGTACCACTCGAAGTTCTCCGCGTAGCGGTTGGCCCCCTCGCACTCTCCGGCGCGGATCATCTCCTTGAGCCGAACAAACCCGGCCAAGAGCGACTCGGGTCGCGGCATGCACCCGGCAATGTAGACGTCCACGGGAATGTAGTGGTCCAGGCGGTTTATCGTGTTGTAGCTGTCCCAGTACATTCCGCCGTTGATCGTGCAGCTTCCCAGGGCGACCACGAACTTGGGACCTTGCATCTGCTCGTAGCTGCGAACGATCCGCTTCATCGTCTTCACCGAGGCGTACCCGCCGATGACAAAGACGCCGCTCTGCCGCGGCGTCGGCCTGGGCTGGATACCGTACCGGTACATGTCAAAGCGGGCAGTCATGAGCGGCCGCAGCTCGATGGCGCCGCACCCCGTTCCGAAGCCGAGGATCCAGAGACTCTCCGAACGCGCCCAGTTGAGAAACTTCTCCCAGGTACCGCGGAAGGGCTTGATCACCTCCGGCGGATGGTCGCAGAAGTTCCGGCGGTCCTCAGGGGCGAGCCCCTCGTTCGCGAGTTTGAGCTGCTCGGTGAAGATCCGCAGTTGACCGTCCACCGTGCGGACATCCGCCTCTTTGGGACTCGTGGCGATCTCGCCGGCGGGCGCTGCAACGGGGCCTCCCGCTATCGTTCGGGGGTCGGGGTTTGCCACGGCGGCGTTCGCCGGCGCGCCCCTCTCCGCGTACGTTCTCGTCGTTGTCGTGGCGTCGGCCATGGACACCTCCCTCATACCATTTGCAGTACCACGGCGATCACCCCGATCACCGTCGGTACACCTATGAAGAACCGGATCGACTGTTCGGTCCGGAAGCGCGGGAAGCTGGCCCCCACGATCGTTACGTACAGGTAGATCAGGAACGTTTTGGCGACCATGATCAGGATCGCCACGATCAAGGATTCGTGCGCCGCGCCGCCCCAGAAGAGATTCATAAAGAGCACCATCTTGGCACCGTTGAAGATCGCCCGGTTGGTCTGCAGCATGCCCAGGAAACTCGACTGCATTTCCGTGGGCGGTCCGATGGGTATTTCCTGCGGCGCGAGAACCACCGAGAAGGGGTTGCCGCCGCTCATCCCCAGGAAGGCGATCATTCCGGCGATCATCGCCAGGGGATTGGTAAAGGCCACCCAGTTTGCAACGCCCCCCTGCTGCGCTGCGACGATCTCCGTGATGGAGAGCGTGCCGTGCTGCGCCGCAACGGCGATCACCGAGAGCGCAAAGGGAAGCTCAAAGGCGGTCATTTGGGCGAGTCCCCGGGCAACGCCGATCGCCGTATAGGGGTGGCCGCTCTCCCCGGCACCGAGCGCCATGCCCAGTTGCCCGAAGAAAATGAAGTACATAACGAGAAGCAGATCACCGGCGAAGCTGAAGTTGGCGAATACCGCCGAGCCGAAGATGACCGGGATAAAGAGATACGTACCGAGCCCGCCGGCAAGGCGGAACACGGGCCCCAGAAAAAACATGACGCCGTGACTCACCCCCGTCCTGAGGGAGTTGTTCTTGATGATGTCGATAAAGGGCTGGTACGCGGGCTGTCCGATGCGCCCTTGCGCCTTCGCCCTGACGCGCGCCATGGTGCCGATCAGAAGCAGGGAATAGACGGTAATAACAACGAGCGACACAAGCGTGTAGAACGCCTTGGTGAGAACCGTCATAAAACCACCCCCCGAAAGAACAGCAATACCAGGAAAAGATAGAGCACGATCTGGAAGGCGTACGTCTGGGGATTGCCGGTGTTCCACGACCGGAAGACGTGAGAGGTGGAACGTGTTAGGTCCACGACGGCGTTCCAGAAGCGCTCGATCCAGGGCTCCGTGAGACGCCCGAACGCCTTTTTGTAGTGCCCATAGAAGTTGTACGCGTAGTGCGTACTCTGCGGCGTGTGGGGCCGTTCCGCGGCGTAGACGATGTTGAACTGTTCCACGCGGTACACGCGCCCCTTCACGACCAACAGCCAGATCAGCGGTGCGATGAACACACCCATGGTCACGTACATTACGGCGTTTCCGTTCCAGTACCCCAGCGAAGTAATGACCGCGTATCCCTCCCACGAGACGGCTCCGGCCAGGATGGGCTCAATCGCCGTTTGCAGAGGCTTTATGATCACGTTCGGGTACATGGAGATCGCCATGATGGCAACGATGAACAGGTACTGCGGGATCAGGACCGCAAGCGGCGCCTCCCGGACCGCGTCGTGTTCCGCCTTCCGCTGCCCCAGGAAGATCGTGTGGATCAGGCGGAAGAGGTAGAGGAAGGCCACACCGCTCGAAAAGAGCGCCAGCGCGGCCTGCAGGTACCAGCCGCGTTCGAGCAGCGCCGAATAGAGCAGCCATTTTCCCCCGAATCCCGAGAGCGGCGGTACACCGGAAACGGCGATAATCGCGATCAAGACGGAGATAAAACTAAAGGGCATGCGTTTGATCAGACCGCCCATCTGGTACATAAGGCGCGTGCCCGTGCGGGATACCACGCCGGCGATACCGAGGAAGAGCATGCCTTTGAAGAGCATATGGGTAATCGAGAGGTAGAGGCCGGTCACCCATCCCAGGTGGGACATGATCGCAAAGGCGAGAACGATGTACCCCACCTGGCTCATGGACGAGTACGCCAGGGAGTATTTGATGTCCTCCTGGAAGAGCGCCATCATGGCGCCGGCGATCGCCGTGGCCACGCCGATCCACCCAAGCAGCGAGTCAATTCCGATCCGGGGTGTTAAGGGAACGGCGAATATGAGGGCTCCGCCGAAGAGCAAAAATACCCCGGCCTTGCTTAGAATTGAACTGAGGAGTCCGGAGACGTCGTCTTCCGCCTCGGCGTAGCCGGCCGGCAGCCACAGGTGGACGCCCACCGAGCCGAGTTTCGTCAGAATCGCCAGCGCCAGGAGGAGCACCGAGATCGAACCGGCGCGCCCCAGGGCAGCCAGGGAGGCGATCGCCTCGCCGGGACCTGGGGCCGCAGCACCAAATCCGCCGGCAAATAACTGCAGATTCGACACGGCAAAGGCGGCGAGCATGAGGAACGCCGAACCCAGGCTAAAAACGATGTAGCGGAACGCACCGGCAGCGCCGCGGTGGCCACGGAGAACAAGCAGGAACGACGAAATCGTCATAAGCTCCCAGAGCACGAAGAGTGCCAAAGGTGAGTCGGCCCAGGTGAGCCCCAGGAGCGCCGCGATCATCGCGGTAGTGAGAGAAACGAGGCCGGGTCGCCGCGCGGGACCGGAGAGAAACGCGATCATCTGAACCGCCCCACCGGCGCCGAAGAGGAGTGCAAAGACGAGGGGCGCCCCGGCAAGGCGCGGTACCAACAGATACGTGTAGGCGCCAACGCCGCCAACAGCCAGCACGGCCTGCACCGCCACCGGTATCCAAACCGCGTCGAGGAGCGCAAAGGCGATCAGCGCACCGGCAACGATAAACAACGGTACCCCGACCCCGGCGCCCCACCCTGCCATTAGACCGGAGATCAAGAGCACAAGGGCCGCGGCAACGGTCGCCACGGCCGCACCGGCGCCGACTATCTCGCCCTCCTGGGCCACCGCAACCCCGGCACCGGCGATCTCGCCCTCCTCGTCTGCGTCAGCACCGGAGGCGTCGTCGGGAGCCGCGAAGTCCGCCGGGATGCGCTCGGCCACCGTTGTGGCGTCGTCCCCGGGCGACCGCGACACGCCCACCAACCACCGCATGATGTACACAACTTCCAGGAGACTGCCGCCAAGCACAAAGGCCAGGATCACGTAGGACTGTGACGCTCCTAACGTCGTCACCACGTTCCACTTTGCCCAGAACCCCGGGAAGGGCGGCAGGCCGAGCAATGCAAGGGCAAGCATCGCCGCGGCAATCAGGGCAACCGGCCGCCCCCGGAGCGACGCGGGCCAAGCGCGTTCCGGCGCCTCACCGGAGCCCGTTCGGTCGTCCCGGAGGGCGGAGGCAATCCAGAAGAGTCCGGCCTTGGCAAGGGCGTGGTTCAGAAGCAGGACGATCGCCGCGGGCAGGGCGATTCCCGCGAAGGGAACACCCGGCGCCCCCACGGAGAGCGCCAGCACAACGAGTCCCACCTGTGCGACCGACGAGTACCCCAGCATGCGACCAAGGCTCTCCTGGCGCAGCGCCTGGATGTGCGGCACCGCGAATGCGGCGACCCCGGCCACCGCGAGCAGGCGCGGATCGAGGAGGGGCAACACACGGGTGAGCACCATCGCCATCGCCGTGGCGTTGATCGCCGACAGCAGCGCCGAGAGCCCCGGATCCGCCGCCTCGTATATGTCCAGGGCCCATCCGTTTGCGGGCGCCGGTTTGAGTTCCACGAGAATCGCCGTGGTTAGAAAGACAAGCGCCAGGACAGCGGTGCCGTCCACAAAGAGGTGCGCCGAACCGTTGATATCGGCGATGTTCAAGGATCCCACGGACCGATAGACAAAGGCAACGCCGATGAGGAAGAAGATCGATGCCAGGGCGGAGGCCACCATATACTTGAACCCCGCCTCAAAGGCGCGGCCGTCGCGGGATGTGCCGAGCAGGCCAAACACCGCGATACCGCTGATCTCCATAAAAACAAAGACGTTGAAGAGATCTCGCGTCATTACCAGGCCGTAGGAACCCACCAGAAGAACAAAGAAGAGAACGACCTGTTTCCCCATCCATCCCGATTCGCGCCGGAATGCCATCGCAACAAAACCGAACAACGCCACGGTGTTTATCACCGTTAGCACAACCGCATCGGTCAACGTCACCATCAGGTCGATGGAGAGGGGAGCGGCGAAACCCGCCGTGTGCGACACGATGGGCCCGCCGCCGGCGGCGAGACCAAGGATCCACGCGACGGTCACGGCCAAAAATACCGCGATCGCGGCGGTGGCCGCTCCTCGACCAACGCGGCGGCCGGCGGCTTCAAAAACGGGATACAGGAAGGCGAATCCGAGCGCTCCCGCGATCAGGTACACCGGGCTTACCATCTGAGTTCCTTGTTTTTGTCGATGTAGATGCTTCGCGTTCGCTGGTACATGCGAACCGCAAAGCTTAGCATCAGCGCCGTTACGGCCAGGCCTATGACGATTGCCGTGAGGACCAGCGCCGACGGAACGGGATCAACGCCGCGCCGGGCCAGGAGTTCCAAGGGCAACCGATCGCTCACGATTGGTGCGGTTCCCGATTCGCGATACCCCACCGCAACGAGGAGCAAGTGAACGCCCGTATCAACGAGTGAAAAGCCGATGATGATTCGGATGAGGTGTCGCCGACTCATCAGCCCCCACATGCCGATAGCCATCAGCGCGAAGGAGAGAATGATAAGACCCTGTGTCATGACACATCGCTCCTGTGTCGCATTGCATCGATTACGCCGGAGAGTTCCGCCCCGACCTTCACGCCCACGAGGACGTAGATGAGCGGGATTGCCCCGCCGCTGAAGAGGCTGCCAATCTCGCCGCTCGGCAGGAAGCGCGGGTCGAGGAAGCCTGCCGCCAGCCAGATACCCAGGAGCCCGATCGCAACGTACCCCGCTCCGGCGACCGTCTCGAGCGCCCCCAGCAGCCGGTGCGGCGTGTGCGTGAGCGTTCCGCCCAGGAACGAGAGCAATACGCCGCTTGCCACTACAACGCCCCCCTGGAAACCACCGCCGGGAGTCAGGTGACCGTGGACAAAGACAAAGACACCAAACGTGGCGATTATCGGGAGCAACAGTGAGGCACCCGTCTCAAGGAGTTCCGAGGGAGGACGGCGACGGCGTTCCACTTGGGATCGTCGCGCCAGGGTTCCGAAAACGAGGGCCACACCGGCCGATGCGGCGAAGAGCACCGTTACCTCACCGAGGGTGTCGAGCCCTCGATAGGTCACCACCACCGCCGTGACCAAGTTGGCCGCACCCAGGGCGCGTGCCCCCTCCTCCAGGTACGCGGTAGCCACCGGACCCAGGTCGGTTCGTTCGCCGATGCCGGCAAAGAGCGGGAAGACGAAAAACGCCACGACGACGATCAGCGCCAGGGCAAAGACGCGCTTGATCACTCCGGCACCTCCTCGTCGCGCCGTTCACCGTGAGATGCGATTTCGCGAATGCGGCTCCAGGCAAAGAGAAATACGACGGTGGTGAGGGCCGAACCGATCGCCGCCTCCGTCATCGCCACATCAGGAGCACCGAACACCAGGTACAGCAGGCTCGCCAGGAGCGAAACAACCCCGGCCGCGACGATTGCACCGACCACGTCGCGACTGTAGAGCGCCACAAAGGCAGCGATCACCATCATGACGCCGATGACGGCGAGGAAAACGAGCATCATATACTACCTCCGGCGCGCTTCTCGGCCTTCGCATCGGCCAGGTCGTCGCGACCGGCACCGTCCCACGTCGACGTGTTCGGGAGCAGAACCGGGACGCCCTGGTGGTGCGCAGACCGCGCCAGGGCGTGCGACGATAGTGGGTTCGTCAGGAAGATGAAGAGCACCAGGATCGCCAAACGCGCCCATTGGCCGGGGAAGAGAACGGCAAAACCGATAAAAATCAGTATGCTCCCGAGCGTCGTTGCCTTTGTGCCCGCCTGCATCCGGTTGTAGACGTCCGGCATGCGGATGAGGCCCAGGCCGGCCAGGAGCAGGAACACCGATCCAATCAGCACCAGGAGCGATCCAAGCAGCGCACCCATTACAACTCCCCCTCGCCGTAGCGCGCGACGGCGATAACGCCGAGAAAACTGAGCAGCCCGTACACCAGGGCGACATCAAGATAGATCATTCGGTCCAGGAACCACGCCGTCATAACGATGATCGAGAGACTCATGATCGTCATTGCGTCAAAGGCGACCAGGCGGTTCATATAGTCGGGACCCAGGACAAATCGGACGAAGGTAATGACGATCGAAAGCAGGACGATGCCGGCGGAAACGAGGAGCACGGTATCAGCCAAAGCAGACCTCCAGGTAGCGCTCGAATCCGCGTACGATCTTCCCGGTCGCCTCTTCGACGTCCCGAGCATCGGTACTGATCCAGTGGACAAAGAGATCATCACCGTCGATCTCCACGCTGATGGTTCCCGGGGTAAGGGTGATCGAGTTCGCGAGCAGCAGTCTCCCGACGCGGCTCGTGAGGCGCGTTTTTACCCGGACAATCCCCGGATTGATGGGGAGTCGCGGCGCCAGCACGCGAAAGGCGACGTCTATGTTCGATTTCACCACGGCCCAAAGAAAGACAACGACGTAGATTAGGCCCGCTCCGAGGCGGCGCGGCAACGGGATGATCTCCCGGTACACGGCGGGCCCTGGAAGTGGAACCGCCGCAATGATCAGAGCCACCACAGCCCCCACGATCACTTCCGAAAACTGCACCGGCAGTGACAGGAGAAGCCAGATGAGAAAGAGAATGGCCGTTAGGACGGCTTGGGCACGGACACGCTCCATGTCGCCTCCTCGTTCACGAGTTATCGATACGCAATGATTGTTTAATACTTCATTAAGTATTAAACGATGTCAGCGATCTGTCAAGAAAAAAGTTTCTCCGCCAACAGTTCGTATAATTGGAGATCACATTGCCGACAGGGAGAACATACCCCCAGGCGCGGCCGGAAAGAGGAACAAAACGCTTGGCTTCGCTACGCTGCAGAGACGCGTTTTGTTCCTCACTGAGAATTGCTATCGCTCGGAGAGAACGATGACGTCTTCGGGATAGATCCAGTCAGGATCGGTGATTCGGTTCTCACCGGCGATGTCCGGGTAGAACCAGGGCGAACCGTAGTATCGCTCGGATATGTCCCAGAGCGTGTCGCCGCTTCGAATGAGGTACTCCACGCCGGACACGGCCCGTTTCGGGGCGGCCTCGCCGGCGGCAGGTTGTGAATGGTCGTTCGGGGAGGTTTCCGCCGGCGGTTGTTCGGTCACTGCAATCTGATCGGCAACCGGCGGCGCCTCTTCCGCCGCGGGTTCCTCCGGTTCTGCCGGTTCGGTTTTATGTTCAGCTCCGGGTTCAGCTGTGTCCGGGGCTGTCGTGTCTGCGGCCAAAGTACCGACTACCGCCGCGTTACGACGATCAAGGACAGCTCGAACGGCGAAGAACAATGCCAGAAAAAGCGCCAGGAGAAGCAGAACAAGGGCAATCACCGGCCGGCGGCGGGTGGGTGCCACCAGGTCCGCCGGCGGAACGTGATGGTCGTCAAGGCGCGCCACGCGACTGTCGGTGTTCCCCGTTTTTACCTCACGGGCGGTCATCCGAACCATCCCGGTGGCGTCGACTTCGAGGGTCAGGTGAATGTCGGTATCGCTCTTGGCGGCTCCCGCCAGACCGTCCAGGAAGAGGCGTCCGATCTCCTCGATGCCGTCACGGAAAACGAGAATCTCCGCCCGGGTCTGTCCATCCGACGCAGGAATGAGGGCAACGCGGCGTTTGGCGGGAGTCGTTTCGTCGATGACGGGGAAAAAGGACCGATCCGCGAGCCGAATGCCAATCATCGGGCGCCTCCGAACCCATTGTACGCCTAAATCGCCTCTTCAACCAGCTCAAGCGGTTCGACCTCAAGGCACATCTCGGTGGCCCGGCGCATCGCTTCGGAGAGAAGCACGTGTAATTCACGCCACGTTTTGTCGTGGTCGGGATTGGGATCCTCGTCCTTCAGGGCAAAAAGCCGGAAGTGAATCTCGTCGAAGAGCTCGCTGAGGTCTGGAATTTCCTGAGTCGACATAACGGTACTCCTTCTCTCTTCCCTTTTCGGCAGCCTCGCCGGCGGACTCAATCACCTATGCCGTTGTCGTCGCTTCTGATACGTTTTGCATATGGCCAGGACACACAGGATCAAGGGACAGCGTCGCGTGGTTATCGATCGAGTTCACCCGGAGGTGGACGGCGGGCGTTTCCCGGCGAAACGAGTTGTGGGCGACACATTTACGGTCGACGCAGACATCGTTGCGGACGGCCACGACGCGATTGCCGCCGTTCTCCGATATCGTCAACGGGGCAAGGCGGCCTGGCGCGAAGCAGCGATGACCTTCGCCGGGAACGACCGCTGGAGCGCCGATATCACACTGGAGCGGGTCGGCTTTGTTGAATACACGGTGGTCGCCTGGATAGATCACTACGTTTCGTGGCGTGACGGGACAAAAAAGAAACACGACGCCGCCGTGGTTGAGCCGGCGGATCTTCAGATCGGCGCGGCCCTCGTGGCCGGAGCGGGCAACCGGGCCCCCGCCCGCTCTCGCAACAAACGACGACTGACGGAAGTGGCCGATAGACTCGCCGATGAAACGACACCGATCCACCAACGGGTGGCACTGGCGCTTACCGAAAAGACGGCGCAACTGATGGCCGCCTATCCCGACCGCACGAACGCCTCCACGTATCGGCACACACTTTGTGTGCGCGTGGACCGAGAACGGGCCAGCTTCAGCGCGTGGTACGAGTTATTTCCACGATCCTGCGGTCGCGGCACTACCCACGGCACCTTTGCCGATGTACAACGCCACCTCCCGCACATCGCTGAGATGGGCTTCGACGTGGTGTACCTGCCCCCGATCCACCCGATCGGCGTTACAAAACGAAAAGGACGGAACAACAGCCTTACCCCGGAGGCGCACGATCCGGGATCGCCCTGGGCGATCGGAGGTGCCGCCGGCGGGCACACCGCTATCCATCCTGAACTCGGAACGTACGCGGACTTTGTACACCTTGTCCAGGCGGCAAAGAGCTACCAGATGGAGATCGCCCTGGATATCGCCTTTCAGTGCAGCCCCGACCACCCCTGGGTAACGGAGCACCCCGAGTGGTTCATCCACCGGCCGGATGGTTCGGTTCAGTACGCGGAAAACCCGCCGAAGAAGTATGAAGACATCTACCCGCTCGACTTTGAAACGCACGCCTGGGAGTCGCTCTGGAACACGCTGCTGGATGTATTCCTCCACTGGATCGAGGCGGGCGTGGCCATCTTCCGGGTGGACAACCCGCACACCAAGTCCTTTCCCTTCTGGGAGTGGCTCATCGACACGGTCCATCAGGACCATCCGGACGTCATCTTCCTGGCGGAAGCGTTCACCCGTCCGAAACGCATGTACCGCCTCGCAAAGGCGGGATTCACGCACTCCTACACCTACTTCACATGGCGCAACTCTCCCGGGGATCTGCGCGAATACGTGACCGAGCTGACCCGCGGCGAGGCGCGAGAGTTCTTCCGTCCCAACTTCTGGCCCAACACGCCGGATATCCTGCACGAGGACTTGCAGCGCCGCGGCCCGGACGGCCACGGCGTCCCGGCGGCGTTCAAGGTGCGCAGCGCCCTGGCGGCGACGCTGAGTTCCAACTACGGTCTCTACGGACCGGCCTTCGAACTCCTGGAACACGAGCCGGTCCGATCCGGCAGCGAAGAGTACGCCAACTCCGAAAAGTACGAGATTCGCGACTGGGATATCTCGGCGAACCACTCGATCGCACCGTTCATACAGCGGATCAACGAAATTCGTCGTGGGAACGTCGCGTTGCAGCAGACACGGGCGATCACGTTCCACTCCTGCGACAACCCGCACATCCTCTGTTTCAGCAAGACCGTGGGGGGCAATACGATCCTGGTCTGCGCCAACATGGACTACTCGTCAACGCAATCGGGGTGGGTAGAGTTCTCGCCGGCGGCAATCGCCCGGGGCGGTCGGCCGCCCTTCGTGGTAACCGATCTACTCACCGATATCGCGTACACCTGGCGCGACTACTGGAACTACGTGGAACTCGATCCGGAGCGAACGCCGCTCCACATCTTTCGCCTGGAACCGTAGCCTCCGGCGGGTGGCGTTTCGCCGCGTTCACATCTACAATACAGGCGAGGATACGCGACGAATGATCCGTGAAGGGGTGTTCGAGGCTTTCCTGACACCCACGTGGCAAATTGTACTCATTCTCGTCGGATTACTGCTGATAGGCATCGGCCTACTAACGTACGCCTGGAAAACCGATCGCCGAAAGAAGGAAGAGGCACGGCAGCGCGCCCAGGCGCAGTTCCAGGAGCTCGCCCGGCGGGTTCGACTCACGCCGGCCGAGGTGGCAACCATCGATATCCTTTCGGCCTATCTCGCCAATCCGCTCAGAAAGTTCGTTCTGCTTCGGAACCAGTCCTCTTTTGACCATTGCACCACCCTTGCAGTGCACGAGGGCCGCATCACCGCGGACGAGATCGCACCACTCCGTTTCAAACTCGAATTTGTCGGTCCCCGGGAGGGGCGCCACATCAGTTCGAGCACGGAAATTCCCGAGGGCGCCGCGGTCCTGATCATAAAGGACATTCGACCGCCGGAACGAGCCACCGTGCTGCCTCCGGATCCAACGGCCTTCCAGGTGGAGATGGAACGACCCGAACTCGCCTACGCGGAGGACGCACAGATCGCTGTCATCTTCAACGATGACACCGGCGTGTACCGCTTCGAGTCGACCGTTTCGAAACATCTGGGCCCGATTCTTTCGATTCATCATTCGGAAGACCTGGAACAGTTGCAGCGACGGGAGCATTTCCGCCGCGAGATATCACTGCCCGTCTTTGTCCGCTTCGCCGACAGCGAGACAAAGCCGGTGGAATCGCGATTCGTCGAGATCGGTGGAGGTGGCGCAAGCATCACCAACAGGGACAACGCTTTCAGCCGCGGCGACATGCTGGAGCTCAGTTTTCACCCCGGGGGTGACGCCGCGATGAAGCTGGTAGCGGAGGTCATGCGGACGTCGCAGGGTATCTCGATTCTCCACCTAAGATTTACGAATATTCGCGAGGAATCGCGAAACCTGTTGTATTCGCTTCTCTTCTGAGTTACCGTTTGATACGGCCTATGTCGTTTTTCCGAGGTGAGCGACCCGGTCCGGAAGAGACGTTTGGGGCGCACGTCAAGCGCTACGCCCGTCCGGTCATGGATCTTTGTCGTTTCGCCCAACTTGCCCAGGATCGACCCGGGTTCCCGTGTCGTGACTACCTGAACCGATTGCATCGCGAGTCAACACGCCTGGAAGAACTGCTCGATCACTACGGAGCCCAGACCAACGACGTGTGGTTCGCCTTTCGCGAGATGATCGCGGCGGCCAAGCTGTTCACCAGTGTGGCCTATACCGTCAAACACCTGCAGGCGGCGCTGGGACGGTACCGTCTCCTGGACGTGGAGGGCGATTGCCGGGCCAAAACCAACGCAGTGATGGAGACGCTCACCGGCGCACTGCTCTCGATTAGCTCCGCAGTCCTCGATCACGCACAGTTGTGCGGTATCGATGGCGATGAGATCGATCCCGATTTCGAAACGTGCGAAGAGGACTTCGTGGCGTTTCGACTCGAGGCAAACCGGACCAAGCGGCACGTGGGAAAGGTCGGCGAGGTGGTGGTTCACTTGGCGACGCGGTTCCTGAACCTCACCGAAGACCGGGACGTTCGACAGGTGCTGCAGGAGCCGCCGGATCGCGACTACCGCAACTACGTGCCGGAGCCCATCAGTGAAGAGCAACTCCGGATCGTGGAGTCCCGCTTTCACAATCTCCAGTCGCTTTACGATACGTATATTTTCGAGTCCGACCTGGAGCAGCAGAACCCGGATCTGCTCTTCCTCCGCGGTCATGTGAGCATCATCTACCACCTGCTTTCGACCGCGACCTCGGTGTCGCACTACTACATCCGGCATATGAGCACCTTTTGTCGGGGTACGATCGACCAGAGCGAGCATCCGCTTTCAGAGGCGGAGATCCTGGAATTACTCTTCGATTATCCCCTTGCGTATTCGCGCCGGTACATGGAATCGGCGGTTCAGTTGTGCCGGAAGATGATCCAATCGTATTCGGTTCAGACGACAATCGAAGTCCCCATTCCGAATTACCGCGGTTTTCACGTTCGTCCCTCCACGTTGGTGGCAAGCATCGTGGCACACTACGGCAGCGACGTGACTATGTCGTTGAACGGGCACGGGTACAACGCGGCGAGCGCACTCGAGTTGTTCCGTGCGAACGAGGACATCAACGCCGTGAAGCGACGGCAGATAGCGGACCTGCTCTCACGGGATCCGCGCTTCCAACTGCCGATCCCGACGGAACACAAAACCAAGCTCCGGGAACTCAAACTCCTGATCGTCGAACTGATGAAAGAGAACAAGGTCATCGTGTACGACACAGATCTCGAATTCGAGGGAATCGAATCGGGGGACGAGTCGCTCCTGGCGGAGTTGGCAGTTCGCTACGTCCGCCATTTTGTGTCGGTCGCCAAGATGGACATTCGTGCCGAGATCTCAGTCACGTTCTCCGGTGACAGTCGCGCGCTCAAGGATATCGAGATCCTCGCCGGCAACGGCTACGGCGAGGACAAAATGGGAAACAACATCGTCCTTCCCGAGGAACTCTCCTATCTGAAGCGTTGAACTGTAGAGCGGGATCGATACCCGCTCTGTTTGCGTTCGCGGGTTCCGCGAACTACAATCAAGGCATGGCATCGCCCACCCTCCGCCGCGTCTTCCTGGTTTTGGCGACTTGTGTTTTGTGCGTTGCGGCCGGGGGGCAGGAGCCGCTGCCGCGCCAGGTTCGATTCGACAGTATCTCGGTCGACGAGGGTCTCTCCAATACGTCGGTATCCGCCATCGTCCAGGACCGGGAAGGCTACGTATGGTTCGCCACGCAGGGAGGTCTGAACCGGTACAACGGCTACTCGATCGATGTCTTTGAACACGATCCCTTCGACGAGAACTCATTGCTCCACAACCAGCTGCAAACGATGATCCTCGACGACGACGGCACGCTCTGGATCGGTACGTACGGCGGCCTCAACCACCTGGATCCGCACACGAAGGTCTTTTCCGGTTACTCCCACGATCCGGACGACGCTTCCTCGCTGAGCAACAACGTGGTGGTGGCGATCGAACGGGACGCTTCAGGGTCGCTCTGGGTGGGCACGCTGGACGGACTCAACCGCCTGGACGACGAGACGGGATCCTTCGTTCGATACGGCGTCGACCCGAACGCCCCGGGATCACTTCCGAACAAGGTGGTTCGTGCGCTCTATTGCGACCAATCGGGAACGCTCTGGGTCGGCACCTACGGCGGTCTCAGCCGCTACGACGCCGCCGAGGACCGATTCGAGACGTTTGCTCCGATCGAAGGCGATCCCTCCTCGCTCCCGACACGGTACGTGATGGCGATTGCCGGCGACGAAGACGCCTCCCACACGCTTTGGCTGGGTTGCTGGGAAGGAGGCGTCGCCCGTTTCGATACCCGTACCGGACGGGCGCGGACCTACCCCCTGGCGGCGGACAACGTGTACACGATCCTCCGCGATTCGAAGTGTCGTGTATGGGCAGGCACCTGGGGCGGAGGCCTCTTCATCCTGGACCCGGAGCGTGGAGAGACGGTGCGTTACCGTCGCCATGATTCGGCATTCGGGACCACCCTCTCCCACGATGTCGTGTACTCGTTGCTCGAGGACGAGGCGGGCATTGTGTGGATCGGCACCAACGGCGGTGGTATCAATACGTACGTGGACTGGGAAAACCGGGCCAGATTCCTTGTCCACCACGCCGACGACGAAACGAGCCTCGCCGCGGGGAAGGTGAACACGTTATTGCCGGAAGGTAACGACGCCGTATGGATTGGGATCTACAACGGCGGCCTCAACCGCTACGATCGAAGATCGGGGCAGGTCAGCCATTATCGTCACGATCCCGACGACCCGACCTCGCTGAGCAACGATATCGTCAACTCCATATTCAGGGACGCCACCGGTGCGCTCTGGGTCGGCACGAATGACGGATTGAACGTTTTTGTCCCCGCCGACGGCACCTTCCAACGGATCTACAACGACGGAACCAACGCCACGCCTCCGGAAGACATCATAAACGAGATCTTCGAGGACTCCCGGGGCAACTTCTGGATCGGAACATTCACCGCGGGCGTGGCGGTTCGGTTCAACGGTGACGATGAGTTCACCTTCTTCCCGCCCAAACCAGACGATTCCGAGGCGCTGAGCGACGGCCTCGTCCGGGATATCTTCGAATCCGTGGACGGCACGGTATGGATCGGCACAAACGACGGATTGAACCGGTTCCTGCCGGGAACGCAGACCTTTCGCCGCTACAAGCACAACCGCGGCGACGCCACGACGATTGCCAGTGACGATATCCGCGACATCTTCGAGAGTTCCGACGGCTCCTTGTGGATCGCCACCGGCGGAGGCGGTGTCAACCGGTACGATCCGGAGCGTGACGCCTTCTCTGTTCTCACGCGCCGGGATGGACTCGCGAGCAATCAGGTACTCGCCACGGTGGAGGCGCCCGACGGAACGTTATGGTTTTCCACAAATGCGGGAATATCGATCTACGACCGAGGTTCGGAGTCACTGGTCACGCTGGACCGGTCGAACGGACTGCTCTCGAACGAGATGACCGATCCGTCGATCGTGACCGATGACGGTTCCCTCTTCTTTGGTACGGTTTCCGGTGTCGCGATCTTTGACCCGGAGGAGGAACTCGTTTCGGACTACATGCCGCCGGTCGTTCTCACTCGCATCCAGGTTCTGGGGCAGGACGTCTCGGTAGGCGATGAACTCGTCCTGCAGCCGGGAGAGTCGTACTTCTCGTTCGAGTACGCGGCGCTCGATTACGCGTCACCCGAACACAACCAGTACGCCTACATGCTGGAAGGGTTTGACGCGGACTGGAACGTCGCCGAAACGCGCACCTTCGGCAGCTACACCAACCTCGATCCCGGCTCGTACACGTTGCGTGTTATCGGCTCCGGAAGCCGGGGCAACTGGAACCGAAACGGTGTGTCCCTCGCCGTGGAGGTACGCAGGCCCTGGTGGCAGTCGCGGGTCGCCACAGTGGCATATGTGGTTGCCTTGCTAGGTGTTATCGGGGTGGCCCTCGATTTCACCCGCACCCGGCAGCAGAAGATGGTGGCGCAGGTGGCGGAGCTCAACCGCATGGTCAACGATCGTACCGCCGAAATCGACCACGCCCGGCGGATCGCGGAGCGGGCAACGCACGCCAAGAGCCTCTTCCTGGCAAACATGAGCCATGAAATTCGTACGCCCCTCAACGCGATACTGGGTATGCTCTCGCTCCTCGCCGACGAAGGGTTGACCGAGAGGCAGATGGAGTATGTGAAAGCCTCAATCGCATCGGCGGACGCGTTGAAAACGCTGGTTGGAGACCTCCTCGATTTCGAAAGCATCGAATCGGGACGGATCCGCCTAGCTCCCCGGGAGTTCCGGATCTCCGATCTTGTCTCGTCGGTGGTACGTACCTTCGAGCCGCAGATACGTCCCAACAACTTGGCGTTTCATGCGGACACACAGGTGGATCCCTGCCCGGACGTAGTGATCGGCGATCCAAACCGGTTGGAACAGATCCTGAGCAATCTGGTAGCCAACGCGATCAAGTACACGGAGAAGGGTAGCATCCACCTAACTGCACGAGCCTCAGAGTCGGCGACACCCGGACGGTGCGTCTACTCATTTTCCGTTCGCGACACCGGAATCGGTATCCCGGAGGAGATGATCGACTCGATCTTTGACAGCTTCACGCAGTTGGACATGGGCTACACAAAGACACGCAAGGGCGTCGGGTTGGGCCTGGCGATCGTCAAGCAACTGACAAGCGTAATGGGCGGAACCGTTTCGGTCACGAGTGAAGTGGGCAGCGGTTCCACGTTCACCGTGGAGATCGATCTGGAGCGGGGCCAATCCACCCCACGGGCGCGGACCGGCACCCCGGCACGCATCCAGATCGGGGCGTACCGCGAGGCGCCTCCGGGTACAACGGTTCTCGTCTGCGAAGACGAAGCGATCAACCGCATGTATCTGCAGCAGATCCTCAAACGGCGCGGTTTCATCGTGCAGTTGGCGGTAGACGGTGTGGAGGCAGTCAAGTGTGTCCGTGAAGGGTCCTTCGACGCGATCCTGATGGACCTGAGAATGCCCAATATGAACGGCCTGGAGGCGACGCGTGAGATACGGCGAATGACCGACGCCGGCCGGGCTGGAACGGACCGGCTCCCGATTCTGGCATTGACCGCCCACACGCAGAAGGAAGACATACAACAGTGCATGGACGCAGGCATGGACGGATATCTGTCGAAACCCGTGAATGAGGCGGAACTGGTCGAAAAGCTGCTGGGCATCCTGGGCGATTCTTGATACCGGGCGCGTCCACGAAGTACCCTAGCGACATGAACGCTGACACGCAAACCTCCTACATGGACCTGGATCTGCCGTCGCCGATCATTGCATCCAGTTCGGGCATCACCGAGCAAGGAGAAAACGTGGAACGCCTGGAACGCGCGGGCGCCGGGGCGGTGGTGCTCAAGTCGCTCTTCGAAGAGGAGATCAATGCGGAAGTGAAACGGGCACGAGCGGAAATGGAGCGACCCGGCCCGGTGTTCCCCGATATGGCCGACATGGAGGACCTTATCGATGTGGAGAACGGAGTCGCCAACTACCTGTCATTGATCAAAGAGTGCAAACGCCGTGTGGACATTCCGGTAATCGCGTCGGTCAACTGTCTTTCGGCCCAGAAGTGGACTCACTTTGCCCGTACGGTTCAGGAGGAGGGCGCGGATGCGCTGGAGTTGAACATCTTCCTCATGCCCTCCGACGTTGACTCCGGCGATTCAAACGCGTTCGAACAACGGTACTTCGAGATCATTGCCGCGGTGCTTCAGCAGGTCACGATTCCGGTCGCCGTAAAACTCAGTCCGTACTTTTCGACCGCCGCGCGAACCTTTTGTGCGATCTCGCAAACCGGTATCAAGGGGCTGGTGCTTTTTAACCGCTTCTTCAGTCCCGACTATGACCTGGAAGAGCTGCGCGTCATCCCGACAAACGTACTCAGTTCGGATCGCGAGATCACGCTGCCCCTGCGGTGGATCGCGATCCTCTACGGGCGGACCGGTTGTGACCTGGCCGCGTCGACCGGTATCCATGACGGAAACGGGGTGATCAAGCAGATACTTGCAGGTGCGTCGGCCGTGCAGGTGGCGTCCGCGCTCTACATCGGCGGGATCGAAACGGTGGAGTTTATGAACACGCGCCTGGTGCAATGGATGACGGAGCACGGCTTTGCGTCTCTTGCCGATTTTCGGGGAACTATGGGTCAGCAGTCTGTGCACAACCCCGCCGCGTACGATCGTGTTCAGTTCCTTCGCAACTACCGTTCCATGGAGTAGGTGAGAATGAAAATCGGCATCGTAGGCTTGGCGAAGTCTGGGAAAACGACCATTTTCAACGCCCTGACGCGGTCGGAGGCGGAAGTTGCCGACTACAGCTCGGGGAAAGTCGAGCCCAACGTTGCCGTTGTTGACGTGGATGATCCCCGGGTTCCCGTTCTCTCCGAGATGTACGAGCCGCGTCGAACCATTTGTGCAACCATAGACTTCATCGATTTTGCCGGTGTTACGCGAAGCGACGGGTCCGGCGACCTTTTTTCCGGGCCGGCAATGAGTCTCGTCAAAACTTCCGACGCATTGGCGGTAGTGGTCCGCAACTTTGCGCACGACACGCTCGATTCGACGTACGGACCGCCGGACCCAGTTCGTGAGGCGGAGGAGGTCTTCGCGGAACTCCTGCTCTCGGACCTAGTCGTCACGGAGACACGATTGGAACGCATCGCGGCGGATCACAAGAAAGGACGGAAGAGCGCGGAGTCATCGGCGGAAGAGGCGGTCCTCCTGCGCATCAAATCGGGGTTGGAGGCAGACGCCGCGATCGCCTCCCTGGACCTGACGGCAGACCAGTTGCGGACTATCGCGGGCTTCCAGTTTCTTACGGCCAAACCGGCGATCGTTATCGTAAACTCCGGTGAGGACAACTTCGGCGCTTCGCCGGAAGTAATCGAATCCCTCGGAGCCGCCCATCCGGTAATCGAGTTTGCCGGCGCATTCGAAATGGAACTGTCCCGCCTTGAAGACGAGGAGGAAGCGGTGGCGTTCCTATCAGATCTGGGCATCGAGGAATCCGCCCGCGGGCGATTGACACGCCTGGCGTATAAGTCGGTGGGCCTGATCAGTTTCTTTACTGTGGGGAAAGACGAGGTACGGGCGTGGACACTGCACGACGGGGAAACGGCGGTAGAGGCCGCCGGGACCATCCACAGTGACCTGGCCCGCGGGTTTATCCGCGCGGAGTGCTTCTCCTACCAGGACCTTGTCGACGCCGGGAACGAGGCCGGCGTTCGTTCCGCGGGCGCATTCCGACTGGAGGGCAAAGAGTACCGCGTCAAAGACGGGGATATCCTGAACATTCGTTTCAGTGTATAATGCCGTACCTCCTATGGCGGTTTCGGACGAATACTCGTGGTTATTCACCGATGACGATCTTCGGCACGCCTTGTCCGACGTCGGGGTATACGCCACCAACTACGAGACGGGAGAGGCCTTTCCTTCGAGCGTATGGCGTGAACTCGTCGGACAGTTCGGCGTGACGCCGGGTACCGACGACTACCTTCGCCTGGTTCATCCGGACGATGAACCGCGTGTGCGGCACAGCCTGGAACGCCTGTTATCCGGTGAGGCTCTGGCGTTCCGCGAGACCTTTCGCATATCCAGACCCGGAGGTGGGTTTCGCTGGATTCGATCGCACGGACGAGCGATGACGCTCTCCGAGAACGGAACGCCACGCATCTTCATCGGTGCCGACTGGGACATCACCGACCTGAAGGACGTCGAATCGCAACTGCTGGATGCGAACCGCAAGGAACGACAACGCGCCGAAGAGGTAGAATCGCTCCGCCAGGTGGCCGCGGCGATTGGAGCGTCCCTGGATCTGCGTGAAACGGTCCACCGGATCCTGGACGAGACGAGACGGGTGATTCCCTATGACACCGCGACGGTTCAGATCCTGGACGGGTCGTTCCTGCGGATCATCGGCAGCGCCGGCTTCTCCGACCTGGAGCGGGTGATGAAACTGCGTTTCCCCTATCCGGAAGAGAATAGCATCAGCACCCGAGCGATCCAGGAACAGCGTCCGTTCCTGACAAACGATGTCCTCAACGAGTTTCCCGCGTTCGTGCAACCGGACCCCCAGACAACGATCCAGTCGTGGATCGGGATTCCACTCGTGCGGCGTGGGGAGGTCATCGGATTGATGGCGCTGGACAGTCTCGAACTGGGCGCCTACAACGACCGGCACCTGGAACTGGCGAATCTCGTGGCCGGGCATATCGCGGTCGCCCTGGAAAACGCGCGGCTGCACGAAGAGGCGTATGCCCTGGCTATGACCGACGCGCTCACCGGTGTGGGGAGCCGTCACCGCTTCCAGGTGGAGGGTCGACTGCTCTTCGAGACGGCAAAACGCGCGCAATCCGCAATCTCCGTGGCAATGATCGATATCGACCATTTCAAGGTGGTCAACGACACCTTTGGTCATGACGTGGGTGACGTCGTGCTCCAGCGCGTGGCGAAAGCCGCGTATCGCCAGTTGCGAACGACCGATCTGCTCGCACGCTACGGGGGAGAGGAGTTTATCATCCTCTTCCCACAAACCGGTACGGCCGAGGCATACGCGGCGGTGGAACGCATCCGGGCCGATGTTAAAGCGATGGTCCACGAGGAAATGGGGCGCTCCGTCACGGTGAGCGCCGGTGTGTTCGAGGCGGTCCCCACACAGAACGAATCGCTGGCGTTCTTTGTGGGGCGCGCCGACGAAGCGCTGTACGCGTCCAAGGAATTGGGACGCGACCGGGCAACTACGTGGTCGCCCCCGGTATTGGAAGGGTGAGCCCGGAAGCGAACCGTGCCAAGGGGATGCGATCTCCACCATGCGAACTGCCGGCTCGATGACCATCCCCTTGCCGTTCAGGGAATCAGCGCGTAGTGTGGTGCGATGCACGCACCGTTGATTCTCGTAACGAACGATGATGGGATCGAATCGCCCGGGCTGGCCGCGGCCGTGGCGGCCGTATCAGGACTGGGAAAGGTTGTAGTCGCCGCGCCAACGACACAACAGACCGCCCGGGGGCGCAGCATGGTGGGAAACCGCGACGACTGGTTTCACCCCGTATCGGACCCGGACTTTCCTTGTGACTTGGCCTATCACATCGATGCATCACCCGCTCTGGTCGTTCGCCACGCATTCGCGGTTCTCTTCGGCGGGGTGTTGCCGGACCTGGTGGTATCGGGGATCAACTACGGAGAAAACCTCGGGAATAACATCATGATCTCCGGAACGCTGGGGGCGGCGTTCCAGGCGGCAGCGGCGGGGATTCCCGCCCTGGCGGTGTCGCTCCAGACGGATGTCGAGCACCACTACAGCTACCATGACCTTCACTTCGATGATGCGGCGCGGGTAACGCGTACGTACACAAAGAAGATGGTGGGCCTGCGGGGTTCCGCCGGCGGCAGGGTGCTCCCCTTTGACGTGATCAAGCTCGACGTTCCGCAGGAGTGCCCGCCGGGAACGGAGGAGCGCCTCACGCACCTTTCCCGCCACCACTACTTCACGTCGCACTACGAATCGCCGCACCCTGAGACGCGCATTCGTGAGGCGGAAACGCGCATCGATGCGCCACCGGACAGACTGGAACGGGGTGACGATATCCACGCGGTGTCCGTGGACGGCGTGGTTTCGGTCACGCCCCTGACGCTCGATTGTACGGCGCCGCTACCGGCGTCGCGCGGAGCGCTGGGTTTGTGATCGTTTTCGCGTTACCTCAGAACCTCCCCATCCGGTCCAGCACCGCGGCAACGACTCCCCCGAGAACCGGTCCTACCACGTAGATCCAGTACACCCCGAGCGCACCGGGTGATACCACCGCCGGTCCAAAGGAGCGCGCCGGGTTCATTGACGCACCGGTGAGCGGTCCCGCGAAGAGCGCACAGAGTGCAACGGTGCCGCCGATCGCGATGCCCGCCCAGGGATTGGACCGCTCACCGGCGCGCACCACGCTCAGGATGACCGTCACCAGGAAGAACGTGGCTACGGCTTCTATGGCAATCGAGGCGCCGGCGGACCAGGTGGGCATCGTTGCCCCCAGGTCGGAAACGCCCGCCGCCGGCGGCACGATCAGCCTGAGGACGCCGCCGGCCGCCACCGCAGCGACCAACTGTGTGAAAATATAGGGTGCGACCTCGCGCCCGGGAAATACACCCCGCAGCCACAGCGCGATCGAGACGGCCGGGTTGTACTGAGCCCCCGACACATCTTTGTAAGCGTACACCATCACAGCGATCACGAGCCCAAAGGTGAGCGCCACCCCGACGTGACCAACGGCTCCTCCGGATACGCCATTGGAAACGATGGCGCCGGTACCGGCAAACACCAGGGCGAAGGTACCGACGAACTCTGCGACCAGCCGACGTGAAAGCGGTGCGGTCACAGTTCACCCCGCTCCAACTGCTCGCAGAACTGGTCAACCTGTTCTTTGATGGTGTCTCGAATCGGCCGAATGTACTGGAACTTCTCCTCCAGGGTACCGGTCGCCTTGGACGGATCGGGAAAGGGCCAGTGCAGGCGCTTCTTTTCCGCCGGGAAGATCGGGCACCGTTCCGCCGCCTCAGGATCGCATACGGCAATCACGTAGTCAAAACGCTCGCCTGCCCGGTGCAGATCGAATACGCTCCGCGTTGCCTTGCCCGTGATATCGATTCCGTCTTCCTTGAGGAGATCCGCCACGACGGGGTTGATCGACCCCGGTTCGATGCCGGCGCTCAGGACGTCGACACGGTGGCCGCACCGTTTCCGGATGAACTCCTCCGTCATCTGGCTGCGCGCACTGTTGTGGATGCAAATCGCAAGTATCCTTGGTTTCATCGGGAACCTCCGAGGCGCATCGTACCGGGGATGGGCGCTATTGACAAATGCGTGGGGAGGTCACACGCTTGAGCGCATGGAACCTGTCCAGGGGATCACCTTTCAGGACAACCAGGAAGAGATCCGTAAGAACCTTCGAATCATCATCCGGATCCGCTGGTTTGTCTCGCCGAGCATTCTCCTCATCATGGTGCTTGCCGGCGTAACCGGGATGGCCAACCGTATGTCCTTCACGGCGGAGCAAATTGCCTTGAACGGTGCCAACGTGGTCATCATGCTGCTGCTCAACCTGACGTATTCACTTCTGGTCAAACGAGTTCGCGATCTGCGCCCCATGGTGGTGTTTCAACTCCTCATCGACGTCATTCACTTCGCGTTCACCGTCTACAAGACGGGGGGAGTCACCAGCCCCTTTACCTTTCTCTTCTTCTTCGTGATCTTCTCAGCGGCACTGCTTGCGTCGTCCCGGTCCGCCTACCTGATCGCGGGCGCCAGTTCGATCCTGTACGGCGCCATGGTGGCGCTGGACTGGTACGGAATCCTTCCGCACCAGGCGTACTTCGTCTCCCTGAAGGGTTTGAACAACAACCCGTCGTACTTCATACTGACGGTGAGCTTCACGGTAGGTTCAACCTTCGCCTTTGCGGCGCTATCCGGTTTTCTGACAAACCTGATTCGGAAGCGACAGGGCGAGATTCGCCGCACGGTGGGACTCTTAAGGGAACGGAACGCGACGATGAACCTCCTCTTCAAGACCTCCGAGGCGTTGAACCAGTACGACTCGATGGAGGGGATCGCCGAGTTTATCTTGGCGCAATTGATGGAGTTCCTGAAGCTGGACCGGGCGCTCCTGTACATAAACCGGAACAACGAGAAACTTCACCTTCAAACGCTGCGGAGCAAGGACGGGAAAGGTAGCGGCGGTATGGCGCTCGATATTCCGCTCACCATGGACTCGGGCCTCACCGCGCGCGTAGCGCTCGAGCAGACGGCGTACAACATCCGCGATCCGGAGAACTCGGAACTGATCAACCGCGAACTCGCTAAGAAGATCGGATTGAACCCCTTCGCCATCGCTCCTATGGTTCTCCGGAACCATACGGTAGGCGTTATCGGTATTGACCGGAGTTTCAAACCGATCAAGGAAGAGGAGTTTCAGGTTCTCAAATCGTTCGCCAACCAGGCAGCCATCGCGATCGACAGCGTTCTCAAAAAAAAGGCGGAGCTTCCCAGCTCCGCCTGAGACCTACGCCGGCCCTATCCCTATCGTCCCCTCGCCTCGTAGTGCGTGTGGAGCAGGTGGTGCGACTTCTCGCCAAGGGGCGCACCCAGGAACTCCTCGTAGAGTTGCTGAACCGCCGGATTTGTGTGGGAGGTTCGCAGCTGTTTCCCCTCGTCTTCCGCATAGATCGCAGCGATGCGTCGCTCCCGGATTGAGTTATCCGTGAAGCGCGGTTGTCCGCCCCCACCGATGCAGCCTCCGGGGCACGTCATGATCTCGACGAAGTGGTACTGAGCTTCCCCCGACCGGATACGCTCCATGAGCCTGGTTGCGTTCCCGAGCCCGTGGGCCACGGCCACCCGTACCTCAACCCCCTCCAGGAACGACCAATCGGGAACGACGTTTTCAAGAACGATCGACGCTTCCTTGACGCCCTTCAGCCCTGCGATTTCCTTGACGTGGAGGTTCTCCATGGGGAGGACGCGACCGGTCACGATCTCATACACCGTCCGCAACGCCGCTTCCATGACGCCGCCGGTGTTGGCAAAGATGTCAGCCGCGCCGGAGGAGATTCCCAAGGGCGCGTCCATCTCGCCGGAGTCCAGCTTCGTCAGATCAAAACCGAACATCTTGATCAGGAGACCCAGTTCGCGTGTGGTGAGCACGTAATCCACGTCTGTGAGCCCACTGTCCGACATCTCCGGCCGCTGCGCTTCGAACTTCTTTGCCGTGCAGGGCATGATCGAAACGACCACGACGTTTTTCGGATCGAGGCCCATCTTGTCGGCGTAGTACGTCTTCGCGAGCGCCCCGAACATCTGTTGCGGCGACTTGCAGCTGGAGATGTGGTCCAGGTACTCTGGAAAGAAGTGCTCGGCGAACTTGATCCATCCCGGTGAACAGCTCGTGAACTGCGGCAACTTTGCTTCCTTCCCCTCCTGCAGCACCGCCTTGAGGCGCATGAGCAGTTCGGTACCCTCTTCAACGATCGTGAGGTCCGCCGTGAAGTTCGTGTCAAAGACAGCGTCGAACCCCAGTTTTCGCAAAGCCGTGGTCATCTCGCCGGTCACGAGCGTCCCCGGTTCCATACCGAAACACTCGCCCAGGGCCGCACGAATCGCCGGTGCCGTCTGAACGACCACGTGTTTTTCCGGGTCGTCCAGAGCGCCCAGTACTCGCTCGATGTGGGACATCTCCGTAATGGCGGCCGTGGGGCACACCGCCGCGCACTGGCCACACTGGACGCAGGCCACTTCCGCCATGTCCGAGGCGAAGGCGGGAGCCATCTGCGTCTGGTAGCCGCGGTACTGCGGGAAGAGCGCGCCCACCGCCTGGATATCGTTGCAGGCGGTAATGCAACGGCGGCACTTGATACACCGCGCCGGGTCTCGAAAGAGCGCGGGCGTGGTCACGTCCAGCTTTGACGGCGGTTTTTCGCCCGAAAAGGGAAGTTCCCGCACACCGAAGGTGTGGGCCAGTTCCTTGAGTTCGCAATCCTCCGCGCGTTCGCAGTACTGGCAATCCGCGTCATGTTCACTCAACAGAAGCTGCGTGACCGTCTTGCGAGCGGCCCGGACTCTCTTCGAGTTTGTCGATATGACCATACCTTCGCGCACGGGGGTGGCACAGGACGCCACGAGGTTGCGGGCGCCCTCCGCTTCGACGACGCACACGCGGCAGGCGCCTTGAGCGGGGTAGCCTTCGAGATTGCACAGCGTCGGGATGTGAACGCCGGCCCGTCGCGCCGCGTCGAGGACCGAGGTGCCGGAGGGTACCTGGAGTTCCATTCCGTCGATCGTGATGTTATGCATGGACTTCCTCCCGGCTGCTCTTTGTGCTCATGGTCGCCTTCCCGTAGTCACAGCGGAGGCACCGCTTGGCCTGCCGAAGCGCCACCGCCTCGCACCAGGGGCGTTCGACCTCGGCGAAGTTGTAGCGACGCCGTTCCGCCGCCAGGGTCGGTATCGGCTCGCGCGGGTAGGGAACGGGGTCCGCCTGCGGGTCAAACTCCGTATCCACGGCGATCTCCTCGCGCCAGAAGGCGTGATCCGTTCCGGACAGGTAGAGGTCGATCCCGTAGGCGGCGCGTTCGCCGCTTCCTATCGCCTGCACGACGCTGGCGGGGCCGGTGACGGCGTCGCCGCCGGCAAAGACCCAATCGACCGAGGTCCGGCCCGTCCGGTCGTCGGCCGCGAGGAATCCCGCCGCCGTCATGGTAAGGTCCATGTCGGTCAGGAAAGTGTGGGGATCGAGCTTCTGTCCCACGGCGACGATAACCTGGTCGCAGTCGATGACGAATCGTTCGTCCGCCACGGTGGTGGGCCGGCGCCGACCGCTCCGGTCGAACTCGCCAAGGGTCATCTGTTCACAGGCGACGCCGATGGCGGCTCCTTTCCCGTTTCGAATCACTTCCACCGGCTGCGTGGGCGTGAGGAGTTCAACGCCCTCGAGCAGCGCTTCGTTCACCTCTTCCTCGTAGGCGGGCATCTGCTCCTGCGTGCGCCGGTAGACAACCGTCACCGTGGCGCCCAGTCGTAGCGCCGTCCGGGCGGCGTCGATGGCGGCGTTGCCACCCCCGACGACAACGACGTTCTTGCCGACCTTTACCGATCCGCGCGTGTTGTACTCCCGCAGAAAGGCGCCGGCCAGAACCACCGAATCGCCCTCTTCGCCGGGGATTCCCATGGAGACGCACTCCGGTGCACCCACGCCGAGGAAAACCGCTTCGTACCCTTCGCCGCGCAAGTCCGAAAGCGAAAAGTCGCGCCCCAGGGCCTGTTCGGTTCTGATATCGACGCCCATATGTTCGATCATGCGCACTTCCTGCGCGAGGACTTCCCGCGGGAGGCGATATTCGGGGATCGTTTGGACGAGCATGCCCCCGGGCCGCGCGCCCGCCTCAAAGACGGTTGGGCGATACCCGAGCCGCGCCAGGAAGTACGCGCAGGTGAGTCCCGCCGGACCGGCGCCCACGATCGCGACCTTTCGCGCGGCGTTCTCATCACTCTCACGAACCTCGGGGACCTGTACCGTCACCTCCTGGTCCACCATAAAGCGCTTGATTGCGCGCACGGAAACCGGAGCGTCCAGGGTGGATCGACGACACCGTTCTTCACAGGTGTGAAAGCAGACGCGGGCGCACACCGCCGCAAATGGATTGCGGTTGCGGTGCACCTTCAACGCCTCGGCGTAGCGCTTCTCGCCCACCAGGCCGACGAATCCCGGGATATCCACGCCGGCAGGACAGCCGCTCTGGCACGGCGCCCGAACCAGCGCCGGGCAGACGCCGGCGTCGCAGAAACGGTCGCGGATGTGCTGTTCGTACTCCTCCCGGAAGTGTCGAATGGTCGAAAGCACCGGGTTCGGTGCGGTCTGGCCCAAACCGCAGAGGGCGGTATCCTTGATCTTTTCGCCCAGGTCCAGGAGCAGTTCGATGTCTCCTTCGCGCCCCTCACCGCCGCAGATACGTTCAAGGATCTCCAGCATTCGCTTGGTACCGACCCTGCACGGCGAACACTTGCCGCACGACTCCTCCTGCACAAAGTCGAGGAAGAAGCGTGCCACGTCGACCATGCACGTCTCGTCGTCCATGACGACCAAGCCGCCGGATCCCATGATGGCACCGAGCCTGTTCAGCGCTTCGTAGTCGAGCGGCACGTTGAGGAATTGCCTGGGAATGCACCCCCCGGAGGGACCTCCGATCTGGGCCGCCTTGTACTCGCGGTCGTTCTTGATACCTCCGCCGATGTCGTAGATCAACTCACCAAGGGAGGTACCTATCGGCACCTCAACGAGCCCCGTGTTCCTCACGGCGCCGGCGAGAGCGAAGATCTTCGTGCCCGGCGATTCCTCGGTACCGTACCGGCGGTACCATTCCGCGCCATTGTCGATGATCGGCGCTATATTCGCGTACGTTTCGACGTTGTTCAGGAGCGTCGGTTTGTCCCAGAGCCCCTTTTGCGCGGGGAACGGCGGACGTGACCGCGGTTCCCCGCGTTTGCCCTCTATCGAGTTGATCAGGGCCGTCTCCTCGCCGCAGACAAAGGCGCCGCTCCCCATCCTGATGTCGAGGTCAAAGGCGAACTCGGTTCCGAGGATATTCGGACCGAGAAGGCCTAGCGCCCTGGCGTCGGCAATCGCCTTTTCGAGCCGTTCCACCGCGAGGGGGTACTCGGCACGGACGTAGACGTACCCCTGGGTTGCTCCAACGGCGTAGGCGGCGATCGTCATGCCTTCGATCAAGGTGTGGGGATCGCCTTCGAGCAGACTCCGGTCCATAAACGCCCCCGGGTCGCCCTCGTCGGCGTTGCAGAGGACGTACTTGATTGTACCCTCGGCCATGGCGGTGAACTGCCACTTCTTACCTGTGGGGAACCCCGCCCCGCCGCGCCCTCGCAGTCCGCTCTCCAGGATCGTTTTGATGACCTTCTGCGATGACATGTCGCCGAGCACTTTTCCCAACGCCGAGTATGCGCCGGCGGCAAGGGCCGATTCGATGGTCTCCGGGTCAACGACGCCGCACCGGCGAAGAACGATGCGCGTCTGCGCTTCGAAGAAGTCGATGTCGTCCGCCACGGCGGCGATCTCACCGCCGGCGCGATTGCGGTGCAACAACCGCGAAACGGGCACCCCGCCGGCGATGTGTTTTTCAATGATCTCCGTGGCGTCCTCGGTCTGGACGTTCTCGTAAAATACGTTCTCCGGATCAACCACCAGGACGGGACCGCCGGCGCACGGGCCCAGGCATCCTACCGACTTGATCTCGACCTCTACGCCGGCGCGGTCCGCCGCGTCTACGAGCGCGTCGCGCAGCTCGCACGCGCCGGAGGCGAGGCATCCGCCGCCGGCACACATTCGAATGGTCGGGGCGGAGGCCCTCTTCGCCGCCGAGGCCGCCAGTTGTTTTCGCAGCTCGGCCAGTTCCTTGATCGATGTCAGTGCGGCGCTCATGAGGGTTCCTCCGTCTCGTCGGCATCGTCCCGGACCGCATATTGTACCAGGAGTTCATTGATGTAGTTCGGGTTGACCCGTTGGTGCACCACATCGTCTACCATCACCACCGGCGCAAGCCCACAGGCGCCGAAACAGCGACCGATCTCCAGAGAGAAGTGGCGATCTTCAGTAGTGTCACCGGGCGAGATCGCGAGTTTCTCCTCCAGCCCCCGTAGGACTTCCTTACCGCCCCTGACGTAGCATGCGGTACCGAGACAGACCCGCGCCGTGTGTTCGCCGCGAGGTACGGTGGTGAAATAGGAGTAGAAGGTGACCACCCCGGCCACCTCGCTGAAGGGAATCTTGAGGGTCTCGGCGATACGGCGCAGCGCCGTCTGCGGCAGGTACCCGTAGAGCTGTTGGGTTTTCTGAAGGACCGGGATGAGGGCTCCTGCGGTGCCCTGCCCCGCCGCGATGATCGCGTCCAACTCCTCGATGTGTTCCAGTTCTTCCACGTGCGTTTCTGTAGCCATCAGCGACTCCTTGAGGATGTGGCTGGACGCGCCGCCGGCGGAAGGAACTCGGATGTGCAATGCGGCGCAGTCCGCCGGGTCATTCATGGTACGACGGGTTTGTATCGGCGTCAAATTTATAGATAATAATCTTTCGATTAATTGTCAGCCCGGCGACGCGTCTTCGCTCGTCAGTTCGGCGTCCAGCACCGACCAGACGCGCCTCATCAGTATAAGTCCGATGACGAAGGCCATGACAAAACTGATCGGCTGTGCAGAGAGGACGCCGACAACGCCCAGGAGACGGGGGAGAATCAACACCAGGGGAATCAAAAAGAGCCCCTGTTGCCCAAGAGCGAGAAGAAGCGCGGCGGTTCCCTTGCCGAGGGCCTGGAAAAAGGCACCGAACATGATCGCCAGCGCTGCCGGTATCACCGCAACGGCCATCATCCGGACCGTCATGGCTCCCAGGCGGATGACTTCCGCGTCCTGCGGCGCGAAAAGGCGCAGGATTGCCGGTGCAAGGATAAACGCGGGGACCGCCGCGGTTGTGGCGATGGTCACCGCGGCGACGGCGGCAACGCGGAAGGCCGACCGCACCCGCTCCGGTCGCCGTGCCCCGAAGTTGAAGCCCGCCAGGGGTTGTAGTCCCTGGCCCATTCCCATAAGCGCCATCGCCATGAACATCAGAAGTCGCATCGAAATTCCGATGGCGGCGATGGCGGAGTCGCCGTAGGCGGCGGCGGCGTTATTGAGGATAGCGAAGGACGCACTGCCGAGGACTTGGCGCACCAGGGTTGGAAGGCCCAGGTGCATGATCTCGCCGTACATGGCGGGACTCGGCGCGAAATTGGAGACGTTGAGTGCCGCAATAGTACCCCGTTTGCGCACATAAAAGGTCAGGAGAAACACCATGGCGGCGCCGTGGGCGATCACGGTTGCCACCGCCGCGCCGGTTACCCCCATGTCCAAGACAAAGATGAAGATGGGATCCAGGATGATATTGAGGAGCGCCCCCGAGATCTGACCGATGCTACTGTACATGGCGGCGCCTTCTGACCGAAGCAAGTTGTTGATGCACATGTTCATCATCTGGAACAGGGATCCCGCGATGATGATGCGGCCGTAGGCGGTCGCTTCGTCCAGGATCGATGGGGTCGCGCCGAAAAAGGAGAGCACCCGGGGCGCAAAGAACGCCCCCGCCACCGACACGGTCACACCGACGATTACGACCGTGTAAAGGGCCGTGGCCGCGGCGCGCTCCGCCTCCCGGCGCTTTCCCTCGCCCAGGCGACGGCTGATAACGCTGGCGGCTCCGATTCCAAAGGTCAGACCAACGGCGCCGATGAGCTGAAAAATCGGGAAGACGATTCCCGTCGCGGCAATGGCCGCGGTGTCGCGCAGGAAGCCGACAAACAACGTGTCCACCAAGCTATACAGCGCAATCGTCACCATTCCGACAACCGCCGGCGCCGATAGTGAGAAGAGCGTGCGACCGATGCGGCCGTTCGCGAGCATTTCGATACGTCTGTTCTCGTCTGTGGCCAAGGCACAGATGATCGACCGCGGCCCGCGGCAGAGTCAAGCCGCGCGCTACCCGGCGATCCGGACTTCCTTGAAGGATGGAGCAACTTCATCTATTCTGTGGGCCGACATGCTCAGGCACGAGGGCACGACGAAGCTGCACTATCTTTCGCCGCTCTACGCGCTCCTCTTGACGATCTTCGTTCTCACCGATGTATTCTCCACCTCCACCGTCACCTTTGAATCGACTCTGTATGCGCTTTTTTCGTTCTTGTTCTGGATGATAACGGCGATGCGCGAATCGACGTTTACGAGGCGCGCACAGATCGCGATCATGACGACGCTTGGGCTGGTTGCCACGTGGTTTCTGACGCCGGACCTCATGGGCGGCGACCTGACGTGCATGATCGCGGTGATCCTCGCCTACCGGTACGGTTTTCTGAAACGCCGTCCGCTTATGAAGTCGTTCCTGATCCTGGGGCCATTGATCGGTGTACGGACCGGCTTGTTCTTCATGAACGAGGATATCCGGCTCCAGACGCTCATTAATCAACTGGCAATTGATGCCGCAGCAGCTCCGATTATCTACTACGTTTTTGAAGACGAGTTGATTCGAAACAAGCGCCACCGGTCGGAACTGCAGCGCCTCCACTCGGAGAACGCCCCTTTTGCCCAGTTCGGCCACAACACGAGCGGCATCGTCCACGATTTCAAGAACGATCTCAGCCTCTTCTCGACCTTTGGACAGCTGCTCGAAGTTACCGCCGGGGAACCGGTCGATACCTCGTTAATAGAGAAGTACAAGGGGTACGTGGAGCGGTTTCGCCGCCGGATCGAACGGATACTGTTTGTTTCCCGCGCATCACACTCAGAGACGCGGCAGCGCTGGAACATCAGCGAAGCCATAGAGGCGACGATGTACGTCTACGAATCGAGCCTGACGTACAAGAAACTGATCTCCTTTGAACGGTCACTCCCGGCGGAGCGCGTATACCTCTCCGGTTCCGTGTTCTCTTTTATCTCGATCGTAGAAAACCTGATCCGAAACAGCTGTGAAGCGATCGCGAACACCGGGCGCCCCGGTACAGTCACGGTGGAAGCGGTGGCGCACGACCGCTACGTGGAGGTCACGATTGCCGACTCGGGCCCGGGAATCCCCTTCTGCGAAGGATGCACTGCAAAGAACTGTCTGGACTGTCACAAGCTGGAACACGTCAAGACTACGAAAGTGGACGGAAGCGGACTGGGACTCGAAAACGTTCGAAACTCCGCCCGACAGCTTGGAGCAGACATCACCATCAAGAGCAAAAAGGGCAAAGGCGCTACCTGCACCGTGCTGATACCGTTCGAAGTGGGAGTCGATCTGCACGAACGATAGGAACCGCCGAAGCGGGAACGACCTACTCGATATACCGCGACTGGTTGCGACCGGCCGACTTCGCGAGGTAGAGCGCCTCATCCGCCTTGGCGACGAGATCCGTCACCGCCATGTCCTGCTCGGCAACGGCGATTCCGATACTGACGGTCATGCGTATTTCCTTACCGTCACGGTTCAATGTCGCGTTCTCAATGGCCGTTCGAACCTTCTCTGCCACAGACATGGCGCCGTCCCGCTCCGTTTCCGGCAAAAGCACGGCAAACTCCTCACCGCCAAGGCGGCCAAAGGTGTCGCTCGTTCGTACCGTGCCGAGCGTGGTAGAGACAAAGTGGATAATCGCCGCGTCTCCCGCTTGGTGGCCGTGCTGATCGTTGATCGATTTGAAGTGATCAATATCGAGGAGCAGCAACGTCGGCACACGGCCGGTCCGGCGGAACCGCATCATCTCCCGCGTCAGCACTTCCTCGAAGCTGCGACGGTTGTAGGAGCCGGTGAGCGGATCGGTTCGTGCGAGATCAAACAGACGTTCCTGTTGATCCAGGATCTGACGAAAGAGCGGAACAAAGGCGGCAACGCCAACGCCGGCGAGAACCACGTATATCGCGGCGGTGACCGCGAGAACACCACGACGCAGACGAAGGATCGCGGCAGCGATCGCCGTATCGCCTGCGCTTCCCGCGGCGACGGCTAGCTCGCCGACCGCCTGAAACGAGAGAACGTAAAAGACGGAGGCTACCACCGCGACGCTTCCCAAGGCGATGACGGATGTCAGCGCGTATCGTCGCCGCATCAACCTCCTGTCAAACAGTCGATAACTTTCCATTCGTGTACCACGCAGTTGGGACGACCACCGAGACGATCGTTCCGCCGTCATTGCGGAACGCAAGGCTTCCGCCCACCTGGTTTGCGAGCGCTTCGACCATCACCATGCCGAATCCGGGACCGTCGTCGGTGCCCGGCGCGGTGATTCCAATGCCGTTGTCCCGCACTTCCGCATAGATTACTCCATCTGCAGAACGTTGTTCCAGCAATACTTCGATCCGTGCGTCGTGAGGATCGGCGAAGGCGTGTTTCAAGGCGTTTACCAATAGCTCGTTGACAATGATCCCGATGGGGACAGCCACGCTCGAGGGAAGCGCTGTTTCGTCGACGGAACAGTCCACGACAACTGGAAACAGCGATCCCGCGGCGCGTATGTCCTCCACCAGGCCGCAGAGAAAGGGGCGCATAGCGATTTCCGATCCAGGGGGTGAAAGATGGAGCATCTCATAGATACGGCGCATGACGTCGATCCGGTGCGCACTGTCTTCCAGAACGTCCCGCGCTTCCCCGCTGACGGTCTGCTGCGCCTGGAGCGCCAGGAGCGACTTCACCAGGAACATGTCGTTCTTCACGCGGTGCTGGGATTCGCGCATCAGCATGCGTTGTTCTTCCAAGAGCGACTCCACCCGGGCCACTGCTCGACGCCACTCCGTCACGTCGCGAACGATGGCGAGGACGGAGTCCAGGTCAAACGGCACAATCCGTGACTCGTAATGACGGACATCGTTCTCTTCTTCCAGTGTGTATTCGTGGAACTGTACGTTCCCCGACTCGAGAGCGGCGGCGATTCGCTCCTCGAGAACGTGGCCAATCGTCCCCGGCATGACGTCCCGCGCCCTCCGGCCCAGAAAGAGTTCCGGAGGGGCGTAGAGGCGTTCCGGGCTGCCGGAGGGGTTCGAAAGGAACGTGCCCTCCCGATCGAACCGAAAAACGAGGTCCGGTATAGCGCGTACAATTGCGTCGCTGTAACGGTTCGATTGCTCGGCCAGGTCGTAGGCCATTCGGATTGTCGAGAGGAGTACGTGCGGCCCGGCGCTCTTCGGCACGTATCCGTACCGGGCGACCGATTCGGCTCGGGAGACGGCGTCGCGCGTTACGTGGGCTGAAACAAAGACGACCGGGACGTAACGGATCACATGCACCCTTCGCGCAGTCTCAGATCCGTCGATACCGGGTCCGAGATCGATATCCATTACGATCAGGTCGATCCGTTCATCCCGCCGAACGGCTTCAATCGCCTCTTCACCGGAGGCGGCAATACGTGTTTCGAATCCCTGCGCCGAGATCACGCGGGCATAGTCGAGGGCGACGACGGCCTGACTCTCAACGATCAGAATCGTATGATGCACTTACCCACAGCGTAGTGGAACCGCGGGTGCGTTACCAGACGGTTTCCAATACTGTGTATGAATCACCTCTGGGAACGTGTCCCTTCACCCTACATCCCCGCGAGGACTTCGATTGCCTTCTCCCGGAGTACCCTGGGATAATTGAAGTCCTGGGCAACCTGGACCGCGATGACCCGCGTCTCGGCATCGCCGTAGGGATCCAGCTCGAACGTCGAAAGCGCGCTCAACCCGTCGTAGATTGCTCCCACATCGCGACCGATGGTGTGTTCCCGGAAGATCATCTCGGTGATCGCTGCCACCGCGGCTCCGCCGTCGTCCAGCCCGAGCGTCGCCAGAGCATACGCCGCCTGACCGCGTACCGACGGCTCCGGGTCATTGAGGATCGCACCAAGAAGATAGTCGTGCGCTTCGGCGGTACCCAGCATACCGAGCGTTCGGGCCGCTTCGATCCGGACCAGCGGTCGGTAGTCGGTGAGGTCCAGGCTTCCGTTGAGCCGCGCCCGGACGTGGACACCCTGGTCCAGCGCAAAGCGGACCATAGCAAAGACCTCCGGATCGGTCGGATCTACGCCACCCTCACGGATCTGATTCTGGAGCGCCGCCAGGGCCGCCACCTGTTGATCCCGTGACCCCGTTTCGAGCTGGGCGCGCATGACGGGGACGCCAAGGCTCGAACTCAGGTAGAGCGTTTCGATGGTAACCTCGGCGGACTCCTCAGCGGACTCCTCGCCGGACTGCTGCCCGTGGGCCACACCGGGCGCGACCAGGAGGGCCGCGATAATGAGCGTCTGCACAATCATGGAAAAAGCATACTTCAGTTGCCACCACCGCGCAATTGACGTAGAGTGCTGCCGTGTTTCGCCTCTTTGCATCCGATATCGACGACACCCTCACCGATCACGACGGGAACGTACCACCATCGGCCAAACGAGCCATGGCGCACCTGCATGAGCGCGGTATTGAAGTCGTGCTTAGCTCCGGTCGGAGCACGGTTAGCATGGTCCAGGTTGCCAGGCATCTGTTTGGTACAGATGCACCGCGCTATATGATTTCGTTCAACGGCGCCCACCTGGTAGACACGCTTTCGGATACCTTGCTGTACGAGGACGGGCTTCCCCAAGCGACGATCCGCGAACTGGCGGAGTACGGCCGCTCCTTTCATCTCGACTTCCAGGTGTTCGATGAACACCGGTTTATCATCGAACGCGAATCGGATTGGAGCCGCGCGTACGCGGTGATCACTTCGATGGAATGTTTGATCGTTTCAGATGTAGCCGAGGCGCGCCCCGGAGGTTCGCCGAAGTTCCTCTTCACCGGCAACCACGACACGCTGGTGGAGCACGAGGCGACGCTCATGGAACGTGCCCAGAACCGGTATCGCGTCACCTTTTCAAAGCCCCACCTGTTGGAAATACTCCCGGCAGAGGCGAGCAAAGGCGCCGCCCTTTTGCATCTTGCAAACCACCTGGATATTCCTCTGTCGGCGGTGGTTGCCGCGGGCGACGGACCCAACGATATCGAGATGATTCAGACCGCCGGCGTAGGCGTCGCGGTGGCGAACGCACATCCCAGCCTGAAAAGCGTGGCAGACTACGTCACGAAACGGAACGCAGGGGACGGTGCGGCGGAGGAAATCGTCAATCGCTACTTCACAAACGGAGAGAGTCATGACTAACGACCACACAGGAAAATCCAACCATCCGGGAGTCTTCATTTCCACGGATGAGATCGACGCACGAGTCCGTAGCCTCGCGGCGGAAATCAGCGCCGACTACGCCGATCGTGACCTCTTCCTGGTGGGACTTCTGAAGGGGTCCTTCGTGTTCCTCGCGGATTTGATACGGAAGCTCACCGTACCGGCGAGTGTAGACTTCATGGCGGCCACCTCTTACGTAGGAACAAAGAGCAGCGGAACCCTGATCATCCTCAAGAACCTCAACGAAAGCGTACGCGGCAAAAATGTCCTGATCGTGGAAGACATCATCGATACGGGCCTGACACTCAGCGACATCCGGCAACGCCTGCTCGACGAGCAACCGGAAAGCCTCAGGATCTGCACGCTCCTGGACAAACCCGCCCGGCGGGAACAGCACGTGCCCGTGGACTACGTCGGGTTCGAAATCGAAGACCGCTTTGTCGTCGGGTACGGCATCGACTACGACGAACGTTTCCGATGGCTTCCCTACGTGGGCGTAGTAGATTCCTGATTAAATCAATTCCCGATCAAATCAGTTGACAATTCTCTCCCAGCGTCGGACTTTGAAACTGGGGGAATTAGCGATGCATTTTGCAGTACCTGGGACGGGCCGGGTGGGTCGATCGATAGCCGGCGGTGCCGTTCCGGCCGGCCACGACGGAACAATCACCGGCACCCGCGCGATGGAGACATACCTGCACTTCTCGTTGCGCCTCTGGAACGCGGTGGGACACGGTAGGTGCAACATCGGGGTCGTCACGTGACCGGCCTAGGGCGTGCGAGGACTCTGGCGCTGTGTCTGGTGTTCATGGTGGCCGCGGGCAAGGCGGTAACGCTCTTTGCCGGAGGAAACCGCGAAGACCCGGAGACTCGCGCGCCGGTGAGTACCGCCTCCGACGGTGCGGCCGCGGTATCGCCCGATCTGCCCCCTGAGTTCCAGGGGCAGTCTCCCCCGGGAAGCGCCGGACGCCAGTTCACAACCGACTTCAGCCGGGCGGCGATATCGTACCAGGATATTCTTTCCGGCGGCCCACCCAAGGACGGCATCCCCTCGATTGACGAGCCGCGATTCGACACGCTCGCGGAGGCGGCCGAATGGATCGGCGATGATGAACCGGTCCTGGTTATAACGCACGGCGGAGAGACACACCTCTACCCGATTCAGATCCTCACCTGGCACGAAATCGTGAATGATGAGGTCGGTGGCCTCCCCGTCTCGGTGACGTTTTGTCCCCTTTGCAACACCGGCATCGCCTTTGACCGGCGCTTCGACGGACAGATCCTCGACTTCGGAACGACCGGGCGCCTGCGGTTCTCGAACCTGATCATGTACGACCGGCAGACCGAGACGTGGTGGCAACAGGCCTCCGGGCGCGGCCTGGCGGGCCGGTACGCGGGTGAGCGGCTCCAGTTCGTGCCGGTGCTCATGGTCTCGTTCGCGGAGGCGATCGACGGGTGGCCCGATGCGCGGGTTGTGAATCGAGATACCGGCCATTCGCGCTCCTACGGTCGTAATCCGTACGTCGGTTATGACTCGAGCCCGGAACCGTTCCTCTTTCGCGGTCCGGCGATCAACGGGAACCTGGATATGCTGGACCGCGTCGTTGCGGTCGAGATCGGTGACACTACCGAATCGGTTGCATATGACGTACTTCAACGGGAGCGCCTGGTGGAGCGGGAAGTAGGTGGTGAACGGGTCTACTTCATCTGGGAGCCGGGAACGGCCAGTGCTCTGGACGGTCCGACGATTACCGGTAGCGATGACGTGGGTAGCGCCAACGCGTTCCTGGCGCGGACGATAAGCGGCGATCCGGTTGAACTCTACCTGGCGGGAGACGAAGTCCGCGACCGCGAAACGGGAACCACCTGGAACAGTGCGGGACGCGGGGTCAACGGATCACGGAAGGGCCAGTTCCTGGAACCGGCGGGATCGGTCCACCACTTCTGGTTCTCCTACGCCTCTTTCGCGCGGCCCTGAGTCGCGGCCAGCAGGGGGCGGGCGTGACTGTGACTCAATCCGTTTTTGCAGTCCCTTTCCAGAGGTCGATCGCGCGCAGGAGTTCGCCGATATCCTGCCGTTCCCGCTGCACCAGTTCAACGGTGCCGTCGGGATCCACGAGGATCATCGCAAACGGAGACGGGGCAACGGCGAACTGCGCGCCCACGGCGTCAACGTCGTGGCGCCCCGGATAGACGTCCACGATCTCCACTCCGCGCGCGTCAAATCGGTTCCACTCCGTGGAAATGGCGAGATTCGCTTCGAAGGGGCGCGGATCGTCGTTGTCCGTGGCGTACACGATCAACGCCCAGGTGCCGCGGTAGGGCGTCATGTCGAGCGGCGCCGCGTCGGCACTCGGTGCAGACGCCAACAGGATCAACAACGAGATCACCGCAATGGCGATTCCAAAGTGGTAGCGAACGTTCATACCGCTAGTGTCGGCACGTCCGCGCGCGCGGTTCACTTCAGCGGGCACGGTTCACGGCGGGGCTAGGGCTCCCCGAATCGCCCGGTTATCTCGGAAAAGAGTTCCGCGAACTCGCCGGCGCGGCGATAAAAGACCGCGGGAAACCCGAGGGGCGTGTGAACGCGGTGACGGCCGCCGGCGGTGACGGCCCCGCTCCAGAGGTGAATCCAATCATCGCCGGGGAGGTCAACCCGGAGGAGCCGTTGCCCCCGCGATAGTACGGGCCCAACGAAGAGGTCGGAACCGTAGAGGTAACTCAGGGTTTGGGCGCGCCGCGCCGGTCGCCGCGCATCGTCGTGGAAAACGAGCGGACGCAACGGCGGAATCCCCGTCGTGTAGTACTCGTCGAGCACGGAACGCCGATAGGGGCGCAAAGCGACAAACACGTCAACCATACGCCGCAAATGAGAGAGCGTCGCGGCGTCGCCGTCCCATTGCCAGTTACTGCCGGGCCGGTTGCCTTCGTGATTCCGCATGATCATCGAAAAGGCGGCCTGTTCCGCCCAGCGTTGGAATAGCTCACGGCTCCGTCTTTTCCAGAAGAGCGTCGTATAGCCGCCGATATCGGAATGGTGAACACCGACACCGGACATGCCAAGGGAGAGCGCCGCCGGCAGTACCGAGGGTAGTCCGTCGTGACGGCTCCAGTCGACCATTTGGTCACCCGCCCACGTGGCGGGTACGTATCGAGAGGAGCCGGTGAACCCGGCGCGCATAAAGAACACGATCTCATCGAGCTTGCCCGTCTCTGCCACCGCCTCGTAGTTTACGCGCGCCCACTGGGCGGGATAGCGGTTGTGAAAATCCATGGCCGGAGTACCGTCATACAGCATGGCGTCCGCCGGCAGGTACTCGCCGAAATCCGCCATCCAGCCGTCGAGCCCGAGGTCGATCATGTTCCGCTTGATCACCGACTTGATCCACGCAACCGCCTCGGGGTTGGTGAGGTCAACGAGTCCGCTGGGGAAGGTCGTCACGACGATCCGATAGGGCTCTCCGGAGGGATCGCGCACGAGGTACCCCTTGTCGGCCGCTTCCGCGTACTGTGCGCCGTCGGTAGCGAGGAAGGGGTTGATATACCCTAGGAAGCGTTTCCCCGATCCGTGGAGCTCCTCCAGGAGTCTCGGCATGTCCGGGTAGAGGTGTGCGTCGTACTCCCAGTTCCAGAAAAGCTGGCTCCCGAACGAAGTTACCCGTCGCCCTTCCCAGTCCTGTGCCCAGACGCCGGTCGTGGTGATCCCCGCTTCATCCGCAACGGCGAGCTTTCGTCGCACGACGTCGCTGCCGCCCTGCAG
>JANQHT010000097.1 GCA_028282545.1 Spirochaetales bacterium
CCCCACTGCGTTTCGCCTCCTTCACGAGGCACAGCTTCGACTAGATTCTTACGTGAGGCACGATTCCCATTTCGACTAGATCTTTCGTGAGGCAATTCGAAGTGTTGCGAATTCACCTGACCGGGGGTATGGTTGCAGTGCATGTCCGACGGCACGCCGATCTACGGCATCTCGCGCGGGTACCGCGGCCTTACGGTAGTAAGTTTCCTCGCACTCGTCGTTTCGATTACTCTCGCCTTCCAGTCGTCGAAACTCAACATCGTAGCGGCGATCGGTGCACTCGCGTTCGGTGCGCTCTTTGGTTACAGCTCTGTGCGCAGTCGACGTCGGCACGTGCTCTTCACGATCGGCGCTGAGGGTCTTACGTTCGTCGATCCCGCGGTTCCGCTGGGTATTGTCCGATGGGACGAGTTCCAATCGGTTCGGATCTTTGCCACTACGGCGCATCCGGTCGTTGGATTTGCTCTGCGGAGCCCAACGCAGGTTCGGAAGCGACTCCCCATGCTGATGCGCCTTACCGTGGGTCCCTTCTGGTCCATTCACGAATACGCTTTTACGTTTCAACTGGACAATCTGGACGACCAAGTTGCATCCATTTCGTCCGCGGCGGGGAAACACGGAATCCCCGTGATCAGTGAACTCGTGTAGCCTCCACAAATAAATATAGAGGAACTATAGGGGTGAGGTATCCCACGTGGAGGGCCGGGCGAGTTCCATCGCCTCGAACTGTACGTTGAACTGGCGCGGCACCATGATTTCGTTCACGCTGTCGATGGCGAAATCGTCGGTCATTCCCGCCAGGTAGTCAAAGACCGCGGCGTCGAGGTTTCCATCCACCGTTATATAGCATTGCTCCATCTTGGCAACGTAGTCGCCGAACCGCGTTGCCAGCGCATTCTGCTCGCGTTCGTATGCGCCGCGATCATTACCGCAGCGTTGAAAAAGATCCATGAGGTAGGCGTAGAGCGTCTCGAGAATGCGCTCGAAGTGCTGGTGATACTGCTCCAGTGCCCGGCTCGTGTATATCCGGGCGTAGTTGAACTCCTTCATTTCGAGAAAGGCGCGGTAGATGCGATCTGAGAACCCGATTTCACCCGTTTCGAGGGACGTCTCGATAACGTCGTTTACGAGCGTGTCGATGATATCGCTGTTGGTACGCCCCAGCACGCGGGCGGCTGAATCGGGAACGTCCGCTATGGTCACGAGACTTAGCTGAAGTGCGTCTTCCAGGTCGCGACCCAGGTAGGCGATCTTGTCGGACATCCGTACGACAACCCCTTCCCAGGTGGACGGTAGCCGGTCCCGCCGCGTAATCGCCGACAGGTCCTTTACGGTAAAATCGGGGGTTAGAGACTGCTCGAACTTCTCCCCGCAGTGGTTGATGATCCCGTCGCGAACCGCGTAGGTCAGGTTCAAACCGCGGCCGCGGTTTGCCAGGTGGTCCACCACGCGCAGTCCATAGATCTCATGGCGGAACCCGTGGACGCCGCGGATTCGTGCCAAAATCGTCTCTCCCAGGTGGCCGAACGGGGTGTGACCCAGGTCGTGACCGACGCCGATCGCCCAGGCGAGGTCCACGTCGAGCCCCAGGGCGCGACAAATCGTCGCGGCAATCGTGGCCACGTGCATTACGTGTTCGATACGCGTGCAAATGTGGTCGTTTTTCGGTGCGAAGAAGACCTGCGTCTTGTGTTTCATCCGCCGGAACGGATAGGAGTGGACGATCGCGGTGGTATCGCGGAAGTAGTGGCCCCGAAGATCCCGCTCGTCTTCCGGCCGTGGTTCGATCCGTGCGCGCACCTGCCCCGTTTCGAGCCGGTTCCGAAAGAAGAGGTTGTCTCCGAGGTTCATGTCTCCACTTTCTTACTCCGCCCTTTTGACGTCAAGTCCCAGCTTGTCCAGTTTGGGCTTGATAACGACTCGGCAGTACCCGTGGTTCGGGTTGCTCCGGTAAAAACCCTGGTGGTAGTCCTCTGCTTCGAAGAAATCGGTGAACTCGGCGATTTCCGTTACTATGGGCGCCCGAAAACTCGACTGGGCCCGTTCGATGCTCGCCTCAGCGGCCCGACGCTGTTCGTCGGAGTGATAGAGGATGATTGACCGGTACTGGGGCCCGACATCTGCACCCTGCCGATTTGGTGTGGTGGGATCGTGGGCGAGCCAGAAAAGGTCGAGCACCTGGTCATAGCTGATCGTAGCGGGATCGAAATCTACCTGGACCACCTCGGCGTGTCCGGTGCCGCCGGAACACACCTGCTGATAGGTCGGATGTGCAACGTGCCCGCCGGCGTAACCGGACCGCACGGCCGAGACTCCGTCGATACGCTCGTAGACCGCCTCGACGCACCAGAAACAGCCGCCGCCGAGCGTCGCGGTTTCGGTTGCCATCAGAACGCCTCCGCGGAGAGTGATGTACCGTGAACGGTAACCGCCGTTTGCTTTCTCATGCAGCAAAGGTACGAAGTTGATTCAAATTGTCAAGTTTTCCAGGCGGCGCACCATGTCTGCCTCGCCGATCTCGATGAGGTCGGTCTGGCGCGGTTTGAAGGGACTGCGTTCATCGATTCCGGAGACCTGGAAGCCCACGTCGGCGAGTTCCAGGCTTCTTCGGAGCTGTTGGATACCGAGAATCCCGATCGTCCCGCTCAGCGCCTGCAGGGGATTTTCCAGACGCTGCGGAAGGAACGAGAGGGCCAGACTGATGCCGAAGGTGAACCGGGCGCCCATGGCGCGCGCCACGTCCACCGGCGTCTGGTCGGTGAGACCGCCGTCGACAAGTTTCATGTTCTGGATTCGAACCGAACGGAACACGCCGGGGATAGCGGAGCTGGCCCGTACGGCTAAGCCCACATCGGAAACGTCCGAAAGCACCACCGTTTCACACCCGGGCCACCCGTTTGCGGGGGGCGGAAGATACGCTTCGAGTTCGCCACGATCGATGCGCCGGGCCATACGCCGTGACGTCATGACGATGCGACGGCGGTGTTCAATGTCGGTTGCGACGACGGCCAGGTCGTTCTCGAAATCGTCGAAGGAGCGGTGGTCCACGAGGTCGTTGACCAGCTCCCCGAGTTTTGTGTTGGGCAAGAGGCCCACGTCACGCTCTTCGTTGCGATCGTCATCGCCGGACCGCCTCAACTGCCGTGTGAGAGGCCTCACGATCGACCAGGGATCGACGATCTCGCTGATTTTGACGACGTGCCGGAACCACTCCAGTTCCACCGCGAGTTCCTCGATTTCCTTGGTAGACTTCCCGGATGCGGCCAGGACAGCCACCACGGCGCCCACGGAGGTACCGGCCCACATCGTCGGCCGAAACTCCGGATACCTATCGAAGGCGCGGAGGACGCCGATGTGCGCCATACCGCGGGCGCCGCCACCGCCCAGGGCGATGCCGATGGGACGTCGGACGCGTCTGGTAGTTCGTCGCTTCCGCCTGATCATAATGTGGGTACCCTATCACGGCGCGCTTCGAGGCGTCCCGCTGCAACATGGGCAATGAGGCCCAGCACTCCAAACGCGGAAATCGAGAGGAAACCTATCTGCGTGCCGAGCCAGTCGTGGAACAGGCCCACGACGATGTTCGACACGAGGTGTACAAGCCCCGCGGCGGTAAAACCCACCGCCATGACGAGTTCCACCGTATCCCTGTGCGTCCGAGATATGTGGGCCATGATCGTCGGGAAGAGGACGGCCACGGGAATCCCCGTTGCCGAGAGTAGCCACGCCATTCGCGGCCCGGATCCTCCCACAAGAAGCATCGCTACCGCGAGAACGGTCGAGATACGGACGACCCGGATCAATCCGATCCGGTCGGTAAGCGCACCCAGGAGCAGGCGGGACGCGGAAAACAACCCGTAGAACCACGCCACACGCGTTGCGGCGGCGGCCGTTTCGAATCCCCTGACCGAAACGAGGTAGTTAGCCAGCCACGTGGTGATGCCGTGTTCAACGGCGACGAAACACCCGAGCGAGATCGACAACGCCTGGACGCGTCGGTCCCGTAGGGCGTTCCGCAGATCGCGCAACACCGACCCTTCACCGTCGCCGCCTTGGGCGCGTCGAAACGAGAGGGTGCCGATTAGGGCGAGGAGCGGCAGTACGATCGCCATCCGGTAGATATGGTCCCAGCGAAAATCGCGCGCCAGCAGGGTGCCCGCTACGATCGGTCCGACCGTAGCGCCCACACCGAAGAGCAGGTGAAGAAGGTTCATCATCAGACCGGGATTTCGCGCAAAGGCGCGCCCGGCGACGCCGTTGATCGAGAGGTCGAAGAATCCCCCGCCAAACCCGAGCAGAAGCAGACCTGCTGCAAAGAGCGGGACCGAGTGTGAAAACCCGATCACCAAGAGACCGCAGGCGATCAGGATGTTTGCGGTCCGCAGCGTTGTACGGGCACCCACGCGCCGGAGCGTTGGCCCGGCCGTCAAGCTACCCAGAAGAAACGCCGCGGAGGAGATCGCCAGGACCGTTCCGAAGGCTCCGTAGGAGATGCCGAAAAACGCCCGGATCTCCGGGAGAAGCGGTCCCCGAAGGCTCTCCACAAAGCCGAGAGCGAACATGCCAAGGAAGAGAAAGGGAATCATAGGTACTCCGCTACTCGTCGTCGCCGAGCAGTCCGTCCAGGAGGGACCCGCCCAGTTCACCGGGATCTCCAAAGCGCTGCAGCCCCTCGAACAGTTCCTTGAGTTCGACGATCTCTTCCACGAGGATCAGGCGAACGAGCTGTTCGTTTTCCGGGGCGGTCACGAGGGAGATGTCGGACCCACGCTGCACCAGCGTGATCGATTTCTCGTCCTGCCGGATGCGGTAGATCGGGGAGTTGATATCAACCCGGTTTACAAAGAACTCCTCGCTGCGGAAGGCTTCAATGATTCGGGCCCTGATAAAATCGGCCGCACTGACCGTGGGAAGGTCAAGGTGCACTTCGGTGGACTGCGCCGCGTCGGCTTTGTCATCGGCGTTCCGGTACCCGCTGCCGCCGCGGAACGCCGCAATCAACGCTGGGGGCGCAACGATGCTGCCGACCAAAAGTGTCATCACCGAAACGCCGAAGAGCTCGGGACCGATGATACCGGCCGACAACCCGATTCCGGCGACAATAAGCGTAACCTCACCGCGCGGCAGCATTCCCGCGCCGATCCGGAGCGCTCCGCGCCGGTTGAATCCGAAGGCGAGCGCCGGCAACCCGCATCCAACGAGTTTGCCCGCGATGGCGACCGCGGAAAAGATCAGTCCAAAGACGAAGACGCGCGCCACCGCCGCGAAGTCCACCATCATCCCCATTACGGCGAAGAAGAGCGGCACCAGGTAGTGGTACAGGCCGTGCATTCGTTCGCGGATCTCGTCGGCCACATCGGTATGGCTCAGCGCCAACCCCGTCACGTAGGCGCCGATGATCATCGCCAGACCCACCGTTTCGGCCAGTCCCGCCAACAGCAGTGCCAGTCCGAAGGAGGTTCCCACGATGACGTCCACCGAGTGGAGACGCTTCAGCCCACGCACCAATCGCGGCGCAAAGGCTATGCCGGCGGCCGTGGCGACGATCCAGAATCCGAAGGCCTTGGCGGCAACGACGCCGATCCGCCCCCAGTCGATTCCTCCCCCTCCGAGGCGTCCGATCGCAACGACGATCGCGATGAGGACAATGCCGATTACGTCATCGAGGACGGCCGCCGCGAGAATCGTAACGCCCTCCGGCGAAGACATGCGTCGCCGTTCGGAGAGGATCCGGGCGGTTATTCCCACGGACGTGGCGGTCGAGAGCGTCCCCAGGAAGAGCGCCGCCGGGTCCATCATGGACGTGACCGACGGAACGAGCAGGACCGTGATGAGGTTACCAAAGAGAAATGAAACGACCACGCCGCTTAATCCCACGGCACTGCCGACACCGGAAAAGCGCAGGAACGTAGGGAGATCCGTCTCAAGCCCGGAAAGGAAGAGAAGGATGATCGAAGCGAGAACCGCAACGGCGTAGAGTTCCGGTGTAACGTGCATCGTCTCGCCGGGGAACACCGGGAAGAGCGGCTGGTGCAGGAATGCGATGTGGATTCGCCCCAGCGCATAGGGGCCAACGATCATACCGGCCGCCAATTCGCCGAGGACGCGGGGCTGCCGGAGTTTCTTTTCGAAGAAAAAGCCCATCCCCTGCGCGGCCAGCGTCAGCACCGCCACCTGCAGGACGAGGACCGTCATGAGATGTGTCATTGCAAGAGTGCCCGGTACATTCCCGCCGCGTCTTCCGCGGCGAGGTAGGCGCGCCGGCGATCGCCTTCCTTCAGGAGGCGCGCGATTTCGGAGATGAACTGGATATGGGGGCCGGTGCGGTTTGCCGGCGAGATCGTCATGACTAGGATGTGAACCCTCTCGCCGTCGGGGCCGGCAAAATCGACACCCTGTGCGGAACGGCCCACGCACGTTACCAGTTCGTCAACGGTATCCGTTTTGCCGTGGGGGATAGCGACGCCGTGCCCAACGCCGGTGGACATCTTTTTCTCCCGCTCCAGTACGCTTTGCAGCGCCGCCTGGGCGTCCCGGAGTTTGCCCCTACCGTCGAGAAACGCGACCATCTCGCGGATGATACCCTCCACGGTCACTGCCGATACTTCGGGAATCACATCGTCAACTGTTAAGGCTTTCCGGAGGTTCATTCGACGCCCAAGGTAGATCGTGAATCGGGCGCTGTCAACCGCGCCGCTGGAGCAGGCAAACGTTCTCTACGTGGCGCGTATGGGGGAACATGTCTACCGGGTGATGTCCGACGACGCGGTATACCTCAGCGAGTTCCACCACATCCCGCGCCTGGGTTCGCGGATTACAACTGACGTAGACGATCCGCGGAGCACCGTGCGCCTTGAGGAGGGGAATCACGGCCGGATGGAGCCCCGCCCGTGGCGGGTCAACGACCATCACGTCCGGCGCCCCGAACCGATCGAGCACCTCCGGGAGAACGCGCTCCACCAAGCCGGGAACCACATCGACGTTGTCAAGCGTGTTGCGTCGTATATTCTCCTCCGCCGCCGCCACGGCCTCCGGCACCGATTCGACGCACACCACCCGGCGCGCATCC
>JANQHT010000111.1 GCA_028282545.1 Spirochaetales bacterium
TATGGACGGAGGGCGACGAGCCCTCCGACGAAATTGTCTATAGCCAACCAACAAGCAGTTCGCATTTTGGAGATCACATTGCCGAATGGAGGTGAATAATACCAGACACACCCGGAAGGAAGAACAAAACGCGTCTGTGCAGCGCAGCGAAGCCCAGCGTTTTGTTCTTCCTTCCGGAGGCAGTCATGAAACGAACCGTGCCAAGGATATGTGATCTCCAACATGCGAACTGCTGGAGCGCACCTGACCCCGTTGCCGTTCCGGCTGTGACCGCCTACCATGGACAGCCATGACCTTCACACCGCTTCTGACCGACACGGGTATCGATAAGCGACTCACTTGGCTCAACGAGCCGGAGGCGTGGCGTTTTGACCGGGGTTCCCTGTACGTCGATCCTCCTCCGGATACGGATCTTTTCCGGGCGCCTGATGGTTCCCACAATCGTGACAACGCGCCGTTTCTCCACACAACGATCGCCGGCGATTTCACCGTTGTCGTCCGGCTCGGTGCACGCCTCTTCGGGTTCGGTGACGCCGGGGCCATCACCGTACGCACATCTGAAACGAAGTGGGCGAAAATCTGCCTGGAACTGAGCCCGATTGGCGACGTGAGCATCGTCACAGTTGTGACGGACGGCGTGTCGGACGATTCCAACGGCGAACTCCTGGTGCATCCCGAGTGCTACCTGCGCGTGACCCGCCGGGGAGACACCTACGGCATGCACCACAGCGTGGACGGGAAGACCTGGCGCTTTTCAAGGACGTTCACGCGCGATTTCGGCGATGAGGTGATGGTCGGGATCAGCGCGCAGGCGCCCTTTACCGAGGGGTGTGCGGTAGAGTTTCTCTCCTTTGACCTGGCAAATTCGGCCGTTCAGGACTTCCGATCGGGCGAGTGAGGGAGGTCACGGTGTTCACGCCGGTCGCGGTCGACGGTGCTCCGCTCGGCACTGACACCGGCCGGGCCCGACGCCTGCGGTTGATCCTTGGTGATCAACTCAATCACCATCACTCATGGTTTGACGCCAAGGACGATACCACGCTGTACGTGATGATGGAGGTTCGCTCCGAAACGGACGTTGTCCGTCACCACGTACAGAAGATCATCGCGGTCTTCGCTGCGATGCGCCGGTTTGCGTATCATCTAAGGGAGCACGGGCATCGCGTCTGCTACATCGGCATTCACGACGAGAACAACAGGCAGGTATTTACGGACAATCTGGCGATGCTGCTGGACTCCACCGGGGCAACCGAGGTTGAGATCCAGGAACCGGAGGACTTCCGCCTACGGCAGGTATTCGCACAGTCGACGTTACACGCGGCCTGGGCGAGTGGGGCGATGCGTCCCAACTCCCGGACAGGCCGCACGCCGCTCGTCCGCTTTGTCCCGACGGAACACTTCCTCGTAGATCGTCACCAGATTGACCGCTATCTTCCGCCGGGGAAACGGGCGGTCATGGAGTTCTTTTACCGCACGGTTCGCAATGAACAACGGTGGCTCATCGAGGCGGACGGATCTCCCACCGGGGGCGCCTGGAACTTCGACGCCGACAACCGTAAGCGCTGGCGGGGCGGGGCAAAGGATCCACTCGTCCCCGAACCACCGGGGCTCGCGACCGATCTCAGCGACGTGTTCCGGGACATCGTGCAAAGCGGGATCGACTGGTTTGGCACTCCCCGGAGCGAGCGATTCCCCTGGCCGGTAACGCGCGCGGCGGCCCTGGAAGCTCTCGACCACTTTGCCGCGTCGCTTCTTCCACACTTCGGAACCTACCAGGATGCGATATCGTCGTCCGAACCGTTCCTCTTTCACTCACGTCTCTCCTTCGTATTAAACGTCAAACTGCTCTCGCCGGTGGAAGTGATCGAGCGTTCGCTTGCGGAGTGGAAGCGGCGGGGCGGCGCGATTGGGATCAACCAGGTAGAGGGATTCATTCGCCAGATAGCGGGGTGGCGCGAGTACATGCGGCTCATGTACTGGCGCCTCATGCCGGGCCTCGCCGGCGCAAATCACTTGGGCGCAACGGGTGCACTTCCCACATGGTACTGGACGGGCGAAACGCGCATGGCCTGTATGCGATCGGCCATCACGACCAGCCTGGAGTACGCCTACGCCCACCACATCCAGCGTCTAATGATCACCGGTAACTTTGCGCTGATCGCCGGGGTCGACCCGTCGGCGGTGGACGTCTGGTACGCCGGCATCTACATCGACGCTTTTGACTGGGTGGAGAAACCCAACACGCTCGGAATGAGCCAGTTCGCCGAGGGCGGGGCGATCGCCACCAAGCCCTACGCGGCGAGCGCCGCCTACATCAATCGCCAGGGCGACCATTGCAAAGAATGTACCTACAACGCGAAGAGCCGCACCGACGCCGACTCGTGCCCCTTTAACGCGCTCTACTGGGACTTCTATCTTCGAAACGAGGCGTTTCGAGGCAACCGGCGTATCAATTTTGTGTACCCCGCCCTGGATCGCATGGGCGAGGACGAACGGACGGCGATCAGGACGCGGGCCATGTGGCTACGGGAGCGTATTGACTCGCTCTAACATGTGGAACCGGTAGATGGCCGGATGAGCCCCGCTATTGCCCGCTCAGGCCGCGCCGGGTACACGTTTGACCTCGCCATAGAAGCGCGCGATCGAACCCGATGGAAAACACACCACCGTCGAACGTGGTATCGCACCGGTCGTGAAGGTTCCGCATCTATTGCGGATCCTCGCCCCATGGTATCACAACGTCAATTGTGTCCGCCGCTGTGTTCAGGGAAGCGCTGTCGTGGTAGATCTCCGGCGCCTCTTCCCAGACCACGCCGTCCTCGGTCTGGATAAATCTACTCGCCGAGTGCCGCGAGGCGGCGATGCGGAGGTTCCGACGGTTGGAAACTTCGTCAAACTCGAGTATCCCGTGACAGGTGCACAAGTAGGTCGATTCGGGGCTCTCGATCTTGATGAAGAAGGTGGTTCCCCGTACACCCGCTACCGTGGTCGGGGTATTCACGAAAAAGGTGTCCTCCGGCCCAACGCCGATCGACTGCAGCTTGTCAAAGATGGCCGCCACCGTTCCTTCCTCGATCGAGAAACCTTCGATCTCCGGATTAAAAACGACCACGGTGTCCGATTCGAGTCGGAGCAGATTCTGGGTGCCGAAGATGATGTCCGCCGTGGCGTCGGGCCCCGTGATGATCGTCTGCCCCGCCTCCACAGTCATACCGATAAACGCGTCGCTTCCCGCCACCGTGACGACGCCTTCGAGGTATTCGATGCGCGCGTTGTAGTTCGGCGGACCATCGGCCGACACCCCGGCCTGCGTAGCTGACTCGTCCTGGCCGCCGGCGATGGCGATACCGGCGACGGTTATCCCAAGGAGCAGCCCGAGGGCTATTCGTTTGGTTCTGTATCGATCGTTCATGCGGTCTCCTCTGAATCGGATGTGATTACAATGAGCTTGTCTCCAATGCTCCGGCTCGCCGGTAGCCGGCCACGACGCCCGGGAACTCGCCGAAAAAAGGAACCGTCCATCCGCCGTTGGCAAATCCCCCTGCAGTCTCTTCCTTGGGGTCGCCCGGGGCCTGCATGACGATTACCTTTCTCATACCTTTATGTAACATACGGCCCTGTATCCCGGTTCGTCCACGAAGACCGCGAGGAGTCAATTCTCAGTATGGACGGAGGGCGACGAGTCCTCCGACGACTGTGTCTATATCAAAGGACAGGTAGTTTTCATTTTGGAGATCACAGAGCCGATTGGAGATGATTACCACCGGCCGCGCCCGGAGGGAAGAACAAAACGCGTCTCTGCAGCGCAGCCCAGCGTTTTGTTCTCCGAGACGTGCCGGCAAGGAGTGTTGCCGATGGATGGACTCGGCCCATCGAGCTTGATTATCGCTATGCGGCGAAGGAGGGGATGATCGCGTCGCCATCGGTGCCTCCAGACCGAACGTGGATGGGCCTCGTTGTCGTTTGGTCTGTATACAACTACTTTGGTAAAGAATACGGGAGGAACCATGTCCTTACGACCGGTCAAGCATCAGTCCAACGCCCGGCCCACCATCGAGGGCGCCGGCGTTCATCTTCATAGAGCCTTTGGGTTTGGCAACACCAGTGAAACCGACCCGTTTCTCCTCTTTGACGATTTTCGAAACGACGATCCCGACACCTACAGAAATGGGTTTCCCTGGCACCCGCACCGCGGGATCGAGACGATTACCTACGTGCTTTCCGGCGAGGTCGAGCACGGGGACAGCCTGGGAAATCGCGGTGTACTCGGCAACGGGGACGTGCAGTGGATGACCGCTGGGAGCGGCATCATTCACCAGGAGATGCCCCGCGGCGACGGCGGCGGGCGTATGCACGGCTTCCAGCTCTGGGCGAATCTCCCGGCCGACAAGAAGATGGTGGCGCCGCGCTACCAGGACGTTTCCGCGGAGGCGATCCCCGAAGTCACCGATGACGACGGAACGCACGTTCGCGTTGTGACCGGTGAGTTCTGGGGTAAGCGCGGCCCGGTGGAGGGAATCGCCGCGGACCCGCGCTACCTGGATATCTCGGTTCCACCGGGTAGGACCAGGACGTTCCGGGTGGAGACCACGCGTCACGCCTTCGCGTACGTGTTCGCCGGGGCCGGCACCTTCCGGGGTGCCTCAGATCCGATCCCGGCGCCCACGGAGTACGTGGATGACCGCGGGACGACCGATCCGGTGGCGGCCCACCCGGCGGAGAACCGCACCCTGGTGCTCTTTGATACCGGTGACGAGATCCGCGTCACCGCCGGCGAAGAGGGGGTGCGATTCCTGCTCGTTTCGGGCGAGCCGCTTCGGGAACCCGTTGCGTGGCACGGCCCCATCGTCATGAACAGCGAAGAGGAACTCATCACCGCGTACCGGGAACTGCAGGAGGGGACCTTTCTGCGGCATAAACGGTAAGCTGCATCGGGAGGCGGCAGTGGCGCAGCAGCTCAAGCGGCAACTCGGCGTAGGTGGAGCGCTTCTGCTCGGCCTCGGCTCCATGCTCGGTACCGGGGTATTCGTCAGCCTTGCCGTCGCCGCCGGTATCACGGGACCGGCGGTGGTGTTTGCCGTGGCGATTGCCGCCGGAGTCGCGGCGGCAAACGCGCCCAGCAGTGCGCAACTCGCCGCGGCCCATCCGGTGAGCGGCGGAACGTACGAGTACGGGTACACCTTCCTGCGCCCCATCCTTGGGTTCGCTGCGGGGTGGATGTTCCTCGTAGCCAAGAGCGCCTCCGCGGCAACGGCCGCGTTGGGAGTGTCCGGCTACGTGCTCACCGCGGTGGCCCCGGACCGGCTCGCCTGGACCGCCTGGCTCGCGCCGGCAATCGTGGTGACCCTCACGCTGATCGTTCTCGCGGGTATCCGGCGTACCACCGTTGTGAACTCGGTCATCGTGGGTATCACCGTGCTGGCGCTCGCCTTCTTTGTGACCTCCTCGATTCCCGCTTTTAATCCGGAGCGATTTCGGCCGCTCCTGGTTCCGGAAGCGGGCCGGACGCCGCTGCCCGCCTTTCTCTATGCGACGGCGCTCAGTTTTGTGGCTTACACCGGATACGGCCGGATCGCCACCCTGGGAGAAGAGGTGCGCGACCCGCGCCGCACCATCCCCCGGGCGATCGGGACCACGGTGATCGTGACTTTTGTGCTCTACGTGGCGGTAGTAATCGCCGGGATCGGCGTGCTGGGTTCCGGCGGCCTGGCGCGAGCGGTGACGGAGAGCGGCGCGCCCCTTGAGGTTGCCGCCGGTGTCACAACCGGAGCTGCGGGACGCGTGGTCCTCACGGTGGGAGCCGTCACGGCGCTCCTGGGCGTTCTCCTCAATCTTCTGCTGGGGTTGAGTCGCGTCTTGCTCGCCATGGCGCGCCGCCGCGACATGCCCGCGCTTTTCGACAAACTCGACCGCACCGTGAATCCCCGCAACGCTGTTATCGCCGTGGGCGTTTTCATAGCGCTCATCACGATCGTAGGAAGCGTCCGGCTCACCTGGTCGTTCTCCGCGGTGACGGTGCTGATCTACTACGCGATCACGAACCTGTCCGCCCTGGCGCTGCCACCGGAGAAACGCCTCTTTCCCCGCTGGATCAGCATCTTGGGCCTGATCGGCTGCCTGGGCTTGGCGGCGTTCGTCGATGCGTCGGTGGTCGCCGTGGCCGCCGGCGTACTCGCCGTCGGGTTGGGGTGGTTCAGCGTGGCCCGCGCGCGTCGCGCCGCGTAACCGGCCGTCGACTAGCGCGGTTCAGCCAAAGCCTCGATTCGCGCCGCCGCCTCCGCTGGACCCAACAGGACCGCCGCCGCCATTCCTTCGTAGTCGTCGAGATTTGCGGTTATCAGGTTCTGAACGCCGTGAGTACTCATCGCTGCCAGGACGTTGGCGTCGTGGATACGTTTGCCGCTGATCGAGTGTGTGCGAACCAGTGCTACGAGATTGCGGGCCACCTCGGCGTTTTCCGGCAGCACGTGCATCCTGGTTAACAGTGCATCCACATTGTGGATCGCCGCGGCCGGTTCCATCCCAAACCCGTTGCCGTCTGTTGGTCGCGTGGCCACTGTCAGGTACTCGCGAATGATTTGCCCCGTTACAACAAAGTGAATCCCCGCCGACGGGCCCGCTTCAACGATCACTCGACAGGCGGCGTGGTTCACTCTTCCTGTGTCGGTAGCGCCAAGCAAAACGTTGGTATCGAGGAAGCAGAGGCTACCGCGCGTCATCGTCGTAGTACTCGCGCCGTGAAAGGGACGTTTCGCGACCGGTATGTACCGTAAACAGGGCGAGCGGCTCGCTCCCTTCATCCGCCGGCGCCCGTTTCGCAGCTTCCTCAAGGATCGCCCGTACCTCACCCTGCACGGAGCGGTGGTGGAGGCGCGCAAGCGTCCGAATCCGCGCCAGGACCCTCTCGTCCACGTCGCGGATGTGAAGTGATTTCATGGTAGTACCATAATGCTACCACTCTTGAATCGCAAGGGTATTGTGTATCGGCGCCTCCGCCGTTTTGTGGTAACCTCAGGCACGATGGGTACCGGAAACGCTATTGTCAACCCGGACGTAGCCGCTGTCTTTGAAACGTATCCCGCGAAGATGCACGTAAGACTGCTCGAACTCCGGCGGCTGGTGTTGCAGGTGGCGGCGGAGAACGAAGGGGTCGGGACCGTTTCCGAGTCTCTCAAATGGGGGGAACCCGCCTACACAACGAAGCGGGGCAGTACAATCAGGATCGACTGGAAACGAAAGCGGCCCGAGGAGTACGCCATGTACTTCATCTGCACCACGCGCCTGGTCGAGACGTTTCGGGAGCTTTACCTCGACACACTGCGCTTCGAAGGGAACCGCGCAATCATCTTCCGGGGCGACGAGGATCTCCCGGTGACCGAATTAAAACACTGCATCCAGTTGGCGCTCTCGTATCACGACGTGAAGCACCTGCCTCTGCTCGGGGCTTGAGCGACCCGAAGCGGAGCCGCGCCCGATTCGATCATGATAGTCCCTATCGTACCAAAACGGGCCGGTGCCGGTGGTGTGGAACGTTACACGCCGATACAGGTACCGACCATTTGCGCCGTTGCAAGCCACGGGTGGTCCAGGGGAACCATCTTCTTTTTGCCCGCCACTTCTTCAAGCGGGATAGGCTTACAACTGTCACCGCGAATGGCGATCATGTTGTTGTAGTTGCCCTTGGCCAGCGCCTCGGCAGCGGCCGTCCCCAATAGCGATGAGATAAGGCGGTCCCGGGGGGAGGGGCTCCCACCTCGCTGGACATGCCCCAAGGAGGTAACGCGTGCCTCGGTCCCGGTAAGGTGCTGGATCTGGCGTGCTATCTGGCTTGCCTTTGGTTCCTGGACCAGGCGATAGGGATTCCCGTCCTCGTCGTGTTCAATGACCACGTCCGGTGAGTGTTTTTTCTTTTTTCCGCTCTTGGCCTGCTCCGCCGCTGCAGCCTCTTCCTGCGACAACGACCCCTCGGAGACCGCGACGATCGAGAAGCGCTTGCCGCTGAGGCGCCGTTGTTCGAGGTGTTCCGCGACACGTTCGAGGCTGAACGGTATCTCCGGCAGCAGGATCACGTCCGCGCCGCCGGCGATACCGGCCCCAAGCGCGAGCCACCCCGAGTTGTGCCCCATGATCTCGCACACGATGATACGGTGGTGACTGGTGGCGGTCGTGTGAAGCCGGTCTATCGCTTCCGCGGCAATCCACATGGCCGTGTCGAAACCGAAGGTCGTATCGGTGCCCCACACGTCGTTGTCGATCGTCTTGGGCAGCGTCAGAACGTCAATGCCCCCTTCCTTGTGCAGGTGAAAGGCGTTCTTCTGCGTGCCTCCGCCGCCAAGGCATACCAGGCAGTCGATATGATGCTTGCGCACGTTTTCCACGGCGGCGTTGGTCATGTCCATCCGTTTGCCGCCCATGGGCATCTTGTTCGGCTTGTCGCGGGAGGTTCCCAGGATCGTGCCCCCCTGCGTGAGGATGCCGCTCACGTTTCGGTCCTCCAGCGTAACGGTGCGGTTTTCCACCAGGCCCCGAAAGCCGTCGTAGAATCCAACCACCTTTATGCCGTAGGTGCCTATGGCCGCCTTCACAACGCCGCGAATGGCCGCGTTCAAGCCCGGACAGTCGCCGCCGCTGGTAAGAATGCCGATGCACTTCGTTTTCGATTTTTTCATACCCGGTACCTCCTGTTGAACGGTCACCGACCATTATAGACCGATACCAGGCATATTCGCCTCCGAAAGGAGACCCGCCCGGACGCCACGGCGGTGGACGAAAAAGTGTTCGACCGCGAACGTCGTTCATGGAACTCAGTATCTCATGGAAATGGCACTTTGCCGCAGGCCGTACCGGCGCGACGGTTGGGCTTGCGCCGTTCACAGCATCGGCAAAGCCGGAACGTGAACGTGATCGTTCCGTCCTTTCCGCTTTGATTCCTCACGCCGCTTTTGCACCCGCGGAGAAAAGCGTCAAATCACCAATAGGCACTCCGTGCCCGCGTTTTTGGCCGCAGCGCGATGAATCGATCCGTCAAAGGTCGCCAACCGGCCGTTATTCGCAATCGCCAGAGCGAGTAGATACACGTCCGTCACCTGCCGCGGTCCGAGTATGGTGGAGTGATCGATCACTCTGTCATCAATGAACGATACTGAGTCGGGCCAGAACTGATGGTCGGTGCCGGTGACAAAGGTTCTCAGGAGCGTTACCACGTCTCCCGGCGATAGCGACCGCCGCGGGTTGTACGACGGGTGTGACATGATGCGAACCACCCCGTTCTCGGTTATCGGTGACGATGCCCATTCGGTTTTCGCTTGCGATCCCCACCACGCGTGTGCCCGGTGATGAAAGGTATGGTCGGGATCCAGTAGGGCGATCACGACGTTGATATCGAGCAACGAACGCATCAGATGCCCTTTTCCTCGCGTATCTTCCGGATCGATTCCTCCGTGACGAGCATTCCCGTGGGAGGAAGTACAGGGATGCCGTTTTTTTCTCCGTACGCGACCTGAGGTTCCGCAACTGACCGCCCTCCGCCGTAGAATCCGCGCCGGGCAAGTTCCGATATCACAGCACCGGTGGTCCTCTTCTCTCTCCTGGCGATCTCCTTCGCTGTTTCCAGAACATCGTTGTCGATGTCAAGTGTGGTGCGCATGCATCTGATGATAACACACCAAGTCGATTTCATCAATCCGGCCCGGGGGCCCAATCTGGTCCCGCACGCGGCCCTTTTCCGCACAGGACCGCCTGCATGGAAGCGCAGCCGCACCACCGCCGAACCGCGATCCAAACGAACGACGGACGGACCCGCACGGCCGCCTAGGGGCCCGGCTCTTCCACCGTTACCGTCGGGAAAACGCCCCGGACGCGCCGGGCATCCCTGGTGAGGAGGGCCTGTCGTCCAAACGCGATTTTGGGCGCTACAATGCAACATGCGCTCCTCGCGCTTCCCGTCGATAGCGGCGTATAACCAGGCCATTCTTGGTATCTCGTCTAACGGACGCACGCCAACGCTCCGTTCGCTCCGGCCGCGCCTCCAGGGCATGGGGACCCCCCGCGTGCAGAGCGGCGGATTTGCTCTTACCTATGAAGTGCACGGTCCCGACCGGCGTCGTTACGCCTTGCGTTGTTTCCAACGATCACAAGCGGATCGCCCCTTTCGATATCGCGCCATGGCACGTTTCACCGGGGCTCTCGTGCCGGAGGACCGCCGGCGTTTTGTCCCCTTCGAGTATCTCTTCGACGGCCTCACGGCCGGGACCGCAAGCGTACCGGTGGTGCTCATGGATTGGGCGCCGGGCATTGAACTGGGCCCGTTCCTGGACATGTATCACGCCGACGGAGCGCGTCTAACCCAGCTCCGCGATGGCCTCGCAGACCTAGCGGCGTTTCTGGACGAGCAAGAGTTTGCCCACGGTGACCTCCAGGTGGGAAACCTCTTTGTCGGCGAAGAGGGCCGCCTCGTCATGATCGACTATGACGGCGCGTGGCTACCGGAGCTGAACCGCCTGGACCAGCGTGAGTACGGCCACATCAACTTCCAGCACCCCCTCCGGGAAGAGAGTCGCCCCGGTCCATCCATGGACCGCTTCTCACTCATAACCATGGACGTGGCGCTCCAGGCGCTTTCTGGAGATGCGTCGCTCTGGGAGCGCTTCTCTTCGGGAGAAAGCACCCTTTTCACGCAGGCCGACTTCGTAGATCCCGCCGCCAGTCCGCTCTTCGGCCACCTATCAACCTTACGGGGTGTGGCAATCGCCGCGGACCTGTTTGCCGGCGTGTGTACCGGCGCGTACGAGGACGTTCCGTCGCTCTCCTCGTTCCGGGAGGCGTGCCGCCTTGGCAAACCCTCGCCGGCGCGGGTCAAGCGAAATCCGGTTGGAAAGGCCCTTCGTCGTCCGTACCGCGGCCAGTACCCGGTGGTGGCGGCCACCGACGTCGATGCGATTGTCAACCTGGTGGGTCGCAAAGCGGAGGTGGTGGGACGAATCCTCGGCGTCAAACTGGGCACTACCAGGAACGGCGATCCGTTCCGGTTCGTGAACTTCTCCGACTGGCGCGGACGCGCCTTCAAGGTGAATGTCTGGCGCGATGCCCTGGAGGAGTACCAGTCGTGGCCGGACGAGTCCTGGGTTGGGCGCTGGGTGAGCGTGACGGGCCTCGTGGATGAGCCTTTCGTGAGTGAGGCGCACGGGTACAGGCACTTCTCGATTACGGCGAACAATCGGACGCAGATTTGCGTGATCGATGAAGAGGAGGCAAAGATGCGGTTGGGCGTGCTCCCGTCAATCAGGTGATTGACGCGGTTCGTATCGTTTAGCGACGCTGCTCAACCAGGCCTAGCGAGGCATGGTCCTGACGGTGCCCGGTGGACCGGACGGATATGCAGCAGATCACGGCGATCTACCGTTCCGGATCCTGAGTGGAACACGATTGTGAATTTAATAGAGTTTTAGTTGATTGCAGATCAACTTTTGATGCTGCGAAAATTAATCTTGTGTTATAGCCCGTTGGCTGGTAGAGTCTACCCGGAGCCATGTCCGAAAAGCGTCGGCACGCACGCGTTGTGCATCGGGACGTTGTTCGGTTTGACGCCGCAGGAACAACATTCGAAGGCGTCTCGGTGGATATCAGCCAGACCGGTATCCAGGTCGA
>JANQHT010000059.1 GCA_028282545.1 Spirochaetales bacterium
CTCCGGGCGGCGCACCTGGCGGGCCGCTTCTCCAGCGACGAGACGTTGCGCACAAAGCGGCCCGATCGTTGGGCGGCGGTGGCGCGCCTGTACCTCGCCATGCTGCGACGCGGGTTGGTGAGTCCGCCGGCTGGGAGCGATCGCGTGCGCCACGCGGTGTTCGTCGCTCGCCGCCTCTGGGACCTCCGTCTGGACGGGAGCGACGCGATCCGTCTCGCCAAGCTGCAGGAACACGGATTAAAGGATTTTGCCGGGGCGCTCGCGACGTGCCACGAGCTTGCAACATCGGATCTGGCCGCCGACCGGGATCGGACGGACCTGGAGCGCCGCCGGGCGCGCCTGGAACGCCGACGATCGGCCGCTACCGCCCGGCAAGGGCGTGAAAGAGAGCTTCGTAATCGGCGGCGGATCGATCCCAGCTGAAGTCGGCCTCCATCCCGCGGGCAGATAGAGCCGCGAATAGCTCCGGAGCGTTCCGATACGTCCGGGTCGCCCGGGCCACCGCGTCGAAGATCGATTCCGGTGTGACCCGATCAATGATAAAACCGCGATCCTCCCTCACCGTGTCGGCGAGGCCTCCGGTCCGCGGGGCGATCGGTACGGTACCGTACCGCATCGAGTACATCTGGTTGAGCCCGCACGGCTCGTAGAGGGACGGCATGAGGAAGATATCCGCCCCCGCCTCGATCCGGTGCGCCAGCGCTTCGTCGTAGCCGATTCGCCCGCGAAGATTCGCAAGGCGCCGGGCCAGGGCGGCGATTTCGTCCTCGCACCAGGCGGCGCCGCTTCCAAGGATGATCCACTGAACCGGCAGGTCGGAGCAGATACGAAAGGCGCTCCCGTAGCCGGGGCCGAAGAGCGGCCCGATCCCCTTCTGCTCCACCAGGCGCGTGACCTGCCCGATCACGGGGACGGCCGGATCGTCGGGCAAACCGAACTCCCGCTGCAGGGCCCGTTTGCACGCCGCTTTCCCTGACCTGTCGCGAGCATCGAAGTTCATCGCGATATAGGGATCTCCCGCGGGATCCCATTCGGTCGTGTCGATTCCGTTCAGAATTCCCTGTAGTGGTCGGGTGCGCTCGGAGAGTACGCTATGCAGTCCAAAGGACGTCTCCTCCCGGAGCAACTCCTCGGCGTGGGTGGGGCTTACGGTTGTCACTGCGTCCGCGCAGGTCACGCCGGCGCGCAGCAGGTTGACCGTATCGTTGTAAACGAGCCCGAGCCGCCCGGCCCTTTTGCCGTCTATGCCCGTAGCACCGAGTTCGCCGATCGGAAAGGCACCCTGGTAACCGGCGTTGTGAATCGTCAGAACCACCCGAGCCGTGCGCGCCGCACCGTTGGCCCTCAGAAGCACGGGAACAAGGGCCGCCGGCCAGTCGTGAACGTGCAGGATATCCGGCTCTCCCTGCGCGGACAGGCGATCTACCGTTGCGAGCGCCGCCCGGGCAAAAAAGGCAAAGCGCGCGAGGTTGTCGGCGAAGGCATCATCGGGCCGGCTCCCGTAGATCCCGTCCCGGCCAAAGAGGGGTTCAAAATCCACAAAGAGCATCTCGACGCCGGAATCAACCGACCGATAGATCCGCGCCGGCTCCGTGCCGCCCGGTCCGGGGACAGGCAAAGGCACCGGATCCGGGGTAAGTTGGCCCCTGTCGATCGAATAGTATCGGGGGAGGATCGCGCGAACCCTGTGCCCCCGTCGCGCCATCGACCGGGAGATCGCGGCAACCGCGTCGGCCAGGCCGCCGCTCTTTGCGTACGGCGCATACTCGCTCGTGACGACGACAACGTTCATGGGTTACCAGTAGTAACTGATGCGAAACGCGCCTTCAACGGTAAAGCGCAGACCACCGTACAGGCGCATCGCGGCTCGATTGTCCGGCTTCACAAAGAGCGTCGTCTCCTTCCCATCCGTCTGTATCTGTTCGATGAGCTTCTTCATCAGCCACTGGGCGACACCGCGCCGGCGAAACTCCGGATCCACGTAGACGCCTCCAACCTGGTCGCAGCCGAATCCACGGGCGTTGGTTGCCACGCGGGCCACGACAACGTCGTCGCGCTCGGCGACGAGCACGAGCTGGTTGACGAGGCTATCCATGAGAACCGTTCGGCTTACCGCGATGTTGATCTCTCGACCCGGCAGAAGAACCTCCTCGCGCTCATAGGCGATCTGGAGCGGCAGGAGGCGTTCACTCGCTTCGCGACCGACGCGCCTGACGGAGAGACCCGGGAACGGGGGATCCCTATTGTCCACCACGGTCGTCTGTGAGAACCGCATCAGGTGGTAGTCCACCACGTGCGAGGGAGACCGGCGGATGATCGCGTCGAATCGGCTCACGTCGGCGCTCCTGCCCATAACCGAGTACACCCGTGGAAAGGGACCAATCGCCCGCCGAAGTGCGTGCATGGACCGGTCATCGGTACCGCCGAGATCCACCGGATAGAAGAATCCCGATGCGCCCTGGTAGAGCAGGGCGGCTATCCGGTTACCCTCCGGAAGCAGGTGAAACCGGTGTGACCGCCTGGACGGCATGCCGTGGCGACGCAGGCGGTCGCCGGGTACGGCCGCCAAGTTTGCTTCGAGGTAGGCGCGAAGGAGCGGAAGATCGTCGTGTGTGGCGGTTTTCCACGCCCTCAACGGGACTACTCCTCGATTGTGATTGGGAGCGTGCCCGTGGCGGCCACGTCGCCGCGCAGCACGGCGAAACCGGTCTCGAAGCTTTCGACTCCCCAGCCGTAGACGGCGATCGCCGTTTGGACCCACGGCACCTCCCGCAGGTAGATGGGGGTAAGGATGCTATAGACAACGATACGATCGGCGTACTCCCGAGCGGCCTGCAGGACTTCGAGGCTGTTCGGGTCCGAGAGCAGGAACACAACCGTGTCGTACCTCGAAATGAGGGCGGCGAAACGCGATCGATCCTGCTCCGACGACGTATAGAAGGCGTTGTTCGAGAAGGCGAACGTTTCGGCCCCCGGCAGCATCCGTTGGCCTATCCGGAAGAAGTCTCGGTCCTTTCCGGCCAGGAGGACTCGACCCGCCCCGGGCCTGAGCGGCATCGACGCGTCGCGAACCACCGTGACGCTACGGCCCGCCTGGTCCAGGAAAAATGCGTCCGTGCCGGCAAGTTCCTCGCCGTCGTACGATACGGGGTCGAGCGGCACCCGGTCTTCCGGGCGCAGGTAGTCGAGTTTAACGCGGATTATCCGCCTGGCGGCGTCCACCACGCGCGTGCGAAACCGGCGGTCTTCGTCCATGGAGCGACGCAGCACGTTCCAGATCTCACCGGCAAAGGTGGGCGTCACCGAGAGCATGATCATGTCATTCCCGGCCAGGATCGCCTGGCGGCACAGTTCCGGGAACTCCCAGTCCCGGCGCGCCCCATATTCCACCGCGCCGCCCATGTAAAGATCGTCGGTGATCACGATACCGTTGTACCCGATGCGGTCGCGGAGCACCGTGTCTTTGAAGAACGTCGACAATGACGCCGGCGTATCCTCTCCCGCTGCCATGGGGAAGCTCAAATGACCGCTCAGGACCGCCGGTACTCCCTCGCGGATCAGCATCCGAAACGGCAGGAGATCGCGCTCCCACAGCGTGTCCCAGTCGTCGTCGATCCGGGGCAATATTCCGTGGCTGTCACCGGCGGCGTTGCCGTGGCCGGGGAAGTGCTTGGCGGTCGCGATGACCCGGGCCTCTTCCAGACCGCGATAGTAGGCGGTTCCGAGTATCCCCGTTTGAACGGGGTCCGAGGAGAACGCCCGCGGCCCGATGACGTGCGCCTCGGGATTTATGTAGACGTCAACTGTCGGGGCGAAATTCATGTTGACGCCGATAGATCGCAGCTCCATCCCGATGTAGTAGCCGGTCTGTCGTGCGTCGTAGGGAAGACCCGACGCCCCGATCGCCATATTGCCCGGGGTGATCGACGTGGTGTCCTTGATGTGGCGAACCCAGCCGCCCTCCTGGTCGGTGGCGGTGAAGAGGGGGATCCCCGTACGGGTAGCGACGCTTTCAGCCTGCATACGAGCGATGGAGCGCGTCAGGGCGGCCACGTTCTCGCCGTTCCATCCGAATACCTTGATGCCGCCGATGTTCCGTTCGCGAATCCAACGAAGGATCTCTTCGTTGGGTTCAACCGTGGGCCAGCCCACGAGGAGAAGCTGCGACAGCAGTTCATCGTCCGTCATCGAATCGATGATCCGATTGACGCTCCCCTCGCTCGAATCAGGAACCGTCCAGAATACTCCGGTGCCGCCCGGCTGGGCCGCACCGATAAGGCCGGGGCCAATCAACAGAACGGCTACCAGCGTCCGAGTCACACGCCGAAACACCCCCCCACGCTACCACGCGTTGCCCGGGGTGTCACCTACCGGCAGCGGGGTACGGTTCTCATTTTGGAGATCGCATACCCTTGGCACGGCTCGAAGAACACAACGCTTGGCTTCGCTACGCTGCAGAGACGCGTTTTGTTCTTCGTTCCGGGCGCGGCTGGTGGTATAGACTTCCAATCGTCGATGTGATCTCTAAAACGAGAACAGCCTGTCGTTTGACAGAGCCATCGTCGTCGGAGGGCTTGTCGCCCTCCGTAATGAGCTAAGCTGGGTAACGGGCGTCGATGAAGGCGCTTACCGAATGGGCGGCGATGGCCCCGTCCGAAGCGGCAACAACGAGCTGCCTGAACGGGGTGTTTCGAACGTCGCCGATCGCGAACAGGCCCGGGACCGACGTGGCCATGGTGGCGTCCGTTACGAGGTAGCCGGCGTGGTCCGTTTCGGCAAACGGTACGAGGTCTGTCCTTGGGATTGAGCCGACAAAGACAAACACCGCCGCAACGGGAACGTCCTCCCGCCTTTCGTCGGTGGTGGAGCGAAGTACCACGTGATCGACCACGTCTATCCCGTACTGGTTAGGCGCACCGTGAATCGACTCAACCTCCGTGGTAAAACGGACGTCGATACGGTCATTTTCCATGACCCGTTGGGCCAGCGCTTTCTGCGCGCGGAATCGATCACGCCGGTGCACCAGGATGATGCGATCCGACAGTTTGCTCAGGAACATCGCCTCGTCGCAGGCGGCGTCCCCGCCGCCCACCACCACCATCGGCTTGCCGGCAAACATGGGACCGTCGCAGGTGGCGCAGTAACTGACGCCGCGCCCCCGCAGGTCGCGCTCGCCCGGCGCACCAAGTTCCCGGTGGCGGGCTCCGGTGGCAAGGATCACCGCCCGGGCGTTGTATCGCTGTTCGTCCGTGGTCACGATGAAGGCGCCGTTCGAAGGTTCCAGGGACCTCACCCGTTCCAGGCGGATCTGTGCGCCGAAGTTGCGTGCCTGCCGTTCAAAGCGTTCCGTGAACTCCTCGCCCGATACGGGACCGTTTAGGCCGGGGTAGTTCTCGAGATCGATGATCTGCGTGCACTGCCCGCCCGTGCCGGTCTGCTCAAATACGACGGCCCTGAGCGCCGCCCGTGCGGCGTACTGGGCGGTGGCCAACCCGGCGGCGCCGCCTCCCACGATGGCGACATCGATCGTTTCCATAGGTAATCTATATATAAAAAATCGCATGTAGTCAACCGGAACGCGCCGTGCGCCGATACTCCAATAAGAACGAGATATCGGAGGCGTCGTAATGACAAAGACAGATGCCCTGTTTGTCGGATCGCTCCGCGCCCAGGCGGCGCTGATGGACCGTCTTTCCCGGGAGGAGAAGGAACTCCAGGAAGCGGTGCTTGAACGACAATGGGACACGCTGCAGACCAAGATGCAGCAGATGACGGAGACGAGCGACGAACTGGCACGTATAGAGGAACGCCGGAACGAGGCATTCAAAGCGCTCCTGGATGAGTACGGTATCGACGGTGATTTCACCACCTTTCTCAACTCCATTTCCTCGGAACTGCGAGTCCAGGTGTCGGACGCGTATCGTGCACTCAAAGTCTCGGTGCTCCGTCTCAAGAGCCAGACCACCGGCATCGACACGTACCTGCGTGCCACGATCGGGACGATGCGCGGTGTTATCCGAGGCCTCTATCCGGAACATGCAATGCCCGTCTACACCGGCGACGGAAGCGGTACATACACGGGCGGGCAGGCGCTGGTGGTCAACCACCACCAATAGGAGCGACCGATGCAATCGGCTTTTTCGGGGATCGAACTCGGCAAGCGCAGCCTCTTTGCGCACAGCCGCGCGTTGCAGACCGTTGGACACAACCTCAGCAACGCCGGGGCGGAGGGATACAGTCGGCAGCGGGTTGAACTAAACGCGACCGATCCGATCTACCGCCCGCAGTTGAATCGTGCCGAGACGCCGGGCCAGATCGGCCAGGGAGTTGATATCGCACGGGTGGAGCGGGTCCGCGATATGCTCCTTGAGCGACGAATCGTGACCACCACCGGCGACGAAGCGTACTGGGGCACCCGTGACCGGTACGCCCTCATGTTGGAACAGATCTACAACGAACCCACGGAAAACTCGGTTCGGACGCTGATGGACCGGTTCTGGGATGGATGGCAAGAACTCTCTCTCTATCCGGAACACGGCGCCGCCCGGCAAGCGGTGCTACAGCGCGGCCGGGCCGTTGTGGACGGCGTTCGCCTCAGGTACAACTCGCTCGACCAGATCCGGAACATGCTGGAAGACGAGATCGGGGCCGCCGTCACGCAGGCAAACACGCTGATTCGCGACATCTCCGACCTCAACCGCGAGATTACGAACGTCAAAGCGGTGGGTGACAATCCCAACGACCTCCTGGATCGGCGGGATCTCCTCACGGGGCGCCTGGCGGAGATCATCGAGATTCGCATCGATGACCGGGACCCGGACGAGTTCAGCATCTACAGCGGCGGGTACCACATCGTTCAAGGCAGGATCGGACGAACCTTTTCGATCGAATCTGACCGGCAGAACGAGGGGTTCAGCCGCGTCACCTGGAGCCACAGCGGTGAAACGCTGGAGTTTACCGGCAGCAAGCTCGGTGCGCTCCTGGAGATGCGCGATCTCGATCTGCGTACCGAGATCCGCGAACTGGACACGATGACGATCAACGTGGTTGACCTGGTGAACGAGATCCACCGCGACGGCTACGGAATCAACGGGAAGAGCGGGAACAACTTCTTCGTGGAGTATCCGGCGATCCTCAACGCCCAGGGCAACTACGACCGCGACCTGGACGGGACCTTCGACGCAAGCTACATCTTCAGGATCACCGGGGAACACGAACTTTCCCTCCAGGCGCAGATCGGCCTGGCCGGAACGATGCGCCTCTCGGCGGACCAGACGATCCATCCGGGAGGGATCCTCGAGGTGTCGTACCGGCCCACGGACACCGTCGCCGACGTCATTGCACGAATCAACCAGAGCGGTGCCGACGTGTTGGCGCGCCTGAACCGCCGGGGGCAACTGGAGATCAAGGCGACCGCGACCACCGGAGGCGATCCCGACTTTGTGCTTCGCCACGTAGAGGACGACGGGCAGTTCCTGACCGGATACGCCGGTCTGCTCGCGGCCGCCGGCTCAGAGGGCGCATTTGATTGGGCCGCGCCGGACGCGTTTACCGCACTGCGCGGTGAGACGGCCACTACCAGGGGAGCCGAGTACTCCGTTGCACCGCTCCTGCACCCTTCGGGGTGGATGGAAGTCAACCCGGCGATAGTGCGGGAACCGGCCTCGATCGCCGCGTCCTTCGCGACCGCCGGGCGCCCCGGTGAAGTCGGCGACGGTCGTGCCGCGCTGGCGATCGCGGGCATCCGAAACCGCACCGTCGGCATCGGGCGATCGGAGATGCTCGACGACTACTTCGCCGATTCCGTGGCGCGGGCCGGTTTGCGCGGACAGGAAGCGGAAACGACGCTGAATACGTACGAACGCATCCTCAAGGATCTGGGCGACATGCGGGAGTCGATAAGCGGTGTCAGCATAGACGAGGAACTGGCGCAGATGCTCAAGTTCCAGCACGGCTATCAGGCGGCGGCGCGGTTCGTGGCAAACGTCGACGAGATGTTGGATACGATCATCAACCGGATGGCGGTGTAAAAAAGGAGTAGGGAGCAGGTGGATCGCATAAGTACCAACATGCCGAACGACAACATGCAGTACTACCTGCGTGAACGAACGGATCAGATGAACCGCATTCAGAACCAGATCGCCTCGCAGTCGCGGATTCAGAATCTGCGGGATGATCCGGTGGCAGCGGCCCATTCGACGCGCTACCAGTCGTACCAGGTGCGCCTGGAGCGGTTCAGCAGCAATATCCAGCACGTGCAGTACCAGAACCGCGTCGCCGAGGGTTTTATGCGCCAAGCCACCGATATGCTGCACCGCGCCAGGGAGATAGCGCTGCAGGGCGCTACCGGAACGTACACCCCCGAGGATCTCCAGTACATGGCCGCTGAAGTTGATCAGATCATCGCCGAACTCGTGGAGGTTGCCAACGGACGCGCCGCGGACGGAACCTTTGTGTTTGCCGGCGACCGGAGCGAAACGCTGCCGTTCCGTCCCGTCTACGGCATCAGGGCGAAGGGAGAACGCAGCGTTGTAGCGGACGTTCAGTACCTGGGATCCGTCAACAAACAGTATGTCGAAGTAGCGGAAGAGAGCTTTGTGCAGGCCAACTTCCCGGGGAACGAGGTGTTTTGGGCGGAGAACCAGACGATCACGGCCCGGGTGGACGCTCGCTCCTACCAGGTCACACAGAACGGAAGCTTTCTCCTCGACGGTGTCGAGATACCGGTCCAGGAGGGGGACACGATTCACGCCATTATTCAGCGCATCAACGAAGCGGGAGTCGGCGTTGAGGCGCGTCTGGACCCCGTTTTCTCAAGTCTCGTGCTCGAGAGCACTACCCCGCACCAGATTTGGCTCGAAGACGGCGAGACCTCAACGGTTCTGAGCGACCTCGGTGTCATCGGGACCACCGGTGGGCGCCCGCCGCACAATATCGCCAACAGCGCTCAGGTGTTCGGGGGCAGCGCCTTCGACGTTCTGATTCGTCTTCGCGACGAGCTGCGCGAAGGTGATCAGTTGGAACTCGGCAGCGGCGCAATCAACGGCGTAGACATGGCGATGACAAACGTTCTCGGGTCGCTCGGTCGCCTCGGGGCGGTGAACGCCCGTCTCGACACGGTGTACGCCCGGACCGAACTGGAAATCCCGGAGGTCATGGCCCAGAACTCGCGGACCATAGACGTCGACTACGCCGAGGCGATTACCGATCTCAGGATGCTCGAATATACGCACCAAGCCGCCCTTGGAGCCGCCGCCCGGGTATTGCAGCCAAGCCTCCTGGAGTTCCTGCGGTAAGTGATGACGATGAACCGGATTGAAATCGAAACAAAAGCGTTTGGTCCTCTGACCGTTGAAGAGAAACAGGTATTCACCTTCCCCAGCGGTCTCTACGGGTTTGAATCACAGAGACGATACGCGCTGTTCGACTCCCGGCAGCCGCCCTTCTATTGGCTTCAGAGCCTGGAAGAGGTGATGATCGCCTTTGTCGTGATCAACCCGTACATGATTCGTTCCAATTACGTACTGGATATTCCGGAGGCGGATATCGATACGATTGAACGGCCCCTGCCCGACGACCTGCTCGTCTTTTCGATCGTAACCATCCCGGATGACCCGGCCGAGATCAGTTGCAACCTCCAGGGGCCACTCGTAATGAACCGTCTTCGCCGGCTGGGTGTCCAGTCGATTTCGCTGGATCCACGGTGGAAGACGAAGCATTTTATCCTCGATGAGAACCGCGCCCGGGTGTAGCGATGCTCATTCTCACCCGCAAAGTGAACGAACGAGTCGTGATCGGCGACGACATCGAAGTCTCGGTTGTCGAAATTCGGGGTGATCAGGTGAAACTGGGAATCGTCGCACCACGAACGGTCAAGGTCTATCGCCAGGAGGTCTACCAGGCGATCCAGGAGGAGAACCGGCGTGCCGCCGCGTCGGCCGCGGCGGAGCTTCCCAGGATTGAAGGTATCTCGCCCCCCGACGAATCATCGTAGTCGCCCCGTTTCGTCGGAGTCAAAACGGATCCGCCGTTTTGAGACGCCGATGTCTCCTTCCCGGAGATAAAAGGGACCTCCGTCGGCGTCTTCCCATCGGTGCTCCCGGCACGCCGCGATAGCACTCGCAGCCAACCCCTGGATCACGTCCAATCGCTCATCCCGGGCGACATCGAGCCCGTGTTCCTCGTGCAGTCTTCGTGCCAGTTGGGCCGCGCCGGGACCGGACAGCACAATCCGTTCATTGTGCCCCACCATCTCCGCCACGTCCGCCACGGAGGCGTCACGGTCGGCACCGCGGCGGCGGAGCTCGCCCTTGTCGATCGCGAAAACCGCCGTGTAGAAGCGGCCTTTGCGTGCGTCAAGGGAGACCAACTGTTCCTCACCGGCCTCGCCGGAGCCGGCGAGAGACCGGGCGATTATCTCCGTCGTAGAGAGGGCCGCCACGGGAACGTTCCACGCCAGGGAGATGCCCTTGGCCGTGGCCGCACCGATCCGAAGACCCGTGAAGCTGCCCGGGCCCGCAACGTACGCCACCGCCTGGAGGTCACGAAACGGTACGGAGGCGCGCGTCATGAGCGCTTTTAGGGCCGGGGTGAGGTGCTCCGTGTGCTGCGTACGGGCGGATGTGGAAGTCTGTGATGTGGAAGCGACGACCGTTCCGTCCCGTACGAGCACCGCTGTGAGCGTCCTTCCGGAAGTATCCCAGGCGAGGACGTTCACGGGCGATGCTCCTCGATCGATATTGACCGTTCGGTAGCGGAAACGATGCCGATGGATACGGCCACCGATGCTTCCTGGGCGAGATAGGGAGCGCGGTCGGGCCACTCCACCACCGTGACGGCACCGTCCTGGAGCGCCGCGAGATCGAGCAGTTCCACGTCGGCTGCATCGCGCAGGCGATAGAGATCGACGTGATTCACCGGAACGCGACCATCGTACTCGAGTACGATCGCGTAGGTTGGACTCGTAACGATCTCGTCCACACCGAGTGCGGCGATCAGCGCCTGGGCAAAAACCGTTTTTCCGGCGCCGATCGGCCCTGAAAGCGTGACTACGTCGTTTGCGGTAAGAGAGACGGCCAAGTCCCGTGCGACGCTCCGTGTTTCATCTTCGCTTCGCGTACGGAGGGACCGGACGCGTTCAGGGGAGTTCGCCAACGCGGTCGAGTTCCCTGATCGCCGCGGCGAGTTTCTCCGAGGCGGGTACGACGGGAAACGGCGGCGTGTCCAGGAATCGGACATTGACGTCCACATGGCCCAGAGCGGTCAGTTCCAGCGAAAACTCGATCGGATCCGTGTAGGTCTGTACACCCACCTGCGTCCGAGCCACGGCTCGATAGGCACGCCGGTAGTGGACTGCCAAGTCCTGGCGTTCGATCTCGGAGATGGCGACGATTTTCATCCGGGACCATTCTATTTTAGGTCATTCGTCACGTTCAAGGTGGTCGAGGAGGGCGCCCATGCGGGGAACGATCTCGTACTCGAGCAGGTCCCCTAAAAGAACAAAATCCTCCCGGCCGAATGCGTCCACCGCTTCGCCAAGCGTCGCGTTGATCCCGGCGACGAAGGCGTCCATCGTCTGACCATCAACGTTTGCTTCCGCCATGTCGGGGCTGATCTCCAAGAGGAGCGGCAGGATACGCAGGATTTTTCCCGCCAGTTCGGTGAAGGTGGTGATTGCCGCCATGGCGGATGCGTCCTCACCGGACTGGAGTTGGGTCGGTACCGATTCGACCGCGGCGAGGGCTCCGCGCAGGGCTGTCGCCGTGGCGCGCGCCTCCCGTTCCGGCTCGAGGAGTTCTCGCTGCCGCTCTTCAAGGATCGCCAGGAGCGGGGCTACCACCGAGATCGCCCGTTCGCCGTTTTCCACGGTTACACCGTCCAGAGCGGCGCTCAGGGCGTCTCCCGCGGACGGTGCGTACCGGGGCAGGCTCTGCGCCACGTATGAGTATTCCGCCAGGACGTCCGCCAATTGTGCATCGCTCCCGCTCTGCAGGACGCGACGGAGTAGATCGAGGTACTGGTAGATCGTTTCGATCTCGTGTACCTCGTCCTCGCGCAGGCTTCGGGCGGTAATGGAAAAGGTCTCCACCCCGACGATCGGTGCGCCGTGCCAGGAGGTGTCGTCCGAGAACTGGGACGCGCCGTCGATCGAAACGGTATCTACCACGTGACCGTTTCCTCGTAACCAGCGGTCGAGTTCGGTAAACACTTCACCTAGGGTCGATTCGTTTTCGAGGGTAAAGTCGATACGGACGTCGTTCACGAGAATGTCCACGATGGTTCCTACCGTTCGTTCCGGGTGTTGAGGTTGTCGAAGGTATTGGCGTTGTCCTGCATCTGTTGCATGGCCCCCTCCATCCGGCCGAACTCGCTCCGGTAGCGCGCTTCGGTATCGACCAGACGATCATTGTAACGCACAATGCGATCTTCCGCCTGGCTGATACGCGTATCCAGGCTGTCGGTGCGGCTGGAGACGATTCCGCCGGTCTGAACGTAGGGTGCGGAGAACTGCTCAACGGAGAAGGCAACGCCGGAGTCGACAATCAGGTCTCCGTCGGTGTCTTGACCGAAGAGTTCAGCGATCGCGGGATAGTTGGTTTCCAGCGCCGTGTCCAGCGTCTCCTCGTCGATCTCGATATACCCCCGCAGGCGCGTTGCATCGAAGCCGCCACCGCTGCCGGAGGCATTCGTGGAGATTCCAATTTGCGCCAGGAGCTGGACTGCGGGGCCCGCGCTGGTGGGGTAGGGATTCATCATGATCGTCTGCAGGCGGCTTTTGAGCTGGTTGAGACTGCTGTCGCCCTGAAACAGACCGAGCCGCTCCGTGTACTGCTCCCGTTCGTCATCCGTGAAGTACTCGATCTCGTCAATGAGCTGGCCGTCGGTCCGGGTGTAGATGTTCACGTCCCGGACCACCTGGTTGTAGTAGCCCACGAACTCGATGATTGCATCTTTGGTTGACTCCCGGTCCGGGGCAACGTTGATTTCGACTTCATCCTCCGACGGTCGTACGAGCGTGACGGTGACGCCGGGAACAAGGTCGTCGATCGTGTTTGTGGGACGAACGATTTCGATACCGCTGAATCGCATCCGCGCATCGCGAGCCGTGTCGATCGCATTGAGCGGAACGGTGTCGCCACGGACGGATGGATCCGATATGCGAAGGTTCTTGACCTCTACAACGCGGTGCGTGTTCCGGTTCCGTAGGGCGAACCCATCCACACGATCACCGAGCGTGCTCGCATCGACGCGGACGGTTCGAAAGTCGGTGCCCGGCGTGATGTCGGGAAGGGGACGATCGGAGCCGCCGACCGTCGCAAAAAGAACGGTATTGTCTTGAACGTAGGGCGGTGGTTCCACACGTTCCGGTTCCGGGAGGTCCAGCGGGGCGGGGATGTTCCTGATAGTGATACCTTCGAAGGTCATCGTGCCCGGATCCGGTGTGTCAGGTCCCGGTGGAAGGGGCGGTGGGACAAACTCCTCCCGCTCCAGTTCGATCACGCGAACGTCGTAGGTAAGCTCCATGCCGCGCTCGATCGCGAAGGGCCCCTCCAACGCTATGGGAAGGGTTTCACCCGGTTGAACGGTGACCGGATCGGCGCCGACCGGTTGCGTCTGCCTGTCCGACGTTTCGCCGATCACGCCGAGGGCTACTGCAAGGGGGCGCGCGTCGCCCTCGAAGAGCAGTGCGTTCCCGGCCCCCTCCCGGGTGGACTCAAAGAGGATGACCCTCGTGTCGGCTGTGTTCGGAATGACCGTCGTCTCAACGAGGTCGCCGGCGCGCCGGTTGATCGCCTCTGAGAAGTTTTCCAGTGAACCGCCGGAGTAGCGAACGGTCACGTCCTCTTCACCTACACGGAACGTGTACCGGCCCTCCGGTACTCGATACTCCTTGTCGACCGGCGACGACGCGAACCTGTCGCGTCCGGCGGTTTCCAGGACCTCCAGGCGCGTGATTCCCTCCCGGGCCTGTCGCGTCGCGGTGGCGGTAACGGCGGCAGTGTCGCTACTCTCTGCTATTCGTTCACGGAAGGGGCTTTCGAAGCCGTAGAGCGAACGGGAGGTATCGCGAAGCGCCGAGAGAACGCGACCCATTGACTGCCACGTCTCTTTCTGCGTCTTGTATTCATCGACTTGTGCTTCGATGCGCTCAACCGGTATCCGCTCGATAGCCATCAGATCCTCGACCATCTTGTCGGTGTCGAGGTTTCTGTTCGTCGAGATACCGGGAATTATGATGTCCGACACGAACCCCTCCCAGGTTCAACGCCGCTTCGACCGATTGCCTACACGGTTTCGTCAATCAGCAGTCCGATCGCCTCCCGAATCCGCATGTGAACTCGCTGCAGCGCGTCGGGCGGCAGTTCCTTGATCACAGTATCGGTTTCACGATCGATCACCTTGACGATCACCTGGTTGAGCTCTTCGTTGTAGCTGAAACTGAGTTTGCGATTGAATACCTGCGAAACGCGTCGTAGTTCGTCTACCGCACGGTCCAGGTCTTTCTGAATTGCCACTTCCGCGGCGCGAGCGGCCGCATGGGTTCGAGCCTCGGATTGGGCCCGCGCGGTGGCTTCCATTTCCCGTACGTGCGCCGCCTGGGCGCGCCCTGCGTCAGGTCGGTGCGTGAGAAGCACCTGCGATATTTCCATCGACATAGCGTACCTCCATGTACACGTCCTACAAACACAGTCCAAAGGGGAGCGCGCGCTGCTCCCCCAAGGACCGGGTGAGAGACGACGTCCAGAAGCCTCTCACTCTGATAAACGGATTTACGCCAGCAACTGCATGACCGTCTGGTTCTGGGCATTCGCCTGAGCCAGCATGGCACCGTTCGCCTGCGTAAGAATCTGGTTCTTCGTGAACTCGACCAGCTCGGAAGCCATGTCTACGTCCCGAATCCGCGATTCCGCGGCCTGCAGATTCTCCGAAGCGATCGCAACGCCCTGTTGTGCCATCTCAAAGCGGTTTTGATACGCCCCCAGGTCTGCTCGCTGCTGTGATACGCGGCGAAGCGCACTGTCCAGCGTTCCAATTGCCTGGTTTGCAACGTTCGGGGTGGAAATGGAGATCATTCCCTGTTCACCCTGTGAGTCCTGCAATCCAAGCGACTGCGCCGTCATCGTGCCGACGTACATCCTCTCGAGCTGGTCCATGTTTGCGCCAACCTGGAACTGCATCTCTATTTCCAGTCCATTGTCGCGGGCAAAAGCCCCGGTCATGATGTTCATGCCGTTGAACTGGGCATGCGATGCGATCCGGTTGATTTCATCTACCAGCTGCGAGACCTCGACCTGAATTTGCATTCGGTCTTCGGCGGTGTAGATGCCGTTTGCCGACTGTACGGCCAGCTCCCGGACGCGGTGCAGGATATCCTGCGTTTCCTGGAGGTACCCCTCCGTGGCCTGGATAAACGAAACGGCATTCTGAATGTTCCGATCCGCTTGGTTCAGACCGCGGATCTGACCCCGCAGTTTTTCCGATACGGCCAACCCGCTCGCGTCGTCTCCTGCCCGGTTGATCCTGAGCCCGGAGCTGAGCGCCTCGATGTTGCCCTGAGTTTCCGCGCCACGAACGCCAAGTTGCCGGTTTGCAAAGGTTGCGCTCGCGTTGTGATTGATAATCATGCGATCCTCCTTGATTCTGGTGTTTCCGGCACTCATTGCCGGACCCTCTCGGCGAAGGGGTGGGTGACCATGCTGCGCGCTGCCACCCAACCGTTGTCCCGCGCGTCAAAGGGATGTGCCCGACTCGTCCGTGAGCCGGGACATCCCTTTGCGTTCGCCGCTCAAAAAGGATCTATTTCAAAGATCGATATTGTCGGTACGTTAAGCGTAATACGCTATCCCAACAATTGCAACACGGTCTGGTTCTTCACGTTCGCCTGCGCCAGCATGGCGTTGCTCGCCTGCACCAGAATCTGGTTCTTGGTGAACTCGACAACTTCGGCGGCCATGTCCACGTCACGGATGCGGCTTTCGGCGGCCTGAAGGTTCTCTGCGGCGATGTCGATACCGGCGGTCGCGAGCGATAGGCGGTTCTGGTAGGCGCCCAGGTCCGCGCGCTGCTTGTTCACACGTTTCAGCGCCAAGTCGACGATGCCGATCGCACGGTTGGCATTGTCGGGAGTGGAGATCGTCATGATCTCTTGGTCCGCCGCGCGCACACCGAGGGCCTGGGCGGTCATCGTTCCGACGTAGAGACGTTCGCGCTGATCCATGTTTGCGCCGATCTGCAGGTACATAGACGCGGTAACCGCGTTTTCCGATCCCTGTACGGCAAAACGTCCCGTGAGGATGTTCATGCCGTTGAACTGCGCGTGGGACGCGATCCGGTCAACCTCGTCTACCAACTGCGATACCTCTACCTGGATCTGCATCCGATCTTCGGCGGTGTAAATGCCGTTCGCCGACTGGATCGCAAGTTCCCGGAGGCGCTGCAGGATATCCTGCGTTTCCTGGAGGTACCCCTCCGTTGCCTGGATAAACGAGATACCGTCCGAAGCGTTCCGGGAGGCCTGCTGGAGCCCGCGGATCTGGCTTCGCATCTTTTCGCTGACTGCCAGACCGCTCGCATCGTCACCGGCTCGGTTGATTCGCAGTCCCGAACTCAGTTTTTGGATGTTCCCGTCAATGCTGCGGTTGTTCACGCCGTTGACGCGCTGGGCGAACATGGCGCTCAGGTTGTGGTTGATTATCATCCTCAATCCTCCTTGATGATGACGTTTCGGGCATCCTTGCCCGCACTTTGTGGCTCTATTCCGGGATATACGCTCAAGGCGCAAGCCGGAATACCGATAATCAGAGTAGGGAGGTTTATCCCCGCAACCGGCACAAACGGAGACACACCGAACCCTATTCAGAGTATCGGCAGGGGGAGGGGATTTCTTTACCGGCTTTTTCTATTCGTTTTTGAAGAACTGTTGGGCGATGGGATCGTCCGGCGCGAGTTCGCGGACGGCCTCGAAAAACCGCCGCGCACCTTCGGTATCGCCCTGTTTCAACGCCAGTACGCCCAGGTTGGACATCACCCGCGTGTCATCGGGGTCGCGTTGCAGTGCGGCCTCGAGGTGGCGTTTGCTTTCATCGAATGCGCCGAGTTCCATGGCGCATATTGCGAGTTCATTCAATGTATCCGCCGTGTCCCCGCCCAGTTCGAGCGATCGTTCGAATGCGTCCTGGCCCTCGGTGAAATGCCCCAGACGCCGATGGCCCCACCCCAGGAGGAACCATCCTCGCCAGGAGTCGGGGTTTTCGTCGAGGAAACCGCGAATTTTCTTGATTCCTTCCCGTTCCTGCGACGCCCGAATCAGGCTGAACGCCTCCTGGTAGAGACCGTCTGAGAGGCGTTGGGAATCGATCTCCCGGAGCAACGATCGCGCCCGGGACACCTTTCCCTCATCGTCGCTCTCTTCCGTGAATGATTCGAGGAGGCGCCGCGCCCGATCGTATCGTTGCTCCTTGAGGAAGAAGAGTCCCGCGTTGAGATGAACCTCTCCCGGAACGTCGGCGTGAAGCAAGAGGTCATCGTAGATCTCGGTGGCGCGGTCGCGGCAAACCGCGGCGTGGTCGTCGTTCCCGACGCGTTCAAAGGCATCGGCGCGCTGTTCGTTCACCAGTGCCAAGTTCACCCGGGGGTGAATAAGGCCCGGCTCGAGGCCCGCCAGCGCGAGAAAGATCTCTTCCGCAACGGCGTATTCGCCGTTGCGGGCCTGGAGAATTCCGGTTTCGCTCAACTCTTCAACGATCTGCGGGCGGACGGCGCGAACGAACCGGCGATAGTAGTCCGAGTCCTCGTGGTTCGGTTCGTAGGCGAGGACCTTGAGCATTCCGGCGATGATCATCTCCCAGGACAGCTCATCGGGATCCCACGAAGCGGGATCTCCCGAGGTTTCCACGGGCAACAGGATCGACGGATCAATCGTCAGCCCTTCAACGTGGTGGTGAAATCCGTCCGGCACGGATATGTAGATAACTCGATCCAGGGGGCCGTTCATTCGGCACTCTCCGGGGAATCATCGCTCTGTTGCTTGGTGGTATCACGGATGGTACGCACGAACGAGTTCACGCGCATTTTGTAGCTGGTCGGCACCGTGTCGTCATTGAATTTGATGGCTATTGCGGAAATGTCCGTCCGACCCTCGATGACTTCGAACCGGACGATTTTCCCCATGAGGTCGATCGATTCGGGGGGATCTTCGAACTTCAGTCGGAGGACGGCGGCCTTGTTCTGCAGGAACTGCGGAACGCCGTGAATCACGATTTTTGCACCGGAGAACGAGATGTCACGGAGTATGCACCGGCGGGGGATGCGCTCGACGACTACTCCGGTCTCTTTTGGCAACAACCCGAGTTTCTTCGTCGTGTCCGGGTTGATCAGCACGCGGTACTCCGCGCGGCGGGAGGCGTTGAGAAACGCCTCCTGAAGCTTGCCCAGTATTTCGATCAGGTCGTCCGGGGGATGCTGGGTGAACTCGACGTTCAGAAAGTTCAATTGGGGATTTTCCGGGCGGTAGGGTGAGAAACCGGTCACCCGGGCTCCGACAAAGAAGCTGAGCGGGATCCCCTTCTCGGGTCTGAGGAAGCTGTACCGTAGCTGTACGCTGTTCCCGACCTTTTGTAGAGCTCCCTTCAAGGAATCGTCGACGTTCGCGATCACCTTGGCGCTCGTCATCGACGAGGAGTAGAGAATGCACGGCCACTGGCTGCCGGCACACTTCAGAAAGACCTGCTTCGTATTGAGCAGCGTCGCTTTGGTTGTTTCCCGCGTGAAGGTTACCTGGGCGTTTTGAAACTGTTCGAAGTAGTTTTGGAGTTGCTGGCTGGTTGTGATGCCCATTGTTACTCAAAGAGTATGGATTGACCGCCCGCCGGTCAACAAACGGGCGGGCCTATTCGTCTTCCGCACCCATATTTTCATCGATCTGCCGGATAAGGCGCGTCGCGATCTCGTCGACGGCCCGGGCCTGATCGGCGTCGATGCCCGATGACTGCTGCTGCAGGTAGTCGTCCGTAACGAGCAACCCCGCGAGGATCGCTTTTTTCAATGGGTCCCGGTTCCGTACGGAGTTCTCGATCTCCGCGACGCGACTGGTGAAGTGCGCTATGACGCGGTCCAGGTACTCCTCGCTTCTGTCGGACTCAACGTTGAACGATGTGCCAAGCAGCTCGATCCGAAGCATGTCGCCGATCAGAAGATCTCGAGTTCGGGTCCGGTTTTGACGTCATCGTCGGTTTCGACGACGATATCATCATCGTCGGCCGATTTATCTTCTACGCCTTCAGACGGTTCCTCTGTTGCCGATGAAGTCGGTTTGGGCGAGGCCGGTTCCGCCACCGTCGCGGAATCGGCCTCCGGCGCTTTGCTCGTTTCCTGTTTCGCGGCAACTGCCGGCTGCGATTGCGCCGTCTCCGTGACTTCGTCTTCCAGTTCGTCCAGTTGCTGGAGTGCGTTCAGGATTCCCTTTTCGATCTCTATCTGGCTGTCCGTGTATCCCTTCATCCGTTCCTCGAGCTCTTCGATTCGCGACTGATATGAGGCCAGCGCTTCACGAAGCGTCCGGTTTTCCTCCCTGAGTTCGTTCAAACGGGCAACGACCCCCAGGACGCGCTCCTCCAGGAGCCGGATCTGATCGAGGCTGATCATACTGAGACGTGCTTCTTGGCCGTGTCGACCAGTGCGGCAAAGGCGTCAGGGTCTTCGATCGCCAGATTGGAAATGACCTTCCGATCTACGGCGTATTCCGCCTTCGTGAGGCCCTCGATGAAGCGAGAGTACGTGATCCCGTGGGGCTTGCACGCTGCGGAGATCCGCGTGATCCAGAGGCGGCGGAAGTCACGCTTGCGTACTTTCCGGTCCCGATAGGCGTAGCCGAGCGATTTCTCGAGTGCGTCTTTTGCAGTACGGAAGGCGTTCTTGCGCCGTCCCCAGTATCCCTTGGTCTGGGAGGTGATCTTCTTGCGCCGATCCTTCCGACGCGTTCCATCTGTTGCTCTTGGCATGGTTCTAACCTCAGTGCGTACGTGATCTACGAGTAGGGAAGGAGCGTTCGCGCTCGCTTCTGTTCCGGCGCGCTCAGAATACCGGTATGGCGAAGCCGGCGTTTTCGCTTCGTCGATTTCTTCGAGAGAATATGGCGCAGACCCTGTTTCTTGTACCGAATTTTGCCGCCGGCGGTAACACGGTATCGTTTCGCCGCGCTCTTTCGCGTTTTCATCTTTGGCATTGTAGACTCCTGTCTATTTCTTTGCGCCCGGCGAGAGGATCATCGACATAAAACGCCCCTCCATCGCCGGTTTACGGTCCACCGCAAAGGGGACCTCCAGCCGCTCCTGGATCTTTTCCAGAACGACCCGGCCCAGTTCGGTATGGGCAAGCTCCCGGCCGCGAAAGCGGATTGTCACTTTGACCTTGCTGCCCATTTCAAGAAACTCGGCTATGTGTTTGGTCTTGAAATCGAGGTCATGCGTTTCGATCTTCGGCTGCATGCGGACCTCTTTCATCTTGACCAGCTTTTGCTTCTTCCGCGACTCGCGGTTCTTCTTGTCCTGCTCGAACTTGAACTTGCCGTAGTCAAGGATTCGACAAACCGGCGGTTTTGCCTGGGGTGCAACTTCGACGAGGTCAAGCCCCTGGTTTTGCGCCATATCAAGCGCCTCGAGCGTCGGGATGATCCCCAACTGCTCTCCGTCCTCTCCTACAAGTCTCACCTCACGAACCTTGATAGATTCGTTGGTGCGCAAGTCTTTGTTCGCCAATTCGCCTCCTTGTATAATGGGGCCACCAATCTATCATTGGCCGCCAAAAGAGTCAAACCGGCTCGATCAGACAACAAACATCCGTGGCGCGTAGATTGGGGGCCAAGGGCCGAATCGATTTGTCCCCTCGAAAGAAGGCCGATCGAGTAATCGCAATACCCAAATCCTCGCAGAGAACGCGGAAATCGCGGTAGGTAAAGAAGTGAATATTCGGCGTGTCATACCACTGGTACGGGATGTGACGGTTCACCGGCATACGACCCAATATCCCAAGCTGGAGCCGGTTGACCACGTGGGCGAAGTTAGGAAATGAGACGATGGCCTTGCGCCCGACGCGAACCATCTCCGTCAGGAGGAAGGCCGGACGGTGAACCATCTGGAGCGTTCGACTCAGGACCACGTAGTCATAGCTGCCGGTGGGATGGTCCTTGAGGCCCTCATCGAGATCGCCGTGAAAGACGCTCACGCCCTTCTTGATGCACTCCTGGATCATGTGGTCCTCGCGATCCACTCCGCGACCGAGGACGCCTTTTTCCTCCGCCAGCCGTCGCAGGAGTGTGCAGTCGCCGCAACCGAGGTCTAGAACACTTGAACCCTCCCTAATCAGGTCGACGATGGTGTCAAATTTCATTGTGTTGCCCCCGGTAGACCCGTGGTGACGCGAGAAAACGAGCGACCAGTTCGCTCTGTATCTCGTGTTCGAGCAGGAACGCATCGTGCCCGTAGGGGCTGTCGATTTCGGTATACGATACGTCACGCCCGGCCCGCGCCAGGGCGTAGACGATCTCTTTCGACTGGGCGGTCGTAAAGAGCCAATCCGACGAATAGGAGATAATCAGGAACGCCGCGCGCGTCGCCGCAAATGCGCCTTCCAGGTGCGGGTATCTTACCGAGAGGTCGAAATAATCCATCGCCCGGCTCAGGTAGATGTAACTGTTCGCGTCAAAGCGGTCAACGAACTTCTCCCCCTGGTACGCGAGATAACTCTCCACTGCGAACTGGTCGTTTGCATCAAAGGCAAAGGCGTCGCCCCGTTGGAGACGGCGGCCGAACTTCATCCGCATCGATTCAGACGACAGGTAGGTTATGTGTCCGATCATGCGCGCCACGGCGAGGCCCCGCGCCGGTACGGGGCCGTCGTAGTAGTCTCCGTTCTCCCAAAGCGGATCCGACATTATCGCGTTCCGGCCCACCTCGTTGAACGCGATCGCCTGGGCGCTTAGCTGCGCGGTTGTAGCGAGCAGGACCACGCGCTCCATGGCGTGCGGATAGCGAACCGCCCAGTCCAGCGCCTGCATGCCGCCCATTGAACCACCGACCACGGCAAAGAGGCGTTCGATGCCCAGGTGCGTCACGAGTTGATGCTGGAGCCGAACCATGTCACCGATCGTTACAAAGGGAAACCGCATGGCGTACCGTTGACCCGTGTCCGGATCGGTTGAACTGGGTCCGGTTGTCCCTGAGCAGCTGCCGAGTACGTTGGAGGAGATTACGAAGTAGCGGTTGGTGTCCAGCGCGCGACCGGGACCAATCATCAAGTCCCACCAACCGGCGGTCGGATCATCGGGGTGGTGGAGCCCCGCGGCGTGGGCGTCGCCGCTGAACGCATGCAGCACCAGGATCGCGTTGGACCGGTCGTCGTTGAGGTTCCCGTACGTCTCGTACCGGACGTTCACGTTTGCGAGCGTTCGTCCCCCTTCGAGGTGGAACGGCGTGTCATCGCCGGTCAGGGCGAAATCGTGTTCTGGTACGATACCGCTCGGCGAACGGACCGGATAGACTCCCATGGTTTCGTAAACGTATTGGTTGGTTGTGTTCTCGGCAAGAGTAGTGGTACGCTCATCCGGTCCATGTTCCTATTTGCCCTCTTGTCGTGCCCACTGTTTGGCGCGTTCCTCCATTCCGCCTACGCGGTCCCGGCCGGAGCGCCGGGGAACGAACGTTCCACCGGTTTCAAATCGCCTCTCCTGCGTGCGGGCATCGCATTTCTCCTGCCGGCCGTCATCAGCGTTGCGATCAACTACCTTCCGGAGGGGAGCTTTTCGCCGTCGGCGGTATTCTTGCGGGCGCTCTTGTCGGACTACCTTTTGTGGACCCTGTTCGGCACGCTCTTTGCCCTTCGGGGAGCGCGCCGCCTTCGGTCCGGAGGTCTCCGGGCCGTCTTTCTCAACGGCATCATCTACTGGACGGTGCTGTTGACGCTGGCAACGTCCCTTGAGTGGATCCTTATGGGGCACCCGGCTACCGCCTACGAGGCGTTTGTACGTCCCGCCGGCAAACTGGTCATGCTTGTGTCGTATCCGTACGTGCTGGCATTGACGGAGACGGTGACGCGGGGCGGTTGGTCTCTCTTTGCCCTCGTTGCGATTCCGGTGCTCGGTGCGGCAGCGTCGCTCCTTTCAGCGTACAACCGGCCGGCCTGGGCCGGCACGTTGGCTTTTGTGCTCGCCCTGGGCGCGTGGGCCCTTGTGCACCGGACAATCGAACCCGCGGAGCGCCTGGAACCGGCATGAATCGCGGACGGATCTGCGCGACTGTCGGGTTGAACGCGACGGTTTTTCTCACCACAGCCTGCGCCCCGGCGGTAGATGTGGTGCTCCCGGAGGCTTTTCGCGGGGAACCGATCGTGCGCGAACTTCGACGAGCGGCACGCGACGCCGGCTCCCGCCTTCGCGTCGAATGGACCACCTCCCTGGAGCCCGTCTGGCACGTCTCGGACACTGAACCGTCGTCCGACGGCGGGGCGGAACTCTCCGTGGACCGAAGTGCGGCGTTCGCGGAGCTCGGCGGCGAGATCGCAGGGACCCCCGATATTGCCGAGTCCGTCTGTATTGTTGTTTTTTCCAACGAATCCTCCCGGGCGGAACGGGACGCCTTTGTTTCCGCCTGGTCCGATGTGGACGAATCCCCGACGATCCTGACCTTTGGTTCCCCGGCCAACGTCAACCGCGTTCTTGCCGAAATTGACCAGGAGGGACCGTTTGCCGCCGTCGTGGTCGCCGTCGGTTCGGCGACTCCGGAAGTTGTCCTGGGATTGAACGACCTGCCCGCGCCCCCGGTGTACCGGGCGGGAGCCTTTGTTTCACGAGCTACGGCCGATACATTTGCGGCACTGGCCCCGATCGATGCGGCGATTGTTCTCGACTTTGGGCCGGTGTTTACGCATAAAAACGACCAGGATGGGGGCGGTTCGCCTCAGGTAGCGGGCCGACTGATCCGATACTAGACGGGTAGACGCGTGTTTGACAAACGGAGGTCACCGTTCCTATAATGCCGTAGGAACGTTAGACACCTACCGGAGTTATCTTGAGCCAGAAGGAGTGGAGCATGAGGACAGGGCGCCTTCTCGGTATTGGCCTTGTAGCTGCGTTATTGCTGTTGCCGTTGAATGCCTTTGCGCAGCAGCAGGCTACGACCAACTATCGATCGATCGTGATAGAGAGTTTTGACGACCCGGAGGCGAGCCGCTGGGAAGTCGTTGGAAGCAAATTCATCAACTCGGAATTTCCCCAGGTTGCGTGGGTGGAAACGTGGCCCGATGCGCTCTATCGCGTGAAGCCGGAAGGAGCTACGTTACGCTCCCTTGGCGTTCAGGCGTCCTACGATCGAATGGGGTACAATTTCCTGGAGTTCATCCCGGTTGAAGAGGTAGACGGGGAGGTTGTTCCGCGGGGAATCCCGATTCCCGGTCGTGTTCGCTTTCTTGACATATGGGTTTGGGGTTCCAACTACGACTACTACGTGGATATTCACCTCAGGGATTATCGCGGCATGGTGCACGTGCTCAAGCTCGGGGATATCAATTACCGGGGCTGGCGAAACCTTCGGATTCAGATCCCGACGTGGATCCCGCAAGGCGTCGTTTACGTGCCACAATTTCAGGGCCTCGAACTCGTGAAGATCGTTCTGTGGACGCGCCCCGATGAGAAGGTGGATGGGTTCTACGTTTACTTGGACGAGATCAAGATCGAAACCGACGTATTCGAAGAACCCTTTGACGGTGAGCTGCTGGGACGTCCCGAGCAGGTTCAGCAACTCTGGGACGCCGGCGTAAGTGTTGAATAGGAACCGCGAGGAGATGGTGGCAATGAAACGATTTGGTATTCTACTTTTGATTGTCGGACTCGCGGCGCCGCTCTTCGCGCAGGAGACGCCTCCCGATCCCACGCGGATCGGCATCGACACCGCGCAACAAAACCTCCAGGAAATTTCGGTCAACCGTTTCGAGGACCCGGGATTCTGGACCGTCAGCATTCCCCTGGACAAGGGTATCGTGACCCACCGGCGTGTCGAAGGTGGACCTGCCGACAAGCAACCGATCCCGGGTGAAGAAGCCGTCGGAATCGCCGCGATCGACGATTTTGTCCTGGGCGTCAAGACCGAGTACTATCGCCGCGGTTCGGTGACCACGTCGATTGAACCGATCCGCCCGCTGGCCGTTCCGGGTATCGTCAAAACGCTGTCCGTCTGGGTTGTTGGTCGAAACTTCAACCACCAGTTGCAGCTCGTGATCGAAGACTATTACGGCAATGTGAACATCCTGAACATGGGGGCCCTGAACTTCAGCGGCTGGAAGCAGTTGACCGTCGCCATTCCCCCGACGATCCAGCAACGAAACCCGCACTACAACACCGATAACGGCATCAAAGTGCTCGGCTTCGTGGTGAACTCGGCCATCGATGAGACGTACGGGACCTACTACATCTACTTCGACGACCTGCGAGCGGTCACCGACCTGTTCGCGGAACAGAGTCGCGACATTGACGATATGGTGGACAACTGGTAGGACACCGGAGAGTTCAGACGCAATGAGGAGCGGGTGCGGTCCGCTCCTTTTTTGTGCCCACTGGGCTTTTTGCCTTATCGTCCCAACCGTGGTAGCCTGAACCGATGGTCGAGGTCGATGCCGCTCGGTTTCTCAGATCGGTCTATTTCTTTCGCGAGCTCCGCGACGAGCCCCTGCAGGCGCTGGCCGCGGCCTGCGGCCGGAGTTCGGCGGAAACGGGCGATATCGTCTTCGCTGAAGGAGAACCGGGGGACCGTTTTTTTATCGTCGTGGACGGCCTCGTGGAACTCTGGAAAGACTTCGGGTACCCGGGACGGCGAATCCTCGGAGAGCAGGGGCCGGGCCAGCTTTTTGGCGAGATGTCGCTGGTAGACAACTTGAATCGCAGCGCCACTGCCCGGGCGATCAAGCCCACGGAGATGCTTCATCTGCGCAGATCCGACTTTCAGGCGATCGTGGAGGAGTATCCCGCCGTGGCGATGACGGTGATGCAGTCCCTGTCGTACATCATCCGGCACAGCAACGAGAGCTTTGTATTCGATTTAAATCAGCGGAACCGGGAACTGGAAGAGGCGTACCGCAAGCTCGAGTCGGCGCAGCGCTCACTCGTCGCGAATGAACGCTTTTCCAACCTCGGCAAATTCTCCAACATGATCCTTCACGACCTTCGGAATCCCGTGTCTGTTCTCAAGGGGTACGCGCAGGTATTGCACTCGGTTGCAGATAGACCCGTTGACGTACGCGACTACTCGATGCGCATTCTCGTGGAAGCGGAACGGCTGGGTCACCTCGCGGGAGAACTGCTCGACTATACCCGGGGAGAGATCCGCCTTGATATGACCGTTATAACCCCCGCCGAGCTACGGGACGCGGTTCTTCTCTACGTGCGCGAGAAGTTCGAACTTCGAAACGTTCGCCTGAACGTGGATATCGTAGACGACCAGGGCTTTATGTGCGATCGAGATCGATTGGTTCGGGTGCTCGTCAACATCCTGGACAACGCGCGGAAGGCGTGCCAGCGTAGCGGCCACGTGAATCTTTCATTCGCTCGGGACGGGGGCTTTGTCGAGATACGGGTCGAAGATGACGGCGAGGGAATGGACGAGGCCACCTTACACCGCGTATTCGAACCCTTCTTTTCGCGCTCCTCCTCCGGGGGGACGGGGCTCGGTATGGTCATCGTCAAGCACGTGGTCGAGGCCCACGGCGGTGAGTTGACACTGACGAGTTCCGAAGGAGAGGGAACGGCCGTCTCTATGCGCCTCCCGGCGCGCGCCGGCTAACCGGGACGGTTTCCGACCTCACCGAAGAGGGCGCGGGCGTTGGAGCAGAAGCGTGCAATGGCCGAGGGCGCCCTCGGATTCCGGAGTATATTTTTGAAGACCCCGTTTCAGGTTGCAGCGGCTCTGTGATGGTGGTGGCTACCTCGATGGTTGGCAGGTCTTTGCGGTTGCAGCTTCAATGGGGCTGGTGATTAGGGTCGTTGCCGGCGTGTGTCTTGTGACACTAAACCGCGGATCGTATCTCCCGTCGCCTCAGCCATTTCGCCGATCGGTGTTTTTCGTAAGGGTCATTTGGAATTGCTTGTACCACCGTGCACCCAACGCCGATACCGGAACGGGCTCATAGGTCGGGAAACTGCCGCCGGCGGCGTCGAGAGCGAACTGGCGCATCTGCCCGACTGCGCTCGTTTCAGAGTCGGCTATGTCCTGCGCGAATGGGCTTTCGGTCGACATATCGTACAGTTGGGGCTCGCTGCCGTCCGTACGAGCGATATACCAGTATCGATCGTTGCGCGCCCAGGCGTGGTCCAGAAACATCGATGTTGCGTAGGAGCGTCCCTCGACGCCGGACCTACCTTCCACAAGCGGTCTGAGGCTGAACCCGTCCATTGGATGGGGAGCGACGCCTGCGTAGTCAAAAAGCGTCGGGATAACGTCGCAATTGTATATTATGGCGTCTGTGTCGCATCTGACGGGCAGGCCGCCGGGCGGTCGAACCATGCACATTAGGTCCATTACCTCTGGATACAGTCCCCACGGAAGCTTGCCGATCAAGTTATGTTCTCCCAGACATATCCCGTGATCCGATATTACCGCGATAACGGTGTTGTCCAGGAGGTTCAGATCGGAGACCTTTTGCATGAAGTAGCCGAACCACCGGTCAACCAGCGAGACCTCAGCCGCGTACAGTGCGCGAATGTGTTCGAGTTCGGCATCGCTGAGATACTCAGTCGAGCCGTACATGGGTGAGATGACTTTTTTACCCACATAGTCGGGAGCGTAACGGTCAACGTAATCCTGCGGCGCATCCCACGGTTCGTGGGGGTCAAAGCAGTCGACGCACAGAAACAGCTTATCGGCGTTCCTGTTGTGCGTCAGCCACTCAGCGGCGCGGATGAACACCTGTGCGGCACTCCACTCGGTTTCATTCGTTCTCCCGCGAGTGTTGGCCTTATACTGGGCCAGCATCTGGTACGCGGCCGTCCCCTTGATTCCATCCACGGTCCATGGTTCGAGTTCCGCTTCAGTTGGCCAGTCGGAACGGTAGAAATCCAGAACTTGTCCCCGCACCAAATCCCACTGAGTGAAGCCTCGCAGGAAGTTCATTGACGGTTTAAAGTAGTGCCAGGTGTCCGAAATGAGCGACGTTCGATATCCCGCTTCCAGTAGCGTTTCCGCCACGGTGGGCTGGTGCTCGTGCAATGGCATCCAACCGGGAATCTGTACGGGATCTCCTTTCCGTGGCATGTAGTTTTCGGCCGGATATGTGCGCTTGCCGGAGTGTATCGCACGCCGAACACACATGGTGGGGAGTGACTCCGGGTACGCGCGCCGGAAAACGGCACTCTCCGCCGCAAAATCATCGAGATGTGGCGTTTGCGCCATGCCGTTTCGTAGCGAAGTGAAATCGGGACGGAGTGTATCAAAAATGATGAGTATCACATTCATGGAATCACTCTCCTCAGGTTTTGGCTACGCGGGATAACCAAAGGCCATCTTTCCCATGACGACCGGCTTGCTCGCTCCGGTCGCGGAAGGAACGTTGCCCTGCGCCCCTAAAAAGGACTCGTTCCCTATGACCGCCACGCAACACGCCTCGCGCGCACCAACGGGAACGCCAAGATCTGCGGTGGTCCGTATCGCCATGTTTGGCAAGTACTCCTTTAGGAATCCCACAAGTGTCGTGTTGTAGGTACCTCCGCCGCACAAGTACATCTCATGCACGTCTATTTGGGGTAACACGAATTTCTCAAAATTCGCGCCGATAGAGGCCGCGGAGAGGGCGGTGGAAGTTGCCACCAAATCTTGCGGCGAAATTCCAAGCTCATTGCCGCGACGAATGATCTTCTCGATGAGGGGTTGGCCAAACACCTCGCGACCGGTGGTCTTTGGCGGTTCCCGTAGGATGTACTCGTGCTGAAGAAGTTCCGAGAGTAGTCCCTCGTGTACGCTTCCGCTCGCGGCGAACTCCCCGTTGTGGTCGTATGTGGAAGAACTGTTTGTAAAGTGCTTCATAAGCGCGTTGGTGATCATGTTTCCCGGACCCGTGTCAAAGGCAATTACGCTGTTTATGTCGCCGCCTGCCGGCAATATGGTTGGGTTGGCAATCCCGCCGATATTCTGGATAGCGCGTGAACGCTTCTCACTTCTAAAAAGTACCCAGTCACCGTACGTCACGAGCGGATTTCCCTGCCCTCCCACCACCATGTCACGGATTCGCAGATCCGTTACCGTTGAAACTCCGGTGCGTTCGGAAATAACCGTTGCATCGGCCAAGTCGATTGCGGAGGGGATGACTGAATCACCAATCCATGGGTCAGACTCAAACTGCCCCCACCGCGCGTGATAGACAATTTGCCCGGAGCTGGCGATCGCGGTAACGTCGCTCAGATCGAGGCCCGCGCCCGAAGCCGCGACTTTGGCAGCCTCCGCAAACAACTCGCCCAGCACCACGTTGGCCTGACACACTTTGTCTACCGTTGCTTTGTGTTTGTCCGACAGCTCGATCAGGCGGTCCTGAATTTCGGCCGGATATTCACGGCTGCAATGGTGGACCAACTCGGCGCGCGCCTTATCACCACTTCCACTCACGCGCACCACGGCAGCTTCCACACCATCCGTTGAGGTGCCGCTATGCAATCCGATTACGGTTTTTTCTGCGCGTCGTTTGTAGTCGCGAAAGAACTGTTCGGGATCAAGGAGCTTCATCGGGTACCTCGCTCATTGTGTGAGTTGTCGTTAATATCTACCCAAATCGGACTAGACCAAGCGCGATGACCGTCCTCTTGGACTAACCGAACGTAGTACGAACAGTCTCCCAAAATGGGGTCTTCATCCGTAATCGTTTCGGCGAACGAACTGCCTGCTGGCTTGAACGATCTGTAGTGCTCACCGTTTCGGAAAACATCCACAGCCAGTATCTCGGTAGTCCCAACGCACGTTATCTCAATCGTGCGCGCTTCGCGCGCTCCGGTCACGGTTATCTCGCTCCCCATCGGTTGGGCGTCAATTCTGAAGTCCAGGATGATTCTTTCGCCGGTTGTTCCGTAACAACGCCGATTCCACAAGGCATCGAATATGCTCTCGCGGGTGAGGTCAGGCGCATAGAGGGCCACGAGTCCTGGGTGCTGGGCCATGCGCCCTTTCCGCCATAAGTCGGTAGCCTGCCGTATGCCGGGTACACTATCGTGATTGTCTCCTCCGGCAACCACACCCACACGATATCCACGGGCGAGCATCTCCCGAAACGAAACCCCACCGCGGTGGTATTTGGTGGGATGACTGAAGGCGCAATCATCACCGCGCGTTTCAGATGTTCCCCAAACCGAGTAAATTTCGAACAATCTCTGAAAATGAGGATGGTGTTCCGGACTCATAAAATTGAGCGAGTGGTGTGGGATCACTATCGCCGGCTGTCCGTAATCCTCCAGAGCACAAAACAGTTTGGTAGGGGTATTGTAACGGCTGTCCCAGCAGCGCAATAACGGAGCATCGGATCCTCGGAAATACACGTTCCGGTGTCCCACAACCTCCACTTCTGTTTGGGTGTACTCAAAGGCGAGTAGGGTAGCGAACTGGCCCGGCGAGTTGAATTCGTTGGTAATTCGCTTTATGCGCTCCCACGTTTCGTCCGTCATCATTTTGCTGTGCTCTTCCACGTTGCTGTTGGAGCCAACGCTGTCGTGGTCCGTGAGTGCGCAGAAGTCGAGGTGTGACACGTCGCGCGCGTACTGATAGTAGAATTCCGGGCTCTTGCAGCCATCGGATTCTGAGGAGTGTCCGTGTATCTCGCCCCAGTACAGGTGTGACCCGGTGCGCTCTGCGGGAATTGACGGATTGCTCAACCCCTCTATGTACCGTTCCTTGTCGCTCACGCGGATGCTGACGGGACTGGGGCATTCCCCTGCCAATTCAACATCGACCATCGTGCTTCGTAGTTCCGTCGTTTCGCACGCCGTTTTGATGGCGCCGGCGGAATCACCTCCGTCTACTTCGATAGTTCCTTGGTAAGCCACCGGATTCGACCGCCTGTCCACCGCCTGAACAAACACGGCCGTCTTTTGCCCCGGTGTGTATAGCGATGGAACGTACACGTGAAAACGATACGGCGGGCCCGGCCGAACATCGATCGTTGGGGATTCCGGGAGTTTGGTGTAGTTGAAGTATCCGGTCGTATCAACCAACAGCGTGAACTCGGACGCGTCAGTGGGAACGCGAGGCGAAAGCGCTCCCGAGCTTCCTTTCAATGGGTCGCCATAGTGGACGATGATCCGGTCACCTTCAGCCAATGAACCGACTTCGAGTTCCACCGCGATCCAACGTCCACTGTAGAGGTACACACGGTATGAAACCGCATTCTGAGAATCAACCGATACCGATGTGTATCCGACGGCGCCGGGATCGTCCAGTTTAGGGACGCTCCAGCCGGGGGGAACGTATAGACGGATACCTCCCCGGGCCTGAACGCCTTCTACGCCGGCGCTGTAAACAAAATCCCACGATCCAGGTGTATCGACGTCAACAGGGTGACTGGGAGTTACCGTTGCGGTGCCGGTCGAGAGATGCACGGCTTTCGTATTCGCGTTCATAGAGCTATTCCTCTGAAGTCTCGGCAAAGAGATTGGAGTTTTCTTTGCGGATCGGTTGTGTGTCGAGAGAGGTAGGGGGGTGCGCGCGGTAGAGGTGGACTTCAAATCGGCTTCGGTCGCCGCGGTGCTTCGCGATTGAGAATTCCAGCAACCGCCCATCCTCCAGGTACGTCTTCGTTTCGACGATCATGAGTGCGTGCTCAGATCGTAGCTCCAAAATTTCGGCCTCCTCATCGTCGGCGTCCTTGACCTCAATTGAGCGAAAACCATGTCCTATTGCGAGGCCAATATCGTGCTCGATGGACTCATAGAAGGATTTGTCGGTGAAGTCGTAATCAACGAGCGCATCAGCGATCGGTTGTGGCACATAGGTGGTCGAATAGACGACCGGTACATTTTGAATCCCGCGTAGGCGAACCAGTTTTAACACCTTCGCATCCTCCGCCAGTCCCATGACCGAGGCGAGTTCGCGTCCCGCTTCCACCATTTTCTGTTCGAGGACTTTGGTAGTGGGGGGTATGCCCAGCCGGACCGACTCCTCATAGAAGCCGATGAGTTCTTGAAACAAGCTTCGTGGTATCTTTTTCTGGCTCAGAAACGATCCACGCCCACGTTCGCGGGTCAACGTGCCCTCGCGTTCCAGCTGCGCCAGTGTTTGCCGCACAACGGTCCGTGATACCTGGTACTGCTCACAGATCTCCGCTTCAGACGGAAGGCGTCCAAGCGGCTGCCATTCGCCCGCCTCAATGCGTTTGAGAAGCGCCGCTCGCAATTGCGCGTAGTATGGCAACGGGCTGTCTTTCCGGATGGCGTCGCTGAAGTCGGTGTTGCTTCTGCTATTGCCGGAGTTGATGGAACGAGTGTTCACGACCTTCCTCGATTGCTCGAATTGCACGGTGGATTACCGACACCAACGGTACGACCACTCCAGCGTCTCGCGCGTGTCGCACGATTTCGCCATGAATTGCGTCCGACTCTGTGCGTCGGCCTCGTACTGCATCCAAGAGTGTACCGGAAAACATGGATTGGGTTGCCTTGGCTACCTGGCTGAAGCGCTCAACGGGGTCGAAAGCCAGCTCTGTTCCACGCGCATGCGCAACCGCCATTGTTTCTTGAATCGCCTGACGGGCCAGGACACGCGCGTCAGGTAGGTCGTGGAGCGCTCCGTTCGGAAGGCGCAACAGTGTCGCGAGCCCGTTGATCGCTGCGGTGACCGCCAATTTCGCCCATACAATGCCGTCTATGTTGTCACTGATAGAGCTCTCCAGACCGGATGATTGAAATGCGTGCAACAGCTGATCCATTCTGCCGAGCCCTCCTGGATCCGGTCCAAAGTAGGTTGGTCCCGGTCCTTTGTCGTCAACGACGCCCGGTTCAATCATCGTGGCGCCCTGGAAGCTGACTGCAATCCCAACGTGCTCCGTTCCGAACTCGTCAGCCAACCGATCGCGGTTCCCCAGACCATTTTGCAGCGTCACGATAAGCAATTGCGACGTGGCCAGCGATTCAATCACGCGAAACGCGTTTTGGGTGTCGTACGATTTGACCGTAACAAGTACAACATCAACCGCGTCATTTGTGGCAACGTCGCTTTCATGGACCGCCCGAACGGAGATATGTCTTCGGTCACCTTGGTCCACGTAGGCGATACCATTGTTGTTTACGCGTGCGACGTAGTCGCGATTACGATGAACCAGGATGACCTCGCTGCCACCCTCGCTCAGCCGTGCGCCTATTTTCGAACCCAATCCGCCGGCCCCGACAACGGCAATCCTCATTTCGCACAGTCCTCCACTTCAATCACCGCTCACCCCAACAATGGATGGCGGACAGTGGCTCCGCCGTCCACGGATAACGTTTGACCAACCAGAAAATCGGACGCGGGCGATGCGAGAAACACTGCCGGTCCTACAAGATCGCCGGGATCGCCCAGCCGACCGAGAGGGATCTTGGCAGCAAACTGTTCGGCCCGTCCCGCTTCCGCGTGCAGCCACTCTCGATTTATCGAAGTATCCGTAAGAATGGGCGAAATCGCGTTGACGTACACGCCGTGTTGAACCCATTCGATCGCCAACGTCTTGACCATATTGATCAATCCGGCTTTGGCTGCCGCATATGCGCTCTGTCCCGGACTCCCCCGATACGCTGTAACGGACGAGAGGTGCACAATCTTTCCGCCGCCACGTTCGACCATCGCCTGCGCAGCTACCTTGGAAAGGCTCCATGCTCCGGTCAGGTTGGTTCTTATTAGCTGCTCAAACTCTGCGAGCGACAGATCAAAGGCGTCTTTGAAAATGTTGAACCCAACCGTGTTGATAACGACGTCTATCCGGCTGAAGCGTTTGCTTACACGACTGATAGCTTCCGTGACGCTTTCCTCCGACGTGATGTCGATTTCGAGCGCACTTTCCGGGGCCCGTGAGTCATTCGGGAACAGCGTTCTTGCAACGCCTTCGGCGCGCATTTTGTCTCGATCCGCAACGACGACTTCCGCACCAAATTCATGCAGACCACGTGCAATCTCTCCACCCAAACCACCAACACCAACGCAGAGTGCTACCTTTCCGTCCAGCGAAAAGAGTTTTTTGTAGCTCATGCGTGCGTTCCTCCTAATATCGCCGAGTCGTAGTAGATCACGCCGAACCGCTCTGCGTGAGAATCGAATACATAACGCTCCCTTCGTTGTCTCTAGGAAAGGGCATACCCAGCACGTGGCAAAACGTCGGTGCTATGTCCACAAGACGTCCCAGAGCGTTTGGATGGCCGGATGCCCTTATGCCGGGGCCTTGCCATATCGAAACGGTATGCAAATCGGGATTCCATGGAGAGAACTGGCCGTGTTCGCTGGTTAGCGTCTTGAACGCCTTCCTCGGTTCAAACACCGAATACCCCGGCGAAATGCCGAAATTCCGTTCCCAGCCGTCACGTCCACGGACAATGCTGCGATATCCGGAGCGCATCGAAAAGACGACGTCTCCTATGCCGCCGCCAAAAATCCCAAATCCCCGCGCAGCTTCACGCGTAACGGCGAGTTCAACGACGGGCTCGCCGGAATCTTTGTCCCGGAGATCGTAGAGTAGTGCGATAACCTTTTGACGGAGTTTCTCGTACTCTTCCCCCGGCTTCACACAACCGTAGGGATCCCGTCCCTGCACGTTGAGGAACACTGAATCATTGCAGTCGCAAAAGGCGCGTGATTTGCTCCAATCGATGAGCGCGCGGTCCCCCTCAAACCCATCCACGTGTATGAGCCCCTCCTTGACAAGGAGATTGTTCAGCGACAGCGTTGTGTGCCACAACGTATGGCCATGGTCGCCGGCAACACATATGAGCGTATCAGAGTCAACTTCTTCTAATATTGCACCGATGAGTCGGTCCGCTTGTGAATGTACCCTCCCTATTATGTTCCAGTAGTACTCCGATTTTTGCGGGTCGTGGCCCGGAAATTGTGGGTCGATGCCCGGATAAAACTGATGCAGCGTGTAGTCGATCGGGTGCCACTGCGTCCAGAACAGATCCCACGGTAGGTTACGCATCATGTACTTCGCGGCGGACACCATAGAGTCAGTGTGTTGTTCACAAATCTCGATCCACGTTTCATCGTCAATCCAACCGGCTACTAGGTCGTGTACATGTACTTCCTCCCATAGCGGCCCGACCCGGTCGTAGATTGTCTGCGATAGGGATTCGGGAAAACTGTTACCCTCTACCTCGTGAATGGTGGAAAAATAGAGCTTGATTTTGTCGTGGTGTGGTTGGATTTCCAGCAATTTGGCCTTGAAGTAGCCGCGTGTCTTGCGACCTTCGACCACAAACTCATCCTCGAGCCAATCACTCCACTCTCCGCGTGCAAGAACGCATAGCGCTTTGTCGACGTTCCTTGTGGGCGAGAGCCACAGGCGCCATTCTCCGTTCGTTTTCGCGATTAGCCCGTGATACCGTTTCGGTTCACCGCCACGGTCCGGTTCCACGATTATGCAGGTTTCATATGCGTCTGACGTATCGATATTTCTGCTGTCCCATTTCTGTGCCTGTCTCAATTCGACGCGATTGACAGGCGTCACATACCAGCCCCGGACATCCGTGACGGTGGGATCCGTGGTGTAGCAGCGAACGTGGGCGATCTGAAAGGCACAATCTTGATCGGCGTAACCTCCACATCCACTGAACTGGTAGCCGTTTGTGACGGTTGGCGGCCAGGTAACGGGGAATTTGAGCAACATCGGTGTCTTCCCAGCTCTCTCGGCGGTCTGCCAAATGCGTTCGGTCTTCACCATCTGCGAGTTGTACGAACGGTGGATTTGCTCGAACGGCTCGCCCTCAAAATGGATCCAATGCCCCTCCACACCGGTCGTTGATGGCCACGCGCCTGATGCGATAGTTGTCCACGCGGTGCCGGTCAACGGCGGAAACGTTGAGAGCATCTCTACCACGCTGCCTCGCTTGATCATGCGTTCAAGGTTTGGCATACGTCCTTCGTCTACGAAGCGCTTGCAGAACCTCCACATAAGCGAGTCAAGTCCTATCAGTACGCCGCGCGTGGCAACGGCCCGCCGCTCCGATCCCGTTCGTTTCATAACTCTATACCCCGTATTTTTTGAGGTAGGTCTGACCCGCCTTATCGAGAAGCTGATCCGATACAAATCCGATCAACCCCAAAATAAAAATCGCAACGAACATTCGCGTGATCTGGAAATAGGACCGTGAGATCCAAATGACATATCCAAGGCCGGTACTCGCCACGAGCATCTCAGCAGCCACAATCTGCAGGAACGAGACAGCCAGCGCAGTCCTAATACCGGTCCACACTGCGGGCATGGTCGTGGGAATTTTAACCCTCAGGAAGATGTCCCACCGACTGGCGCCCATTATCTGAGCAGCGCGTATTCTCTCTTTCATGCGTCCCGCTTGGATCATTCCGGTGAGCGAATTGAGCATGGAGAGAACCGTGGAGGAGTAGATCACCATAGCGAGAATTGAAGGCAAGCCCGAACCAAACCAAATAATGAAAACGCCAATCCAAGCTATCGCAGGTATGAACCTGCCCAGCGTGACGTAAGGTTTTAACACGTCGCTAACGATTTCTGACTCACCGATGCTTACGCCGAACAGCACACCAAGTGTGGCACCGAAAACCCAGCCCAAATATGTCCGCCCAAGCGTATGCGCTATGTGAACGTAGATATCGGGCCCTGTGAGAATGTTGAACGTCTGGATCAAGAAGGTTGGAAGAGATGGCCAAAAGAGATCAGGCGTGAGAATTGAGATTATCTCCCACGCAACGAAGAAGAATACAACGGGTGTCAGGTAGCGCCGCAAGGTACGTTTGGTCATCAAGCGACCTCTATGCAAACTCCGCATTGGACTCTTCCTCGAGATCGTTGTTCAGAAGGCTCAGCACGTTCCGAAACTCGCCGGTGGTGAGATCCCGTGGATAGGGTTGAGCAATCTCGTAAATGTTCTTTATGCCCGAATGAGGACCCGCAGACATAATCGCTACTCTTTGGCCCAGAATGACCGCTTCGTTTAGATCGTGGGTTATAAAAAAAACGGTCTTGCCTGAGTCCTTGCAGATATCGACCAGTTCCAGCTGCAGGTAGCGTTTTGTTTGCGCGTCGAGGTTCGCGAACGGTTCGTCCATTAGCAGAATCGGTGGGTCCATCACAAGGGTGCGCACCAATTGCAGTCTCTGCTTCATCCCTCCCGATAGCTCGTGAGGGTACTTGTGCTCGTGGCCGTCGAGATTCGTTTTCTTGAGATACGTTCGGATCAGTTTCTCCCGGACGTCCTTGGTTCCTTTGCCACTCAACTGCAGCCCGAATTCCGAGTTCTCCCAGACCGTTTTCCACGGAAACAGAGCGGCGTCGGTGTTCTGGAAGATTACGCTCCGATCGGCGCCGGGGCGCGTTATCTCGCTGCCCGCGACGCGCATGTGCCCTTTGTACGGTTTGATGAAGCCCGCGATTGCGTTTAGCAGAGTCGTCTTGCCGCATCCGCTGGGTCCAAGGACCACGAAAAACTCGGCGTCATTGATAGATAGGTTGATGTTTTCGAAGACAACGTAGTCCTCGAACCGAATGCCGAGTTCGACGATCTCTATCACTTCTCCCTCCATCCTATCCAGCTACCCATCTCCCACGGGCAAACGACAATCCGGGAGATGGGCCGCGGTGTGCTCAATCGCGCGCCCACGTAATTGCGTTAGTCGAGTTCGACCAACGGTTCGCTGTATGACAACGGTTCTCCGACGCTCGAAGGAGTCTCGTAATCAAGCGTTTCCGGTGACACTCGCTCCATAATTTTCGTCGTGATCCGTTTGTGGAGATCGTAGTCGGGCATGATTCCCTGATCGGCACTCCAGTTCTTCATCTGATTCACCGTTTGAACAACATCCTCGGTCATGCGGATACCGAAGTTGCTGGCCGCATTCTGATTCGCAATCGCGTCAACGGGGATCCCTGTGTAGTTCGAAGCGATGGTCTGCGCGTCTTCAAGATTGTTCTCAATCCAGTTATACGATGTCTGTAGACCACGTAAAAATGCCTCGGCTACCTCAGGGCGGTCGCGCAGGATCTCTCCACTCGCGATCAGTACGATCGTCAACGGCGTGTATTCGGGGTTGTCCATCAGCTTGTGGGTGTTATCCAAGAGCAACGCCTGTCGCCTAGGTTCCGCCCAAAGGAACGAGGCGTCGACGTCTCCTCGCGACATTGCGGCTACGATGTCCGCCGGTGAACTGAAAGATCGCAACTCGATCTCCAGGCCCTCATGTTCAATGAAGCTTTGCCAGACGTAGTCCCAGTAGGTTCCGCCCAGGGTGGCGCCAACCTCAATCTGATCAAAGGAGTCTATGGAGTCCAGGGTTATCAAACTCGCAAACGCCGGTCCCCGCGTCTCATCCCAGGCAAAAATGAAGGTGTCGCTCTTGGGAAGTCTCGGGAGGGATGCAAAGTCCGCTGGTCGAGCAAAGTCCACATCTTCGGCCATTACCGCGTCGTGGCCCAATGCGTGCATGGGGTAGTGACGGATACTCACCGCTAAACCCTCATCCAGCCAGAACTCTTTTTCGACGGCCACGAAGTATGCGATGTCGAACGGATCCGGATTCCCCAACCCCACCTCGACGTGCGTAAGTTGCGCCTCGCTTTCCACATCCCGTTGCCCCGTAGCAAAGGCATTTCCACCGCACCATACGAGCAACACTATGAGAGAAAGCAACCATTTGTGCTTCATACCAATCCTCCTTACAAAGCGTTCAAAGATTCGGCAGGCCTTTCTTGACCAGCTCAGTGTGAATTGTACTCTTGTTATCTCAAAAATACAAGTTAAAAAATTGCGACTCGTCACGAGCGACATTGCGGTGTATGATTCCGGCGATTTGTCCCAGTAGTGATACCTTCGCCAGTTTCCATTTGTGATGAGAGACAATCTTCCTCCTGGCGAGGGAAGGCTCATCTACGCTCGCTACGCGAGATTTGAAAATTCCTATTCGCAACCATCAAGGTGTCCGTGGAGTTCCGTCGATTCCTGCTGTGTAGGCTCCATAGACTAAGGAGGGAATGGGACCTGGTATGGCTGCTCGCTTACATTGTAAGCGGGTTTGGACTCTCGCACGAGTTTGAACGGCGCCGGGCGATCCTTACGAATCGCGTCGTCGAAATAGAAACGCGGGGCGTCCTTCCGGTCGTTCCAAGCCCGACGGTCTCCTAACCGGGACGGTTTCCGATCTCACCGAAGAGGGCGCGGGCGTTGGAGCCGATTTGCTCAACCATCTCATCGACGGAACAGCGGGCGCGGTCCGCCGCAAAGGTGTACAGATGGCCCAGATAGGCGGGGTGGTTGATCCTGCCGCGAAGGGGCGCGGGGGCCAGGTACGGGGCGTCCGTCTCGAGAAGCAGCCTGTCCCGCGGTACAATATCAAAGGCGGCGCGTAGATCCTCCGCGCTCCGATAGGTGAGGTTTCCCGCAAAGCTGATGTACATTCCGAGGTCAAGAAAACGCCGCGCCTGCGCCGCGTCGGCACTGAAACAGTGCATTACCCCGGATGCCGGCAGATCGGTCCGACGCAAGGCGGCGACGATATCGTCGTCCGCCTCGCGATTGTGGATGACCACCGGAAGAGACTCGCGCCGCGCTAGTTCCAGGTGCCGTTCAAACGCCGCTATCTGGACATCGCGGGGCGCGTACATGCGATACCAGTCGAGGCCCGTTTCGCCCACGGCGACGACCGGGGTGCCATCGTTTCGGGACGCCAACTGTCGTTCAACGGTCTCGACCATCTGGTCCAGGTCGGGGTTGCCGGTGATCGAAGGGTGCACGCCGGTGGTGTGGACCACAAAGGGGCGTCCCCCTGCAAGCCTTGTGCGTTCGGGGAGCGTCCGGGGATCGATAGAGACGTCCACTATCAGCTCGGCGGAGGCCAGCCGCTCAAGGAGTTCATTGACCGGCACACCCTTGCCCGCAACCGCCTCGAGATGGGTGTGCGTATCAATGACTCCGAACGGTACCCAGGCGTTTTCCCAATGATCCATCGTTGGGATATTACCGCCCGGGTGACATAATTCCCACCAGATGGTGTTGAATACGATGACGGAGAAACAGATGATGAGAAACCGAACGATCGTAACGGCAATGATCATACTGATGGGTGCCGCATTGAGCGTGGGTGCGTCACCGTCGCTTCAAGTCCGCATGTTCGGCGCCTCGGGATTCGCCGAGAGTCCCGGGTCGGTCGGCGATGTGGCGGATGAAGTCAAGCGACGGAACGACGTGGACACCTTTGCGGGCATAACAACGGAATTCGTGATTCGCGAGTTCGGCCTGGGGCTGCGTTACCAGGCGCGTTACGCGGCGTATGAGATCCCCGGTTCGGCCGGCGTCGATGCGGAACTGGACTGGTGGAACGACTGGAAGTCGGACATTTTCGTGAGTTTCCATCCCTTTGGTTCACCCAGTTTCCTCGATCCCTACGTGACTCTCGGATTGGGTGTTGCGTTCCGAACCGACCTGGAGGACGGCACCTACTACGACGACGAAAGCGCGAGCTGGGTAGAGGGAAACCGGAACGCCGGTGAATCGTTGAGTGGTGTCACCGCGGCGTCGATGTATCAATACGTCGGCGTCGGCGGCCAGATACACCTTGGTGGTCTTGTCGTCGGGGCAGCTCTCAACTACAACTTGGCCAATCAAGCGATCCAGCCTGACGGGTACGAGTGGAACGCGTACCCGACGGATCGATTCGAAGTACGAGTGTACGGCGGCGTCTCCATCGGGGCGCGTTGACGGTATGCACATCGACATTGACGCGTATTACCGGAAATACGGGCCGATGGTGTTCCGACGCTGTAAGTATCTCTTGCGAAACGAGGAGGCGGCAATGGATGCCATGCAGGATACGTTTGTCAAACTGCTTCGGTACCGGGGACGGCTGACCGATCGGGCGCCGTCGAGCCTCCTCTATACGATGGCGACCAACGTGTGTCTGAACAAGATTCGCAGCGAGAAACGGCGACCAACGGTGGACAGCGACCTCGACCGGATTGCCTCGGCCGAGGATCACGCCGGGCGCGTCCTTGCCGGGCACGTCCTTGACCGGATCTTCGCGACGCAAAAGCCGGACACCCGCACAATCGCCACCTATCACTACGTGGACGGTTTGACCTTGCAGGAGACGGCTGACGCTTCGGGACTCTCGGTGTCGGGGGTACGGAAACGATTGCGCCGTCTCAAAAGTGACGGTCTGGCACTGGAGGAGATGTAGCTATGACAGGCAGTAACAGCGTTCCCGATCTTTTTTTGGAACAGTACGTGTTGGGTGAGGCATCCAAAGACGTTGTTCGGCGTATCGAAGCGAGCGAAGAGCTCCTTGCACGGGCTGACGCGCTTCGCGAAGAGAACGAGGCGTTCCTTCGCGCCGTGCCGCCCGCGTTTGTTCTTCCGAAGATCAAGGCGGCCGCAGGCGAGCGCGCCCACGTGGTGAGTGATCGGCGGCAGTTCATCGTCCCCGCCCTGGCCGCGGCGGCACTGGTGGCGGCTTTGCTGCCGGTCTATCTCACGCAGCGCGAAGGGGACGCGGCGGGCGTGGCGGCGGGCGAACGCGTAAAGGGCCTGGACCCGACCGTTTCCGTCTTCCGGAACCTGGCTGATGCCGAGGCCGTTGAGTTGCTTGACGGCGACGAGGCGTCCCTGGGCGATGTGCTCCAGATCGTGTACTCCGCGGCGGGAGCGAAGTTTGGTGTTATCTTTTCCGTGGACGGACGGGGCGTGGTGACGCTCCATCATCCGGCCAACATCTTTGTCGGTTCAGACCTCGAACAGGGTGCGAACGTAGCGCTGCCTTATAGCTACGTCCTCGACGATTCCCCTTCGTTCGAGCGGTTTATCTTCATCGTGTCCGACTCGGAGCTTTCCGTGGGTGCCATTATCGAGCGAGCCGAAGAGCTCGCGGAGCGCGATCCCCGGGCGGTTCGCGCCGAAAGATTCCTCGCCGACGGTGTCGACGCAGATGAACTGACAATTGTCAAATCGGAGGAACTTCAGTGAAAGCCTTATCGTTCCGGGGCCGGCGTGCCCCGTTTGTAACCGCCATAATGCTCCTGACCGCCGTATCACTGGCGGCGCAGGACCAGTCCGTGCGACGTTTCGGTTTTTTCGTGGGCGCCAATGACGGTGGCTCCGACCGTGTTACGCTTCGGTACGCCCTGAGCGACGCCGAACGCGTTGCCGGCGTCATGAACCGCGTCGGGGGAATTGACCGCACCGATATGATCCTCTTGAGCGATCCGCAGCCGGCGGATGTCCGTGCAACCGCCGAGGGCATCGCCCGCGAGGTAGGCCGCGCCAAGGGTGACTCCCGCCGGGTGGAGCTCCTGTTCTACTACTCCGGGCACAGCGATGAACGGGGGCTCCTGCTCGGTGAAAGCAGGCTGCTCTACGAGGAGCTGCGGACGCTGATTACGAACGTGGACGCGGACGTCTCCGTGGCGATCCTCGATTCGTGCAGCTCCGGTTCTTTCACGCGCCTGAAGGGTGGGTGGCGCTCACAGCCCTTTCTCGTGAACGACGCATCCGACATGAGCGGTCACGCATTCCTCACGTCCAGTTCAGATAACGAGGCGAGCCAGGAATCGGACGCTATCGGTGCATCGTTCTTTACGCACTATCTCGTGTCGGGCCTGTTGGGCGCCGCCGATACCACCAACGACCGGCTCGTCACGCTCAACGAGGTGTACCAGTACGCCTTCACCGAGACGCTCTCCCGGACCGCCGGTACCTACGCGGGACCGCAGCATCCCTCCTACGATATTCAGCTGTCCGGCGCCGGTGACCTGGTCCTTACCGACCTTTCCCAGCGCACCGCCGCGATTGTGCTTGAACCGGAACTCGCGGGCCGTGTGTACGTGCGCAACGCCACGGGACAGCTCGTGGCTGAACTGGAGAAGTTTCCCCAGAAGGAAATACGCCTGTCGATCGAGCCCGGCGCCTACGGGGTCGAACTCATCACCGGAGGAGAACGGCTCTTCGCGGAGCTTCGCGTAGCCGGTTACGGCGAAGAGCGGTTGGTGAGCGGAGATTTCGACGCCGCCGGTCTGGAACGCACCCGGTCGCGTGGGGACGAGTCGACTGGTACCGACGATGATATCTTTGACGAGATTCGCAATCGGGCGCTGGAAGCGGCTGAACGGGCGCAGAAGAACGCCCTTGTTCGAACGGAGACGACCCGGGAGTACGATCCGCTGACGGTGGACATCTTTCCAGGACTGCGTCTCTATCCGTCCCGCGAACCGGAAGATATCCGTACGTCCACAACAAACGTCGCCGTCGGTATTCCCATCGCCTATACCGGACGGGTAAACGGCGCCGCCGCGAGTTACATTCTGAACTTCGGGCTCGGCCCGGTGCGCGGGGCGCAGTATGCCGGCGTGGGAAACATCCATGAAGGCGTTGTACGCGGCGTCCAATCGGGCGGTGTGTTCAACCTCAGCGACGGCGATGTCATCGGAGTCCAGAGCGCCGGCGTGATCAACATTCTCGATGAGAATCTGCGCGGTCTGCAGGCGGCCGGCGTCGCCAACCTGGCCGGCGACAGCGTGACCGGAGCGCAGTTTGCCGGTGTCTTCAACATGGCCGGAACGGTTGCAGGTGTTCAGGCGTCGCTTGTGAACGTCCTGGACAACGGGAGCGGCGTACAGCTCGGACTGGTCAACCTCGCCGACGAACTCGCCGGCGGACAGATAGGACTGGTGAACATAGCGGACGACGTCGACGGCGTGACCTTTGGATTGCTCAACGTGATCCGGTTCGGCGTCTTTGACTACTCCCTGGCCATCGACGACGCCGGAATCGTGTGGAACACGCTGCAACACGGTACCCGCGGTCTTTACACCGTGTACCAGTTCGGAATCCATCAGAACGACCTCGAAGGGGAAGGACCGGACTACTTCAGTTCGCTCGGGTTCGGCTCCCGCGTGTGGGGTGGTGCCATCTACCTGGACGTTGAACTCCTGGCCAAAACGGCCTACGTGAGCGTCGAGAGCGAAGCGGTTGTGTTTCCCAGCGCCCGAATCTCCGGTGGGCTGCAGCTCGGCCGGAACTTCGCCGTGTTCGGCGGCGTCTCCTTCGACGGCAAACCGAACTGGTACAGCGTGCCCGAAACGCCCGCATTCTCGGGGAACGAGTACTTCGACGCCGCCGGCGAGGGCTTCACCGTCTACCCGCATACCTTCTTCGGGATAAAATTCTGATGACGGTGAAGAGGGGGAGAGCAAAGGGATGAACGAACGATGCAGAAGGACGACGGCGATAGCGGTGGTACTCCTCTTTGCGGCCACCGCGGTCGTGAGTGCCATGGGGTTTCCGGAAGGCCAGAATTTCGAGTTTGACCGCATCACGGAATTGGAGATCGAAGCGGGAATCTTTGCCGTAGAGATTCAGGGACACAGTGGTTCCACCACGGAAATAGAAGTGCGGGCGATCCCGCGTGGATTCGTGGTGGACGCCCGCGAAAGGCGCGGGAGCGTAGAGGTTGTTGTCAAAGGTCGCCCGCCGGTGTTCGGAGGGGTGACCGGAAAACCGCGTATCCTCGTTTCACTGCCCGTGGCTACCGGCGTAACCGTCGACACGTCCACCGGCGACATCTACATTGAAAAGATCAACTCCGATATTGCGGCGTCGGCAACGACCGGCGACATCGATGTTCGCGACGTCGCGGGTGCGATAGACCTGGGCGTTACTACCGGCGGGATAGACGTTTCGCAATGTCGGGGAGAACTGACGGCCAAAGCGACCACGGGTGACATCGGCGTGGACGATTTCCAGGGAGTGATGGATCTCGACACAACCACCGGCGATATCGACGTTCGATCGTTTCGCGTAACGGGCAACGCGGGCTTTTCGGCGACAACCGGCGACGTTGACGTAGCGTTCCAGAACGCCCCCGGCGACATCACGATCGACGCGACCTCCACCACCGGCGACATCGACGTGGAAGGGAGCCGTCTATCCCGGGGCACCGCGGCGGCCAGGTTTGTCGTGCGCGGCCGGACAACCACCGGCGACCAATCGTACCGGTAACGGGTTGCCGCCTTGCGGCGGTACCCTAAAACCGGCACCGCCTTGCGGCGGTGCGCGCATTCGCGTACCCTCGGGTAGGGCTATGATACCCCTCTGGGACGATAACAGCGGACGAACGTCCATCCCGGTCGTCACCTATCTCCTCATAGCGATCAACGTCCTGGTGTTCGTTTTTCTCCAGGAAATGGGTGCGGATACGGAGTTTACCTACGCATTTTCGACTGTGCCGCAGGAGATCGTTGAGGGACGGGACGTAGTCACAACGAGTCGCGTGTACGTGGACCCCCTTTCGAACACCAGGTTTCGCGTTCCAGGCCTCCAACCGACGCCTATTCCCGTCTACCTGACGCTCGTTACCGCGATGTTTATGCACGGTGGTCTCGCGCACCTCCTGGGAAACATGCTCTACCTCATGATTTTTGGCGACAACGTCGAGGATCGAATGGGGAAAGGGGCCTTCCTCCTGTTCTACCTGCTCACGGGGGTTGGCGCGGGACTCGCTCATGTCTTTTCGAGCCTGTGGCTCGGCGCGGATCTTCTCGTCCCGTGTCTCGGCGCATCCGGTGCCGTATCCGGCGTGCTGGCCGGGTACGCCTTGTTCTTCCCTCGCAACCGCGTCCGCGTCTTCCTCTTCCGGTTTCTTACGCGCGTTCCCGCAGCGGTGGTAATCGGGTTTTGGTTCCTCTTCCAGCTTGTCAGCGCCTTCGGAGTACTCGGCGAGGGCACCCGGGCGGGAGGCGTCGCCTACGGCGCACATATCGGCGGCTTTGTGCTGGGAATCGTCGCAACACCGCTCATACCGCGACGCCCACGGTAAGCTTCGCCGGTGGTCAGCCCGGCAATACGCGTACGGCGCCGAGGTCCGCGCTCGCTGCAAACGCCGCATAGACGCGTAGTGAATCGGAAACCGTTCGTTCCCGATCAAGCGGCGTATACGCCTCCGTTCCCCGTGCCTCTTGGGCTATTTTCCGCCGGTTCAATTCATCTTCATCCACCGCAAGGTGGATCGATCGCGAAGGGATATCGATCTCGATCGTGTCGCCTTCCTGTATCAGGGCGATCGTCCCGCCGGCGGCCGCCTCCGGTGAGATGTGTCCAATCGAAAGGCCGCTGGTTCCACCTGAGAAGCGTCCGTCCGTCATGAGCGCGCACGCTTTGTCCAGGTGTGCGCTTTTCAAGTAGCTCGTGGGGTAGAGCATCTCCTGCATGCCGGGCCCGCCGCGGGGACCCTCGTAACGGATCACCACCACGTCGCCCTCGTTGACGGTTCCGGCAAGAATCGCCTCGACTGCGGTTTCCTGCGACTCAAAGACGCGCGCCGTGCCGGCGAAGGTGAGGATCGACGAATCGACACCCGCGGTTTTGACGATACACCCCTTTGTGGCGACGTTACCGAACAGGACCGCCAGTCCACCCTCGGCGTAGTACGCGTGGGCACCGTCGCGGATGCACCCGTCACTCCGATCTGTATCGAGTTCTTCGTAGCGGCAGTCCTGGCTACCCATGACGAGGTTGCGCCCTTTCGCGCCGGGGGCGCTCGCATAGAGGCGGCGCGCTTCATCGGTACAGGTGGCGCGTACGATATCGTAGCGCTCCAGCGCCTCCCCCAGGCTCAACCCATCCACGCGCCGGCACGAAGTGTCCAGAAGACCCAACCGGTCGAGCTCACCCATGATGCCCAGGATTCCGCCGGCGCGGTTTACATCTTCCACGTGGAACGCGCTCGAGGGGGCCACCTTGCAGAGGTTTGGCGTTGCCCGAGAGAGCTTGTCGATGTCCGCCATGCTAAAATCGACTCCCGCCTCCTGCGCGGCGGCAAGGATGTGAAGGACGGTGTTCGTTGAACCGCCCATGGCGATGTCCAGTGTCATGGCGTTGGAAAAGGCCGCCTTACCGACGATCGAACGGGGTAGCACAGAGTCATCGCCGTCCCGGTAGTAGTCGTCGCACATTGCAACGATCCGTTCCGCGGCGCGGTCGAACAGGGAAAGCCGCTCCCGGTGCGTCGCAAGGACCGTTCCGTTCCCCGGCAATGCCAGTCCCAGCGCTTCGTTCAGACAGTTCATCGAGTTGGCGGTGAACATTCCCGAACAGGAGCCGCATGTGGGACACGCCAGCGTTTCGATTTCCTCTATCGTGGCATCGTCCACCGACGGATCTGCGGCCATCACCATCGCGTCTATCAGGTCAAACTTCCGGTCTTTCCCGCGCCCCGCTTCCATGGGGCCCCCCGAAACGAATATGGTCGGTACGTTGATCCGCATCGCCGCGAGCAGCATTCCCGGTGTGATCTTGTCGCAGTTGCTGATACACACCAGGGCATCGGCCCGATGCGCATTGACCATGTACTCGACGCTGTCCGCGATGATTTCCCGGCTGGGAAGCGAATAGAGCATTCCCGCGTGGCCCATGGCGATGCCGTCGTCGACCGCGATCGTATTGAACTCCGCCGCAAAGTACCCTTTTGCCTCGATGCCCGCCTTGACCCGCTGCCCGATGTCGTGCAGGTGAACGTGACCCGGAACGAACTGGGTAAAGGAGTTGGCAATCGCGACAATCGGTTTGCCGAACTGGTCCGGGCGCATACCGTTCGCGCGCCAGAGACTGCGGGCGCCGGCCATAAGCCGGCCCTGGGTCGTAGTGGTACTCCGTAATGGGTGTTTCATGACGGTGACGATTCTACCCAGGTGTACCAAAAAGCGATAGGGATCCGGGGGAAAATGCGACCGCTCTGATCCGCCTTACTCGAAGATCTCCGGATTGACCGGTGTCTCCGGTTTCTCTCTTCGTAACATACGAAGAACGTTCCGTGCGGCCAATTCGCCCATTGCGTTGCGCGTATAGACGGTGGCACTCGCGGTGTGGGGCGTTACCACCACGTTGTCGAGGTCCGCAAGACCTTCCACCATCTTGGGCTCAAACTCAAAGACGTCGATGCCGGCGCCGGCAATTTCATGTTCTTTCAGCGCACGCATTAAGGCCGCCTCGTCCACTACGGGGCCGCGCGATGTGTTTATCAGGTAGGCGGTCTTCTTCATACGCTTGAACACGTCGTGTGAAAAGAGGTGCCGCGTTGCATCCATCAGCGGCACGTGAACGCTCACGTAGTCGCTCGCCTCGATGAGTTCTTCAAAGGGCACGCGTTTTGCACCGAGCGTTTCATCCAGAACGGTGTTATCGAAGGCGTCGGAGTAGAGCACCTTCATGGCAAAACCCTGCGACTTGAGGGCCATGGCGGTACCGATGCGGCCGGCGCCGACGATACCGAGGGTCGTGCCCGCGATGTCGCCGCCGATAAACTGCATGGGGCCCCAGCCGCCCCAGGCACCACTACGCATATAGGTGTCCGACTCGACCACCCGCCGCGCCGCGGCAAAGAGCAGCGCCCAGGCCATTTCCGCGGTGGCGTCGGTCAGCACGCCGGGCGTATTCGAAAGGGGCACCTTCCGCTTTGTCGCTTCAACCACGTCCATGTTGTCGAATCCGACGGCGTAGTTTGCAAACCCGCGACACTTCGCTGCCCGGTCAAATACCTCGTCGTCAATCTTGTCGGTCAAAAGGCACAGGACGGCGTCGGCCGGTTCCACCGCGGTGAGCAGCTCCTCCCGGGAAAGTGGGCGATCATCGGGATTGACCCATATGTCGTGTCCGGCCTTTTGCAAAATATCCAATCCTGCTTGAGGGATCTCTCGTGTTACGACGATTTTTGCCATCCTGTTTACTCCAGGTGAAGGATTTTGGTTTCGATGAACTGCCACGTTTTGATGTAGTCATCGTCGGCGATGCGGCGTTCGATCTCGTTATCGCCGATTGATTCTATCAGGTTCCAGATCTTTTCGGTCATTCGTGCGTTGATGGCGAACATACCGCTCATATCCCAGCGGGTAGGGTGCGTATCGGACGTGAAGTAGTCCGCGTATCCGTACCGCCGGAGGTAGTACACAAACTCAATGTACTCAAGCAGGCTGTGGCTGCCGGTGAAGAAGTCCCAGTCCCAGCTCTTGTCGTTGTCGTTGATGTGAATGTAGTAGGGATAGCCGGAACGGTGGAGCAGGGTGAGTGCGTCCGCCGGGTGTTCCTCTGCGTAGACCGAGTGGCCGAAGTCCATGGTCACTCCCAGCGTATCAACGCCGATTTGCGTGACAAGGAGGAGCGTTGTGGCAGCCCGGTCGAGATAGCAGTGGCGGCGTGTCTCCTTGGGTTTGTATTCAATCATCAACGGCATCTCGCGCCGGTATTCCGCCGCCTCTGAAAACGCCTCCTGCAGATATCCCCAGGCCGCGTCGTAGTCGCTCTGGAATACGTACTCGTGCCCGTCGCCGAGGGGGCAACAGGTGACGCGGGGTGCGCCGATTTCGGCGGCGAAGTCCTTTGCGTCCTTGATGAATGATACTGCCCTGGCGCGGATCTTCGGGTCGGAGCTTGTGAGCCCGCCTGCGACGAACTCCGGTTCGCCCTTGACGTTTACGTTTACCGCTGAGCACGCGAGGCCGTGCCGCTCGAGCAGCTCCGTGGTTTGATCGGCGGCCAGACCCGCCGCCGGACCGACTTCATAGGGATAGACGAGTTCGACGCCGGAATAGTGAGGTATCTCCTTCACGAGGCGCAGTTTCTCGTCCAGGGGCAACGACCGGTTGTACGTGTGAAACCGGTCCTTCGTTTCGCCGAGAAAAGATGTAATCAACGAGTACTTTGGCATCAGGTGCTCCTTATCTGTTCTTGTGATGAACCACGCGCCGGGCGTTCTCAGCGATGTGATCGGCGGAGAGGCCGTATTTGTCGAGGAGGAGGTCGTAGGCGCCACTCTCCGCGAAGGTATCGTCCAGTCCGAGCGCCGCGAACGGTACGGGCGCTTCCTGCAGGAGGATCGACGCCACCTCGTATCCTAGACCGTTGCGGCGCTGATGGTTTTCGGCGACGACACACGCGCCGGTCTTGCGAACGGAATCGATCACCGCCCGCCGGTCCAGGGGTTTGATCGAATAGAGATCGATCACCTCGGCCTCGATACGTTCGCCGGCCAGTTGCTCCGCGGCGCGGATCGCCTGGATCACGATATCGCCGTAGGAGAGGATCGTCACATCCGCGCCGGACCGCACGCACACGCTTCCGCCGACGGCGAACGAGGCGGCTCCGGAATGAACCTCGTAGAGAGGGTCACGCATCAAGCGGGTAAAGACGGGACCGGGGGTTTGCATCGCGAGACGAAACGCAGCCGCTGCGGACGCTGAATCGCACGGCGCCAGGACGGTCATGTTCGGAATGGTCGCCATGTTGGCGATATCCTCCGTTGCCTGGTGGGTAACGCCGTCGATCGCCGCTGTAATCCCACCGTGCGAGCTGAGAATCTTCACCGGCAGGTTCGGGTAACAGATAAAGGACCGTATTGCCTCAATGGCGCGCATGGTGATAAAGACGCCGTACGAGCCGCAGACGACGGTTCGCCCCGTCGAGGCGATTCCGGCGGCGGTAGCGAACATTCCCAACTCGGCAATACCGACGTTGAAGTATCGCTGGGGGAATGCGTCGCCAAAGAGATAACTGAACGTCGAGTAGCCGATATCGGCTTCCATGACGATGAAGTGGGGATCCTCCGTCCCGTAGGCGAGCATCTCCTCACTGAACACACGACGTGTTGGGTTTTGTGCCTTCCGCAGTTGGGCCGCGTCACCGTTCATGGTGCTGCTCCTTCGAGTTCGGCCTTGGCCTGCTCATACTGTTCTCTGTTTGGTGCCTTCCCGTGCCAGTATCGGTCGTTCTCCATAAAACTCACGCCTTTGCCCTTTACGGTGTAAGCGACAATGCAGGCGGGTCCATCCCCGTAGTCGCGTGCGGCTTCCAGCGCATCGATTACCTCTTCAACGTTGTGACCGTCTATCTTCCACACCCGCCAACCGAAGGCTTCAAACTTTTTGTCTATTGGTTCGATGGGCATGATCTCGTCGGAAAAGCCGTCGTTCTGGACGTAGTTTCTGTCTACGATCGCGACGATGTTGCCCAGCCGGTACTTATTTGCGGTCTGGGCGGCTTCCCACACCAGCCCTTCGTTTATCTCTCCGTCTCCCAGGAGGGTATAGACGGCGAAATTGGACTTGCCGATGAGGTGTGACTCAATTGCCATTCCAACCGCGATCGGGAAACCCATCCCAAGTGAACCGGAGGTCATATCTATCCCGGGCGTCTTGATAACGGGGTGGCCCTGCAGAATGCTCCCGAACCGGCGGAGCGTGTTGAGATGGGATGCGTCGTAATATCCACGCAGTGCCAGGGCGGCGTAGAGCGCCGGACACGCATGGCCTTTGGAAAGGACGAACCGATCCCGTTTGTCCCACTTCGGATCGTCCGGTCGAATGTTGAGTATGTGGTTGTAGAGCGCGGCCAGGATCTCGGCCTCGGAGAAGGAACCGCCGATGTGGCCGGACTGAACGGTGTAGACCATATCCAAAACGCGAAGGCGAATTTCTCGCGCCGTTGTTGTGACACGCCGGAGTACGGCGTCCCGTTCACGTGACATGAATTTCTCCCTGTATGGTGCGAACATGGGCAAGTCCCCGGCGGTACGCCGTGGGCGCCTCTTCCGGTGAGCATCGAATCTCCAGGTCGTAGGATCCCTCGTACCCGGATCGATCGAGGAGCCGGATCAAAAGGCTCCAATCAACCGTCCCCGAGCCGGGAGGATCGGAGGTGTTGGTACACCCGTCATTGTCGCTCATGTGAACGGCGTAGATTCGTCCGGCGAAACGACGCGTCAGTGCTGCGATGTTCTCGCCGCACCGGTTCACATGCCCGGTATCGAGGCAGATTCCCACCCGATTCAGACCGGCCTTTTCTAAGAGTTCGTGCAGGTGACCGGCGCTGGAGATGATTGCACCGGGAATGATCTCCAGGGCGAGGCGGATATCTCGTTGCTCACAGAGTGAGGAGAACCGGCGGAGTCGATCGACAAGGGACTCTTCAACGGTGCTCCACGATACGTCGGCTGACATCGCGCGAAGGGGCAGGACCGGGATCACACACGTTTCGACACCGGGTAGGGCTACAGCGGAGTCCAGACATCGTTCCAATTCGGCGTATCCCGCGCCGGAGGCGAGCGTATCGGTTGTGCAAAACGCCTCTCCCACGAGGTGCGCCACGAATACCCGCGTATCCAAATCGGAACGGGTGAGCGCATCCGCGATCGCCCGGTAGCGCAAAGCCGTGCACCACTGGAGTTGTTCCGGTGAAAACACCTCCAACTGACACGTGTCGAATCCATCGGCGGCTATGGCCGGTATGGCCTCGATCACGTCGCCGTCCGAGAAGCACTCACCAAAGCGTGATAGAAAATAGGTGGGGGACACGCCGAACATCCAACCTCCATTTTGTATACAATATTTTTAACACGAGAATTTTGCGGTGTCAAGCGGCGCTCACCCCATTTTTCGTTGACGGCTGCCGTGAACCGGGGGTAGGATCTCGACAACGAAATGGCAAAACTCGAGTTCCAGGATCTCTCATATCAGGTCTACGAAGCGCTGAAGAACATGATTCTCGGCGGCGAGATAAAACCGGGTGAAAAACTCCGGCAGGACGAACTCGCCGGTCGCCTCGGCGTTTCCCGTACGCCGCTTCTCTCGGCTTTTTCGAAGCTCGAAAAGGAACTGCTGGTCGAAATGGTCCCTCGCCGAGGCGCCTTTGTACGCCGGTTTCACGCGGAAGAACTCGTTCACGTCTATGACATACGGATCCGCCTTGAGCCGCTGGGCGCTCGTGAAGCGGCAACGCACGGAACGGAGCAGCAGGTTTCGGAACTGGTCGATATGTGTGAGCGATTCCGAGCACTGGTCAATTCCGACCCCGAGAACGAAGGGATCAAACGGCAGGATTATGCGTTTCACATGAAGATCATGGAGATGAGCGGAAACAACCTGCTCTTTACCATCATTTCGTCGTTCAACATCATTGCCGTCGCGAACGTGTACGGATTTTTCAAGGATCCCCGCGTTTCCGCGGCGGAACACCAACGCATCGTCGACTCCATTGCCGCCCAGGATGCCGAACGCGCCGCCGACGAGATGTACATCCACGTGAATAACTCCCGAATACACCTGATCTCACACCTTTCCGAGTTCGAGGAACGGTACGTTGCCGATTATTGAGAACCGCGTTCTTACCGACCGCGTCTATGAACACATCAAGGAGATGCTGATCGACGGGACGCTGGCTCCAGGTGACCGGATAAACCGGCAGGAGATCGGAGCGATGCTGGGCGTTAGCGCCACACCGGTAAACGACGCGCTGAGTCGACTGGTGGGAGAACAGTTCCTCGGTCTGGAAACACGGAAAGGGTACTACGTTCGCGACTACTCCTGCAGTGAGCTGGTAGACCTCATGGCGACACGGGCCGCAATTGAAGGAATGGCGGCCCGCCTCGCCTGTGAACACGCTTCGGACGAAGACCTGCTGGGCTTGCGGTCCTACTTCGCGCCCTTTGAACCCTTCGCGTCGCCGGTGGACGAAGCGACTACCCGCGATTACTCCCGGGCGGACGTGTTGTTTCACCAGAGGATCGTTGCGCTCAGCGCCAATGCGCTTTTAGATGATCTCTACACGCGCGTAGGGTACGTGATGAAATGCAACGTTCACGGGCTGATCCGTTCACCTGACGCGACCATCGGCGAACATCGCGCCATCGTCGAGGCGATGTTGGTACGGGACACGGTCGCCTCGCAACACCTGTTGACGGAACACGTGATGCGGTCCCGGGCCGTCCTGGAAGCGGGCTGCAGCAAAAAAAGTTCCTGATTTCATCGAAATTTCTCCTTGACAGTATGCAAAGGTGTGTTACCATAATTTTGTATACAAAATTATGTGTGCGAAATTGCCATAGGAGGTAGTATGAAAAAAGCACTGGTAATTCTCTTAACGATGGCGCTCGTAACGGCGACTCTCTTTGCCGCGGGTGAACAGGAGTATCCGTCGCGCGACATCCGAACGATCGTTGTCTGGGGTGCCGGTGGCGGTACCGACACGTGTAACCGCGTGATCATGGGCGAGATGGCCAACGTGCTGGGCGTTCCAATTACCGTTGACAACGTAACCGGAGGCAGTGCCGGTTCCGTTGGTATGGCTGCCGGTTACAAAGAGGCGGCCGACGGCTACACGCTCGTCGGCGCTTCCGAATCCAATACTACTACAGCGGTGATGGTGGAAGACTGGGACAACACCGTGGATGTCTGGGACTGGTTTATCGTCGGCGGTTCGCCCGACGTCGTAAGCGTAACGCCGGATCTCCCGTACCAGAACATCGCCGAGCTTGTGGACGCCGCCAAGGCGAACCCCGGCTCAATCAAAGCGGGTGCAAGTGGAAACGGATCGATCCATCACATCAACCTGCTCGCTTTCGAGAAAGGTTCCGGCGCGGATTTTGAGTTCATTCCGTACGACGGCTCGGCTCCTTCTCAGAACGCGGCGATGACCGGCGAAGTACAACTCGTCGTTACCTCTGTTGCGGAACAGGCTGAGCTGATACGCGCCGGCCGCCTGCGACCGCTTGCCGTTCTCGTTCCCGATTCGTTTTTCATCGCCGGGCAGACGATCCCGTCGGCCTTTGACAGCATTCCGTCTTTGGCGGAGGTGCTCCCCATCCAGCAGGCGATCGGCTTTGCGATTCGCGCCGATGCGCCGGCCGGCGTCAAGGACGTACTGGGCGAAGCTTTCGAAGAGGCGATGGCAACCGACGTTCTCAAGGATTTCGGCGAGGAACGGTTCTACGTCCTCTCCGGTGCCTGGGGAGACGAAGCCAATGCGATCATGGCGGGCCTCGAGAGTTCGATGTCATGGGCGCTCTGGGAACAGGGTATTGCAGTCGACGATCCTGCGTCCCTCGGTATTCCCCGTCCGTAGTTCCAAGTATTCTGAACGGACAATCGGGAGCACAATCGCCTGCGATTGTGCTCCATCTTTTTCTACGAGGAACGTAACCGATGATGGAGAAAACGAAGCTCCGACAGGCCGACCTGATCACGAGCGTTTTTCTGATGCTGTTTGGTCTGTGGGTTCTCTCGGAGGGGTTTCAGATGCCCATGCAGGACACCTACGGCGGCGTGAAGAATGTGTGGTACGTGTCCCCCGCGCTCTTTCCGCTGATCGTCGGGTTTGGCGTGGTCATCCTCGGCGCGGTGTTGCTGGTGGGTTCCGTCCGGGCGGGAGCCGCGGCGTCCCTTGCAGCCGCACTCCGGGCGTATCGACCCGGTCTCAGCGAATCAAACCTCCGGTTCCTGGGCATCCTGCTGGCTATCGGATCTTTTGTCTATTTTTACATTCCCCGGGTCGATTTTGTGCTGACGATCGCGCTCTTCCTGAGTTACTTCATTCCCGCCTTTTACTACGACACGCAACGTGACCTCCGACGGTTGAGCGCCGTGTACGGCGCGGTGTTCCTGTCGTTTCTGGTTTTGTACTGGACCGGCGTCGCCGCTTTTCTCAACTCAGCCTTCGAGTTCTCAACCGACGTGATCGCCCTATCTGCGGTGGTGGGAGTCAATATCTACGCACGGCGGCTCGCCGGGACAGACCCGGATCGCCTGCGGCGTTTCCGGGTGGGTTTTGCGGTAGCCATTGCCACGCCGCTTCTGCTTGCACCCGTTTTTCGATTTCTCCTCTACGTGCGACTACCGCACGAGGGTGGCATCGTGCAGTTGATGCAGGTGATCCGGTATTCACTGAGGTAGTCATGGGAGCACTTCATTCTTTGGGACTGTTTTTCGGCCACGTCGCGGATTTTGCCACGGAACCGGTAACCCTTCTGGTCCTTTTCGGCGCGACGATCATGGGCATCCTCTTTGGAGCAACGCCCGGACTGACGGCGACGCTCGGTGTCGCACTCCTGACCACTCTCACCTACAACATGAGCCATAGCATGGCGCTGGTGGCGTTGCTCGCGATCTACGTGGGCGGCATATACGGCGGCTCCTACGCATCGATCCTGATTAACATACCCGGGACGGCCGCCGCGGCCGCAACCGCTCTCGATGGGTATCCAATCGCCGTTCGAGGGGAAGGTGGTCGTGCCTTGGGGCTCACTACCACCGCCTCGGCCATCGGCACCATGGTGGGTATGCTCTTCGTGGTAAGCCTTTCACCGCTGATCTCCGAACTCGCCCTGCAGTTCACATCGTTCGAATTCTTCCTGCTCGCCTTCTTCGGGATCATCATCAGCGGTACGTTGACGAGTCCGGATCTCGTGTACAAGGGGTGGATCGCCGGGTTCCTCGGACTCTTTCTGGCCACCGTCGGACGGGAAGGGCTACAGTTCTATCCGCGCTTTACCTTTGGAAACAGCAACCTGGAAGGCGGACTCGAGGTGGTTCCCGTACTGATCGGCGCCTTTGGTATTCCGCAGATCATCCAGGTGCTGCGCGACAAGTTCCGGCCCAAGGAGGCGCAGAAACTCGACCGGATCATGCCGGAGTTCGGAACGATAGCGCGGAATGTGAAACACATCATCCGGTCGGCGCTGATTGGAGTCGGTATCGGCGCGGTTCCGGGAATCGGTGAAGACATCGCCGGGTGGGTGAGCTACGGCGCCGCCAAAAACTCCTCGGACCACCCGGAGGAGTTCGGCAAGGGGTCGTACACGGCTATCGTGTCGACGGAAACGGCGAACAACGCCTGCATCGGCGGTGCGATGATTCCGCTCCTGAACCTGGGCGTGCCGGGAAGTCCACCGGCGGCGATGCTGCTCGGCGCGTTGATGCTGCACGGCATAGCCCCGGGGCCGATGCTTCGCATCGACAATCCCGGTTTTATCGAAGAGGTCACCGCGATACTCCTGCTTGCATCGGTGGCGATGTGGATCTCCGGGATGCTGCTTGCGAAGCAGGTAGTGAAGGTACTGCGCATCCCACCGGCGATTTTTATGCCGGTCATCGCCGTGCTCTGCGTCATCGGGAGTTACGCCCTGGGAACCAAGGTGTTCAACCTCTATCTGATGGTCCCGGTTGGCATCGTTGCCTACTTCCTGACGGAAATGGGTTATCCGATTGCGCCGCTCGTGATCGGCGTTATCCTCGGGCCTATGGCGGACCAGAACTTGCGGCGCGCGTTGATGGTCTCCGGGGGAAGCTTTCTGCCGGTTATCACACGGCCCGTATCACTGATCCTCTTCCTGGTAATTATTCTCACCGTGTTGAGCCAGGTGCCCGCGTACAAGCGACTCGTAAAGGCGCTTCGGGCGCGCCTCTTTCCGAAAAAAGCGGCGTGAGAGGGGTATAATCCAACCGGGAGGTTGGTGTGGGACGGATACGGGTAATCGCGCCGGTAGTTTTGTTTGTCGTGACGGCTATGTATGTATAACGCTAGATCACCGGTTCCTGATAGGGATCGGGTCCTCCCGCCGTTTCCACGACGCTTTGAATAGTGTGCAAATGGGAGGTATCGTTCATGAGGAATATCTTCGTCGAGTTCTTCCGATACGCCACAACGTTGATCGCTGCGTTGTCCTGTTTTATCCTCCAGAAGTGGGAGTTGTCGATACCCAGGAAGATACAGAGCAGGACCTTAATGATTGATCCGTGGGTGACCAACGCGACCGATGCGCTCTTGGATTCGTTGTACACGTCTTTGAGAACCGTATCTAATCGCCTTCGTACATCCGCCAGCGTCTCTGCTCCCGGAATGTTTACAATATCGGGCCGATATTTCCAGACTTCGTATTCGTGTGGAAAGCGTCGTTGGGCCTCAACCAGTGATATCCCCTCCCACACGCCGAAATCAATATCGATCAATGCTTCCGAGATTTGGACCGTTGTACTCTGCTGAGCGCGCGCTATCGCCTGCGCGGTTTTATGTGCCCGTGACAGCGGACTCGACACAACTACATCGAGTTTCGTTTCGGAGAGTCTGTTCGCGATGGACAACGCTTCACGTTCGCCGTTTTCGTCCAGCGGCACGTCTCTGCGCCCTCGGAAAATCCCGGCGTTGTTCCATTGTGTGCGCCCGTGCCGGACAATTACAAACACCATATGTACAAAAGCCGGGCCGTATTATCGGCCACCGGCGCGGAGCGCATTCAGCTTTTCTTCGGCGCTCACCGCTCCGCCGTAGATATCGATGTGGTCCATATAGATTGATCGATCGCCGAAAAACGATTGGTACGCGCCGATGTTCTCCAATGATACGCCGGTGACTACGGGGATGGTCGATTCAGCGAACGTGTCATCGGTTAGAGTTGCAACGATCCGGCGGAGCGAATCGACCGATCGGGGCGACTTTCCCCAAAGCGTTCCTACATGAGAGAAATCGGCTCCAAACATACGGAGAACTTTGCTCAAGACCGCAAAGTCGATGTTACGGTCGGGGCTCAACGACAAGAGTCCGTAGCCGACCCTGTGTACGTATATGGGAACGCCAAACGTGCGTTTCAGGAAATCGACCGCCGACAGACCGGTGCAAAACGCATCGATCATCAATACATCGGCACCGTTTGTAATCGCGGTTTCACAGGCGTCACGAATCGTAGCAAAATCTGAGGTAACGTTTGCCGCGTAGAGCATTCGGTGTCCGGTTCTTTCTCGAACTTCACGCACGCGAGCAGCGATCTTTTTCACACGATCGGCTAAGGGGGAGAGGGCCGGGTTTACCGATATCTCGTCATCCTTCAGGAAATTGAATCCGGCCGTTGCCAGCTCACCGGCCAAATCGGCCGCTTGGTCCGGTGTGAGCCCTAGATTCGGCTTGATAATTGCACCCCATAAGGGGCCCGACTCAATCTCCGCCATCTGGGCAACGCCGTCAAAACCAAAAGCCGGCCCCTCGTACCGTCGAAGAAACGAAGGTGGAAATTCGATATCGGTCAACTGGGCCTCTTTGACGAAATGAAAATTGAAGACCTCTCCGGCGATCATTGTCCACAGGTGGGTCACCCCTCCAAGGGAGGCATCCACGTTAGACGCCGGCAAAGCAAACGTCACGACGAACGAGCCGTCGGCATTGTTGGTCAGCTCTTCGACCTCTCCGATGATTGATGGATCGATCGTCGGAACGTGTTCAAAAGAGGGAGACATATTCGGCCCGTCCGGGGTCGCAACGTAGTGAATGCCCACGGTCATCTCCGCCAGCAATAGTTCAATCGATCTTGCCGGTGATTCGATCATCGTTTTTATCCGATACGTCACGCGTATTTTTTCTTCGCCCATATTGATCCTCCCTTACGGGTGGCAACTATACCGATTGCTGAACTGTTTTGTAAACCAAATAACATAGTACACGATCAGTGATACAAAGAAATAATGAACCAATATTGACATTAATAGAAAGTGATATAAGAATCATAATTCAAGGCACACACGGTGTATACAAGTCTTTCGGAGCGAGAAACCAAACTTCTGTTGCTGCTTGTCGAAACGGAAAACCATTCACTAAAGGATTTCAGCCGTGAGCTGGGCGTAACCACCGTCACAATCCGCAATGACCTGGAGAGCCTTGCAAACAAGCATTACATCGTCCGCACAAAGGGAGCCACCTTCCCGGCATTTCATCACTACGTATTGGAACGGCAGGAACAACAGGCGGAGGAAAAGACGCGTATTGCAAAGGCTGCAGCCGAAATGGTTGTCGACAACGACACGATCATGATTAACGCCGGGACAACGACCGCAACGCTTGGAAAGTACCTGTTCGGCAAGCGTAACCTTCGCGTTGTTACCGACTCTGCTCTTTTGCTTTTGTACGCACGTACCAATCCGCAGGTAAAACTGACCGTTGTAGGCGGTGAGTTTGACCCGTCAACCGAGTCCTTCATGGGCCCGGCCGCCGTCACCGAATTGAAGAAGTACAGAGTTCGGACCGCCTTTGTCGGCACGGCCGGGTTCTCCGCAGATTTCGGCGTCACAACCGACGAAACCGGTAGTGCCGAGATCGTACGGACGATGGCTGATCAATCTGATCAGATTGTCGTAATGGCCGACTCATCAAAGTTGAATCGGGGTGGTTTTGCCCACATGCTACCGATTGAGCGCGTGTCTGTGCTTATTACCGACGATAACATCGACAAACAAGCCATCGAAGCGTTTGCTGAGAAGGGCGTTGCCATCCGTGTCGTGTGATTGCCAGGCAGGGTTGAATCAGAATGAGGAGGATTCGACGGCGGTTAGGAGAAGAGCCCATGTGCCGGAGGAACAACACCGCCGCCGCAGAATCGACAGGTGCGTCGTGGTCGGCAGCATCAATACAGACTTTTTCTTTGCGGTTCAACAACCGCCCTCTCCCGGAGAGTCGGTATTGGGTACCTCATTCTCTATGTCGTTCGGAGGAAAAGGGGCCAATCAGGCGGTTCAAGCTGCCCTGATGGGTATCCAAACCACTTTTGTCGGTCGGATCGGTACCGACGTTTTTTCGGGCATGAACTTCGATGACTTGCGCGACAAAAACGTTAATGTCGACTGCGTGTTCGTAGACGAGACATACGGTATTGGAAAGGGCCTGGTTGTTCTGGACGAAACAGGAGAAAACCAGATTATCGTTGTGCCTGAAGCAAATTGGCGGTGGAGCGAGGCGGAAATCGAACGGGCAACACCGGTTGTCGCAGCCGCGTCGATTGCCGTTTTCCAGTTGGAGATACCGGTAAGCGTCGTGGTCAGATTGGCGTCCGTCGCGCGTGACGCCGGGGCAACGGTTGTTCTCAATCCGTCGCCGGTCCCACCGGACGGCGCGCCCGGAGATCTCTTGCAGTTGGTGGACGTACTCGTTCTCAATGCGACTGAAGCAACCGCGCTAACCGGGATTCCCGTGACCGATTGCGAGTCGTCCGTTCCCGCAGCGCAGGAATTGGTATCCAAAGGAGTCGGCGCCGTTGTGACGACGCTTGGCTCCGCCGGTAGCGTCTTTTTTGACGGAGAGGAAGCGGTCCGGGGACGCGCTTTTTCGGTCGATGCGGTGGACCCCACCGGTGCGGGTGACGCTTTTTGTGCTGCCTTTGCCTGTTCTTACTCCAGTCCGAGCGATGCTGCAGACGCTCTCACGTTTGCGAACGCCGCCGGGGCACTGGCAACAACCCGAAAGGGGGCCAGAGCCGGTCTGGCTACGCGGGAGGAAATTGTCAGGTTCATTCAACAGGAGCGTACACAGTGAACATCAATGCTAAGGGGCCGGTACGCAAGGTGATTTTCGATTGCGACATTGGGTGGTTCAACGATGACGCAATCGCCTTGCTTTTTGCGCATCAATCACCCGAAATCGAGTTGTTAGGTGTGACACCCGTAGCGGGCAACTTTGACCTTCGCAATTCGGTTTCCGCAGCATTAAAGGTGTTGGAGTTCATCGGCGAAACGGCGATCCCTGTATGTCCGGGGTTGGCCCGGCCACTGGTTCACGAACGGACTTCGTATACCGAGGCAGTGTGGGGCGACTGGGCAAAAGAGATGCCGGAAGATCGGCTGCCTGGCGGGCCGCCGCAATTGAAGGCTGATCCGCGCCTGGCAGCCAACTTCATCGCTGAGACCATTCTCGGACACACCGCCCCAGTGACGATCATCGCCACAGGACCGCTGACGAACGTGGCCGTGGCTGTCCGCATGTACCCGGAAATCGTCAACCGCGTGGAAGAGGTTATCATAATGGGTGGCGCAATTCAGCTCCTTCCTGGGGGAAACGGGAATATCACCCCCGGAGCCGAGTTCAATTTTTGGGTCGATCCTGAAGCCGCGCGTATCGTGCTCCGTTCCGGCATGCCGATCAGTCTGTGTCCTCTGAACGTCTGTAAGCGTCCAACCTTTACCATTGAACTGTACGAACGCGTCATCGCCGAACAATCGGCGGTTTCGGAACTTTTCAGATTGGGGGTGGGGCCCCATTTTCTGGATCCTGAACTAGACCGGAAAAAGCCAAGGCTCTACTATGGGTTGTGCGACTCGATCTGCGTCGCTTTCTGCATCAGGCCGGAGATCTTTGAGACACACCGGCTTCACGTAGACGTCGATATTTCCCACGGGCTCTCGTACGGCGCTTCCTACGGATTCGTTCTCGGAGAGTATCGGACGGGGTGCGAATCCGATTTTCCGCTCTACGGAAGCACCAAAGAGATGACGGTTGTATCTGACGTTTATCTCGACGAATTCATACAACTCTGGCTTAACACAACGACAGGCAAGGAGGGAAATAGAGCGACAGTACAACAACCGTAGGGCCGGTCGGGTGAGGGGGAGAGGCGGTGTCGCCCTCCGACCGAAGAGGGGTCGTTTCTTGCCGGTGCGCTGGCCGCGCTGATCACCACCTCCGATCTTGCGTTGGCGAACGATAAAACGATAAAAGGGCTATCGGGTTTATCGGTGGTTTGGCGGAAGCGGGGGTCGGTCTGGCCGCGAACGAGAACTTTGACGCGATTGTTCCCGCCGAGTTTGTCGACCAAATCCAGGAGTTGATTGAACAGGTGGAATCCAGCGCACTGGTGCATCAACACCTGATGCTCGCTCCCGATCTCACGGTCGCAGAAAACATCGTCCTCGGCACCGAGCCGCGTCGGGCGCGGATGTTTCTGGACCGTGATCTATCGGTTGGAACCCGACAACGAGTGGAAATCCTCAAAGCGCTCTTTCGTCGGGCGGAACTTCTCATTTTCTTGACGAACCGACCGCCGTTCTCACTCCTCAGGAGAGCAAGATTCTCTTCCGAACGCTCGACGTGTTGCGGGACGATGGGAAGACCGTTTTGTTTATCTCACACAAGCTGGACGAGGTAATGCGCGTTGCCGAACACGTGACGATTATGAGGAATACGTCCGTCGTCGATACGCGCGCTGCGGACGGCTTGTCTCGGGACGATATAGCGCGGCTCATGGTTGGTCGGGAGATAGACTTTGGTCGCCTTGCAGACAACCGGAACAGCGGCGCTCCCCTTGTTACCGTGGAGAACCTGCGGTTTTCCACCATTGAAAACGTACCGATCCTGCGAGGAGTCTCGTTTCACGTTCGCGCGGGAGAGATCTTCGGAATAGCGGGAGTCGAGGGGAACGGACAATCGGAGCTTGTCCGCGCCGTGACCGGTTTCCTTCACGGCAGGCCAGTTCTATATCGGTGCTGAAGGTACACTGTACTTGGGTGCCGCGATCGGAACCGCGGTTGGCGTCTCAACGGTGTTACCGTGGTATCTTCACGTTCCCGTCGTGCTTTTGGTCTCCGCTTTGGCCGGGTGGCTGGGCGTTTGTGCCGGGCTACCTGAAAGCGCACCCACCGATAGTGCGGGCCCATGGTGCAGCTCTTTCCGAAAAGGGCTGCCCGAGGGGTATAATCCAACCGGGAGGTTGGTATGGAAGGGGGTTGTATGGAACGGAGGAAACGAATCGCGATCACGACGATTCTGCTCGTCGTGATCGCGCTGCCGCTTGCGGCGCAGGAGATCCCCGCGGGCTTCCGCGTCGAACGATCCGGTCCGTTCACGCTGGCCTGGAGAGTTGCCGGCGAACAGATAGAAGTGATCATGGCGGCCCCGACGTCGGGTTGGGTCGCGGTCGGATTTGGGCCCTCCAGCGGTATGCGTGGCGCGAACATCATCATCGGGTTTGTGGACGACGCGGGAAACGCCGTCGTTGAAGACCACGTGGGGCATCGGCGCACGGCGCACCGACTCGATACGCGGCACGGCGGGAGGACAAACGTAACACTTTTGGACGGGAGCGAAAGCGAAGCGGGCACGCGAATCAGGTTTCGTATGCCCCTCGATTCCGGTGACGACGCCGACACGCCCCTTGTTCGCGGAGCGCTGACGGAGGTCATCTACGCCTGGGGGCGGCCGGGGACGGACAACACCGCCACTATCCATAGTGCCCGGGGATCGATGACGATCCAACTCTGACGCGCTATATTCGAGCAATGAAAAGGTCACACCTGTTCCGTGTCATTCTGTTAGGTTTCGCCATCGCACTCCTAACCGGTTGTTTTGACGTGGCGCAACATATAACGCGCGCGTCCAACGGCGATATCGTTTCGTTCGTTCGTTTTACCTTTGACAAATCGCTCTTTAGCATCACCGAACAGATGGGCGGCGAACCGGTTGACTACGATTCAATGCTCGCCGATGCGGACCTCACCGAGGGTGAGCTGCTCGATACTCTTCCGCCGGGTGTAATCGCGACGTACACCCCGATCAACAGCGCCGCCAGGTTCGGTTTTTCTACCCGCCTTGCCTACAACGCACGGGACGGTGCAGCCCCCTTCCGCGGTCCCCAGGCGGTCGCGGCCGGCGATCCCTCCCTGGAAGCGATCTTTTTCCCATACCTGTACGAGGGCGGAGTAGCCATCCCCTTTGAAGGCATCGAGGACGCGGACGAAGAGAGCGAACCCTTCCTGGCGAGTTCCCTCTACTCGATATCGCTGGGCAAGTCGCTCATGGGAAGCGTAAGCGAAGTACACGTTGCGCCGGCGGGAAAGGCGCTGGGGCCGGCCACGGAAATCGACGTGAACGTCGAGGACTACGAGGATTTTTTTCTCCTGGAGATCCCGCTTTCCGAGTTTATCGGAGCCGGGACGCGCATTGTCTTTATCCTTCCCTAGCAGTGCTATGGCGGCTATCTGCGTTTTCTGCGGCTCCCGGAACGGAGCGAATCCCGCGTACGCCGAGGCGGCGCGCTCCTTTGGCTCGGAACTCGCCCGGCGCGGTCACACCCTGGTCTACGGGGGCGGCAACATCGGGTTGATGGGCGTTGTGGCGGACGCTGCTCTCGCGGGCGGCGCCTCGGTAGTGGGCGTCATGCCCACGCTCTTGGTTGAGCGTGAAATAGCCCACGCCGGATTGGATACGATGGTTTCCACTCCGGGCATGCACGAGCGCAAAGCCCAGATGCACGCCCGTTCCGACGCCTACGTGTCACTCCCCGGCGGGTACGGCACGATCGAGGAGTTTTCCGAGGTCATCTCGTGGCGTCAGATAGGTATTCACCGGAAACCGGTGGGATTCCTCAACACCAACGGGTACTACGATCCGTTTCTGGTGATGCTCCGCGCAATGGCGTCGGAGGGGTTCCTCGACGATCCATCCATCGATGAACTCGTGGTGGAACCAACCGGCGGTACCCTGCTGGACCGGTTGTTTTAGTGGTGGTGCCCGCCTTCGCCGTGAACGTGGCCGTGATCGAGCTCGTCCGGAGTGGCGGCGCGGATCGCCTTGACCTCCACGGCGAAGTCGAGGGTCATACCGGCCAGAGCGTGATTCGCGTCCAGGGTCACCTGATCGCCGGTAACCTTTGTGACGGTCACCTGCCGGATTGAGCCGTCACGATCCTCGGCATGAAACTCCATACCCACCGTAATCTCTTCATCGTCGGGCATGTGTGATTTGGGGACGGTAAATACCTTCGCTTCATCGCGGAGGCCGTACCCCTTTTCCGGTGGGACCGTAACGGACACGGTGTCGCCGACGTCTTTGCCGATGAGCGCCTCTTCCAGCCCCGGGACGATATTTTCGTGGCCGTGCAGGTAGGGAAAATCGCCGGTCTCGTCAGAACTGTCGATCAGATCACCGCCCTTCTCGCGGACCGAATAGGCGATCGTCACAACCGCGTCTTGTCCGATTTTCATGTACTCCCCTGGTGCTGCTGCGGCGCTACTACGCCAGCAGTCGATTGATTGAAGCCGCCGCTTTGCGGCCCTCGCCCATGGCCAGGATGACCGTGGCGGCTCCGAGAACAATATCTCCCCCGGCGAAGACGCGGTCAAGGGAGGTCTTGCCGTTTTCGTCGGCGACTATGTTGCCCCACCGGTTCGTTTTGAGGGCCGGCGTTGTTCGCGTCAGCAGCGGATTGGAGTCGTTCCCGATCGACACGATCACCGTATCGACTTCCATCGTGCTTTCGCTCCCTTCAATCGGGACGGGGCGCCGTCGTCCCGACTCATCGGGTTCACCCAACTCGTAGTCGAGCGTCTCTATCGCCGTTACACGCTCCCGGTCGTCTCCGAGAATCCGCTTTGGGCTGCGCAGGAAGTGGAACGTGATTCCCTCTTCCTCGGCGTGGTCCACCTCTTCGGCGCGGGCGGGCATTTCCACGCGAGTCCTGCGATACACCACGTTCACCTCTTCGGCACCGATTCGGAGGGCTGACCGGGCCGCGTCCATCGCAACGTTTCCCCCGCCGAACACGGCCACTCTCCGTGGCTGGAAGATCGGTGTGGCGGCCCGTTCGCGATCGTACGCCTTCATCAGGTTGGACCGGGTGAGAAACTCGTTCGCCGAGAAGACGCCAATTAGGTTTTCCCCCTCGATGTGCATAAACCGCGGGAGACCCGCGCCGGTCCCGATGAAGATCGCGTCAAACCCATCCTTGTCGAGGAAATCGGTCAGTTTCCGCGTCCGGCCCACCAGATAGTTCGTCTTGATTTCGACACCCATTCGAACGAGAGTTTCCAGTTCGTCCTGCACGATCGACTTGGGCAGGCGAAATTCGGGGATGCCGTAGACGAGCACGCCCCCCGGTTTGTGGAACGCTTCGAAGATCGTTACCGTGTGTCCCTCGCGACGGACATCTGCCGCGACGGTGATACTCGCGGGGCCGCTGCCGATAACCGCCACCTTCCTCCCCGTCTCCCCTTTCACCGGGGGAACTGAACGTGTCGCCGCGGACATGGCGCCCGCCGTTGCACTCGGGGGTAGCGGGTTGCCCCGGGCGTCTTCCGACGCCAGATCGGAGAGGCCCTTCATACCGGCGTCCCAGTCGGCGACGAACCGCTCCAGGCGACCGATGGAAACCGCCTTGAACTTGTCCTTCAACGATTTCCCGACGAGACACCGTTCCTGGCACTGGTTTTCCTGCGGACAGACGCGGCCGCAGATCGACGGCAGCAGGCTGGCCTCCTTAATAACGTTTAGCGAGCCTGCGTAGTCCCCCTCCGAAATCTTGCGGACAAATCGCGGGATGTCGATTTCCACCGGGCATCCCTTGATGCACGGGGCATTTTTGCACTGCAGGCATCGAAGCGCCTCCAGGCGCGCCTGTTCCTCGAAGTAGCCGTACGTCACTTCCGACATGTTCCCGTTGCGTACGTTCGGATTCTGGGCGGGCATGTCCTGCTGCGGGATAGCCAGCCGATCCTTTGCCTTGAGTTCGCTGTTTGCCAGTTCTATTATCATGTCTGCCGCGGCGCGCTGTTGATCGCGCGGCGATTGGTGCGTCATTTGGTCAGCTCCTTGGCCCGAATATCTATCATGCACTGCGATCGGGCGCGGTCCTCCTGCGGCTTGTACGCCTGGAGCCGTTTTATCATGTTGTCGAAATCCACAGCGTGTCCGTCGAACTCCGGGCCTTCCACGCAGACAAACTTGGTTTCCTCGCCGACGGTTACGCGGCAGCCGCCGCACATCCCGGTTCCGTCCACCATGATCGAGTTCAGACTGACCACCGTGTGAACGCCGTAGGGTCTCGTCGTTTCCGCCGCGAACTTCATCATGACCGGCGGCCCGATCGCCACCACGATATCGGGCGGGGAGTCGCTTTCGCACAGTTCCCGTAACGGTTCGGTGACAAGCGCTTTCCGGCCGTAGCTGCCGTCGTCGGTGACTACGATGAGATCGTCGGCCATATCTGCCATCTCCTCCTTTAGGAGGATGAGCTCCCGGTTCCGGGCGCCGATGATCACGCTGAGGTGATTCCCGGCGGCCTTGAGAGCCTGGGCGATCGGGTACATGGGCGCGACGCCTATTCCCCCACCGACACATACCGCCCGCCCGAAGTTCTCCACGTGGGTCGGTTGCCCCAGGGGCCCCAGGAGCGCCGGCAACGCCTCTCCCTGGGAATACTCGGCGAGGCGGAGCGTCGTTGCGCCTACCGTCTGGAAGATCAGCTCTACCCACCCCTCCGACGAATTGGCGTTTGCGATTGTAAGTGGGACCCGTTCGCCAAAGTCCGTGTCGACCTGGACGATGACAAACTGGCCGGGGCTGCGCGCCTCGGCGATGAGCGACGCCGCAACCCGCAGGCGCACGACGTTATCGGAAAGTTGAGTTCTTGAGAGGATGGTGTGCATACCAGCGGGAATTGTACCATAGTATCCGGCAATGGCAGCTCAAAACTGGTCGTCCAGATTCCCCTCGAACACGCTTGTCATCACGTGCCCCGGCGGCCTGGAGAAACCGTTACGAACGGAACTCGACCGGGGCGGGTACGACGTGGTGCGCACCGTCTCCGGTGCCGTGCACATTCGCGGCGGAGCCGAGGAGATGATCCGGGCGAACCTCGAACTACGGACTGCCGGCCGCGTTCTGGTACCGGTGGCGTGGGGGAGGGCAGCGAACGCGGACCAACTGTACCGGCTGGCCCGCTCCTACCGGTGGGGTGATTTGATTCGACCCACGGCAACGATCGCCGTTAACGTGACGGCCTTTCCCGGATCACCGGGAGACGCGCGGTTTTGTGCGCTCCGAATCAAGGACGGCGTGGTGGATGTTCAGCGCACGGCCTGCGGGCGCCGCTCATCGGTGGATCGCAAGCGCCCCGACTACCGGATCGTTGCCCATTTCGATGACGATCGCGTGACCCTGTCGTTGGACGGCAGCGGTAGACCGCTCCACGAGCGCGGGTACCGCAGGGAGGCCGGGGAAGCACCGCTCCGGGAAAACCTCGCCGCGGGACTCCTTATGCTTGCCGGGTGGGATGGCCGCAGGGCCTTGCTGGATCCCTTCTGTGGCTCCGGTACCATCGCCATCGAGGCGGCGATGATAGCGCTCGACCGCGCGCCCGGATCGGTGGGGCGTTCCTACGCATTCGAAAAATGGCCGTGGATCGATCGGGAAGAAGTGTCGGCGATCCGCGAGTTGGTCACATCAGAAACAACGGCAGGTGCGGGAGCGGTCCCCGTCGTTGCCGCGGATATCGACGCGGAGATCACGGCATTGGCGCGAAGAAACGCCGAGCGCGCCGGCGTTGCCGATGCAATTACATTCGTAACGCAGGACTTCTTCACTACGACGCCGGCCGACGTTCCTCCGGGCTCGATCGTGACAAATCCTCCCTTCGGTGAGCGCCTGGATATAGGGGATCCCGCGGGCCTATACCGGAGGATCGCGGGGTCCGCCGGCGATGAATACAGCGATTGGGATGTGAACGTGCTCGTCCCGGAGTCGATACGCCGCGATGACGCTCGTCCAGGCGCCCACGTCTATAACGGCGGTATCGCCTGTACGCTGGCACGCCTCTGATCTATCAACTCTATCACCGCTACAGGGTCGATAGAATCTCCTCAGCAACTGCGGCGGTTTCCGTACCCGGCACAAGAGCGGAAGCTTCCGTGAGAGCCGCCTTTGCTTCGTCGATCTGACCGAGTCCGGAAAGGGCAATGCCGCGCAGCAGCAGCGCTTCCTGGCGAAAGAGCGCTTCAACCGCACCGTTCGAGAGGTAGCTGTCCAGAACCGCCAGCGCTTCGGCGAACTCGGCGCTCTGAACAAAGAGCTGGCCGAGCACCAACGCGTGATCGTCGTAGTACGGCGTTGCCGCGTCCGGGCCATAGCGCTGCAGGATCGTTTTTGCTTCCGCCGTGTTACCCAGGAGCGCCGAAGAGAATCCGTAGTAGAAGCCCACCATCGCCTCTTCGCTCTCTTGGGCAGCGTCGTAGGCCTCTTCGAAGTACCAGTAGGCGGATTGGAAGTCGCCGGCGTCGATCATGTCGATGCCGTCGCGAATGAGCGCCATCGCTTCCGCGTCGCCGGCCCAGAGCGTCTGGTCCCGATCAACCGCCTCGCTGGCGCGCACACCGCCGACGGCGCTGGTTGACGTGTCCGGCGGCTTGTTGTTGACCAGGCGGCCCAGGCGGCCGCCTGCACCGGTGTTCGTCCGGGCCACGCGGGCCGTCGCCACGAGCGTGTTCAAGGCGTACACGCCGGGCCGGTTGATCTCGATCGTGGTGCCGCCGTTGTCGAGTTCCACGAAGGCTCCGGCCGAAAGCCGCACCTGGCTGGACGTTGGAATTTGATCACCAATAAAGACCTCGAACCACTGGCCGTTCTCTTCGTACTCAACAAGCCCGTCTGCAAATGCAACCAGGATGTTTTGAGCCGGAAGCGTAACGCCGACGAGTGCAAGAACAAGAATCGGCACATACAACTTGGGAATGAGCCTTCGCGCGCGCATTTTGTACCTCCTATCGACAATATAGTACGCCCCGTTCCGTATTGCGAGGTGAAGCGTGGTATTTTGTTACGGTAAATGCAGATTGCGGCTCTGTCCGGGAGTAGATATGATGAGGTCATGCGGGTGAATTCGTGTCGTAGCGCGCTGGTCGCTCTGGTCCTCATTGGGGTGTCGTACGCCTCCTGGGCCCAGACGGCGGGTACCCCGAATGCGCCCGTTGACCCCGAACTTGCCGCGCGGCAGGCCAACCTAGACCTCTATTACCAGTATCGTTTTGCCCTGTCCGGGGGCCTCCTGCAGCTGTCGCCGCTTGTCAGTTTTAGCGACGATTCCGAGGTTGCCTATACGGCCACGGACATCTCATTCGCGTTCAATTATCCGTTGCCTAATAACCCGATCATTCAACCCTTTGCCCGCGCCGGATGGATGTCGGTGGACTACGAGGACACGCGGTTTCCCACGCGCTGGGACCATTCCCGCATCTACGGTGGTCTGGGCGCCACCTATGCGAGCCGGTTCTCCAAGGAGTTCGAGTTCGGCGCTGACGTTGCCCTGGGAATGAGCCAGACCTATTTCCCGGAACTGACAAGCGAAGAGGAAACGTACGGAAACAAGAATCTCCACATCGATCTGGGCGGAAAAATAGCACTCAATCCGTCATACCAGATGAGCATCCAGGTGATGCCGACCGTCAAGTTCATGTACGGCTTTGGGCCGTTGGACAAGTTCAACGGGATCGCCTTCGGCATCGGGTTTGGTGTCCAGTACCGCCACGGCGAGGATCCCGACGCGCCGGAAGCGCAGATTCGGAGTATTCGGTTTGCGGAAGCGGAAGTCGATCCGCTCTTTGCAGCCATGCAGAGTTACTACGTGAACCATCCCGTGGGTACCGTCACCATTGAAAACGTTGAGGATTTCCCCATCACGGAGATCGAGGTGGCCTTCTTCCAGGACGGGTTTATGGATGGACCTACCGCAGCGGCCAGGATTCCCCAGATGGCTCCCGGCGAAAGCCTGGAGGTGGATCTCTTTGCGGCGTTCAACGGCGAAGTATTCAGCACCGAAGGAATCACGCCCCTCAACGGTGAAGTTCAGGTCGCCTACCGTTCCCGGGATCGCGCCGCGGATCAATCCTTCTCCGTTTCATACGATCTGTACGATAAAACGTCGCTCACCTGGAACGACGATCGGAAGGTGTGCGCCTTTATCACTCCCGCCGACGGGGCACTGCGCAACTTCACCAGCTACGTCCGGCAGGCGACCAACGCTCACGTGACCGACGGTCTGTCGCCCAAACTGCAGATGGCGATGCAGGTGTACTACGCGCTGCAGGAGCAGGGAATTCTCTACCAGCCCGATCCCACCACTCCCTTTACCGCAATGCAGAACGATCCGTTCGCGGTGGACTCGGTGAGCATCGCCCGGGACACATTGCGGCGGACCACCGGGGACTGCGACGACCTCACCGTGGCGTACACCTCCCTGCTGGAAACGCTCGGTATTCAGACCGGTATCATCACCACTCCGGGGCACGTATACGCCGTGTTCAACACCGGGGTGCCGGCCAGGAACCAACGTGATGTTCATCCGGACCCGTCCCTGACGTTCGAACTGGAGGGAGAACTCTGGGTCCCGGTTGAGATAACCCTGGTCGGTCAGGCTTCGTTCCTCGAGGCGTGGCGGACGGGCATGGCAGAGTACCGCGCGTGGGAAGAGCAACCCGACGTGCGTGGCCTCTACCGCACGGCCGCGGCGCAGGAACTCTATCGGCCGATCGGCCTACGGGAAGCCGACACCGGTATCCAGTACGGCAGCCCGGATCAGATCGTGGCGCGGTTTCAGTCGGGACTCGCCGAAATCGTCGATGAGTCGCTCGAGTCCTATCGCGTCACCGCGGAACAAGGCAACATCAAGCGCGACTGGAACCAGTACGGTATCGCCGCCGCCAAGTTCAACCGCTACGACGAAGCGGAAACGGCCTTCGAAAAGGCGCTCGAACTCGATCGGAACTATCTCGGTGCCCAGATCAATCTGGGCAACCTCGCCTACCTGCGGGGTGAATACCAGACCGCACTGCGCCGGCTCCATCGCGTGGAGAACACCCTCGAGTCGGCCGGGAGAACGACGTCGTCCAGCTACACGACGGTGCTCCTGAACATATCTCAGTCCTATTACCAGTTGGAGAACTACGCCCGCGCATCACAGTACTACGAACGCCTCGCAGAAGTTGATCCCGATTTGGCGAAGTCGTACTCCCATCTCCAGCGGGGCAGCCTCGGCGGAACACTCACGGGGGAGACCGATGCAGGGTAACAAAAACAGGAACGGGTTGATTGCACGGTTCACGGCCGTTGCCGTTGTCGGATTGATCGTCGCACTGCTTGTTTCGTGTCCTACACCGATTTCGGACGACGTTCTCTTGATCGCCGATGACCAGTTGGCGCCGACGATCGAGATCAACTCCCCGTCGAATAACTCCGAGATGGTCTCTCTGGTAACGATCGAGGGGACGTTGTCCGACTCAAGCCGGAGCGCCGGCGACAACGCAGGATCTCTCGGTACCCTTACGTTCGAAGTACTCGATGCGGGCGCCCTGACGCGGACGGTGCAGTTCGCGGCGAACGGGCTCATAGCATCTACCGATCCTGCGGACACCGACTTTTTCACGTATGATCCCGCCACGGGCATCTTCACGCTGACCTTTTCCACGGTGGGGCTGACCGGCAACCAGTTCGTCGTGTTGACCCTGGTTGACAGAAACGAGAATTCGTCTACGGCGGAAATCACCCTGCGCGACAGCGGGGAAGGGCCGGTGATTACCATCACGTCGCCGGCGAACAACGCCACCTACGGCTCGAGCGTCACGGTGACGGGAACGGTGCGGGACTACGATTCGTCGGACGCGGCACCTACGGTGAACGAAGTGGCATCGATGGTGTGGAGTTCGGCGCTGCTCTCGCAAGAGGGTAGTATCACGGTGGGCGATGACGGTGCGTTTTCGTTTGTCGTGGATACGTTCGGATCCGATTTTCCGACGGTAAGCGTTGAAATCACTGCTACCGATCTGAACGGGCGAACGCGCGTGGCCACACTGACACTCGTCAACGACGGCAAAGTACCGTACGTCGAATGGGATCCGCCGAATTTGAACGGATCGCTCTACGAGGAGACGGTGACGATCGCCGGTTGGATCGCGGACTCGAGCAGCAGCGCAACGATCGACGAAATCCTCTTCACCGAGGGAGACGATCCGCCGCTCACCTCAACGCCGAAGCTCACCATCGCCGATCGCGTCTACGTCTTCTCATTGACCGACGACACGGACGAACCCGATTTCGATCGCATTCTGCTGACCGAACACGAGGGCCGGCCCGGTTACTTCTCGGCCGGCTACACGATCAATCCCGCCACGTGGCCCGGCGGCGACATGCTGGTCCAACTGGACGTATCGGACACGACGGGGAACGCGGTTACCAAGGAGATCCGCCTCCTTGACACCGACAACGGCCCGCCCATCACAATCGATTTTCCCTCTCCCATCATCCAGGCGAGCGACACGATCGATGTGTACTACTGGTCGGGGAACATTCTCGACCTGACGCCGCGCGGTATCATCGGCGACGCCGACTCGATTCTCCTTTTCAACTGGTACTTCTTTGACCGTTCCCGAGACGGGACCGTCACCGTCGGAGCCCCCGGCTCCGTACCAGATGTGGGGAGTGACCCGCCCACGTACGATGACAAGAACGCGAATTTCAATTTCAACCTCGATCTCGGCGTTTTCAGTACGGACATGGGCTCCGGAAACGACGCCAACGGTGACCCTATCATCACCGATTTCACCACCAAGACGCTCGTTATCGAGGCGACAAACCTCCTGAGCGACGTCACCACGCAGTTCCGGCAGTTCAAGTTGGATAACACCGGACCGGGATTCCTTTCGGACGGAAGCGGCAGTTCAGTCGTCTCTGACAACTCATACGCCATTGTCGGGTTCGACGAAGGAGTGTGGACAGCTCCATACAAAGACGGGGCCGTGGCGCTCTCGGATTTTGATATTGCACTGGTGAGCGTTATTGGTGACCCGGGTACCGATTTTGCAAGTGCCGCGGACGACACTGCGGATCCCAACTATGGCTACACACCTCCCACGGTGAGTTTCAATGGTTTTCACCTCCCGGCCACGACATTTGGTGATCCAGACACCGATTTGACCGGTGGTGAGGAGTTGTTCTGGCTCAACTTGACGGTCACTGGAACGCCGGACCACGACGATGACATCACGATTACGCCCAAGAGTTCGGCGACCGGTGGCGGTGCGAGTGTCTACGACCGCGGGACGTATCCCTTGTCCGGCACACTGACACTTTCGCTCACCGATCAGACAGCGCCTTTGCTCGATGTATCGGCACCGGTGACGCCGAGTGTTACGACAGTGTTCGACGACCAGATTGGGACGCCGGGTTTCTACGTCGATTTCCTCTTCTATGAAAACATGGACACGAGCGTGAAACCATCGATTTCGTTCCCGGTTGAGGATCCGACGGCGACCGTCACCTTGAACGCCGCGGCGAGCAACTGGCGACCCGATGGACGGACGTACCGTGCCGAGTTCAACGTTGCAAACTCTGAAAGCCTGGCCGACCTTGTGTCCAACGTCGATCTCCAGATTGTGGGCGCTCGAGATGCAACGGGGAACACGAGCGTTGTAGCCCAGACGGGGACGGATGTGTTCAGCATCGATCTTGTGAATCCGACGGTGACAGGGGTTGCATCGACCACGGCGCTCCCTGGAGACGGGCACGGGTTTATGATTGGCGAGACGGTGGACATTGAGGTGACGTTTAGCGAG